>CALFYG010000035.1 GCA_937952095.1 uncultured Micrococcales bacterium | reverse complement strand
CGGCGCCAGGGCGGCGCGGACGTGCGGATCGTCTCCGGGGCAGCCAGACACCTCCACGGGGAACGCACCGAACTGCCAGCGATCGAGCCATCGGCGCGCATAGGCGCGCCGCCGGTGCGAGCGCACGACGCGGATCACCGGCAGACCAGCGGTGCGAAGGCTCGACCCCCATTCTCCCAGGCCGTCCCAGGAGTCCAGGTCCAGCATCACGATGCGGGCACGACGACGTGCGGGCATGTCAGGCCTGCAGCCGGCGGTGGTCGCGCAACGCGTTCCGGACGGTTTCGACCGCTGAGGTCGTCATCTCGGGGGCGGTGTCCTGCAATTGGTGGGTGGCGCCCTCTGCCACCCAGTGCAGGCAGTTCGCGCAACCGGCCACCTGGGCGGTCTGCGCATCGCGCCACACCTGAAACCCGTTGTCCGGCAGCCAGGACGGGGCCACACCGGCGCTGACGAGGATCAATGGCATCCCCGCCAGCGGTCGCCCTGCCGCCGCGGAGTCACTGCTGCTGATCAGGTCGGTGTAGGTGCGCGGGGACGCCTCTTCGAGCGTGGTCCCGAAGGACGGCCACGCCTGCGGGAAGCCCAGCGGAACCGGATCCAGCAGGACCATGCCCGCGGTCTGTCGCGGATACAATGATGCGAAGGTCTGGGCGATCAGGCCTCCGTAGGAGTGACCGACCACCTCGAAGGGCCCGCGCTCACCGGCGGCGCGCAGAAGATCGCGCAATTCGCGAGCGTGTACTGCGGAGTCGACATAGACGCTGCCCTGCCGGCCCGGACTCTGCCCCAGCCCCGGCCGGTCGTAGCGGCAGACGCGACCGCCCTGGCGCCATACGGCGACCTCGTTGTCCCAGTCCTGCGCGGTTCCCCACGCGCCGGAGACGAGGACAACCGTGGGTCCGCCCCAGCCATCGCAGTCGAGGTACTGCTGCTGCGCACCGACGCTGAAGACGGCCCGCACCTGACCCACACTGGACGGCGGCGTCGTCGCCGGTCGCGGCTTGTACACCCGTAGCCCGGTGGTCAACCGGTGGGAGCCGACCTTGACCACGACGGTTTTGCGACCGGTCCGTTTCCAGGTCCAGGTCAGGGTGGTGGCGCCGGTCTGATCCGTGCGACCACGGGCGAGAAGGCGCCGGCCGCCCCGGGTGCGGATCTTCACAGCCGTGTCGTCCGGGCCGGTCACCCGCACGCGCACGGGGAGTCCCCGGTACTGTCTCGCGAGATTCTGCACCGAGACAGTGGGGCTGCTGCTCGCCAGAGGGGCCGGGGCGCTGTGCGCGACCGTCGTGGGGGAGGCGGAGCAGCCCGAAGCCGTCGTCAGCAGAAGCCCGGCGAATAAGGCGCCGCCGGTCAATCGGTGCAGGACGATGGCGTTCATGACCGTTCCATCGTACGGTCCGGCGGACCGGCGACCCCGGTCCCACTAGGGTGAGCGCTGTGGAACCGGGGATGGTGCAGATCCCTGATCTGCGTGATCAGTGCTGGATCTTCGTGGAGGACTCGGAGTTCCTGCCGCCACACGGCGGTGGCGAACGGGAGCACCTCGCCATGCTGCGGGCAGCCCGCGATGCCGGCGTGCTGGGCGCGGTCGTGCTGCCCGTGTCCGGCCCCATCGACCGGGACCGGTACGAGTCCGCGCTGGGCGGGGCGCCGGTCATCACCGTCGTGAGGCGCGAGAGTCCGGTCCGCCTGCTGCACCCCCGCCACCCCTACACGGTCGCCTCCCGACTGCCCGGCGCATCTCTGGTGGGGCAGGTCCGGGCGGCTGCGCCCACGGCGACCGGCATCGTCATCACCTCCTACAAGTCCTGGGTGATCGGGGCGGCCCTGGCGCACGGCCTGCGACTGCCGGCGGTCCTGCGGATGCACAACCGGGAAGGGGCCTACCACCGGAGCCTGGCCGAAGGCACCCCCGGTCCGCGAGGGTTGGCGCTGCGCTGGGAGGCGGCACGCATCGAGCGCGATGAACGCCGTCTCAGCCGCGCACCCTGGCTTTCGGGGATTGCCGACATCTCGGCCGCGGACGCGCGCTGGCGGGCGGCCCTGGGTCCGGTACCGGCCCGGCACGTGCCACCGTTCGCGGGTCCGGACCTGTCGCCGGTGGACAGGGCACCCGCGGTGCCGGACCGCGTGTTGTTCCTGGGCGCCCTCGACGTCGCCACCAACGTGGAGGCTGTCCGCTGGTTGCTGAGCGAGGTTTGGCCCACGGTGCATGCGGCCCGGCCCGACGTCATCATGCAGATCGTGGGCCGGGCCCCCACCGCGCAGGTACAGCGCTGGGTCGAGCAGGCGCCCGCCGCCGAACTGCATCCCGACGTCGCCACGGTCGAGCCGTACCTGGCCGGCGCCGCGGTGGCGGTGAACCCGGCGGTGAGCGGCTCGGGGGTGAACATCAAACTCGTGGAGTACATGGCTGCCGGGGTGCCGGTCGTGACCACGTCGCACGCCACGTCCGGACTCGGGCCGATCGACGGCGTGGTGGTACAGGACCGCCCCCGGGCCTTCGCCGGAGCCGTGGTGGATCTGTTGGACCACCCCGACGCGGCAGCCGACCTGGCACGGCGCGCGATGGTCGCGGTGCGCCGGCAGCTGGATCCCCGCGCGGGTCTGGCCGTCGTCGCGTCCCTGCTGGAGGGTCACTGACGCTGGCTGCCCAGAGCGGCCGCGCGGCCGGCCAGGCCCTCGAGGAAGCCGATCCCCCACGAAAGGTGCATGGTGGCCAGGGCGGCGGGGAAGGCCGCAAGCGTGGCGTCGGCCGAGCGAGCTGCCGAGCGGGTGCTGGCCGTGGCGTAGGCCAGCAGTGCCGCGTAGGGCGCGGTGAGGGCCAGGGCAGCGCGCGGATGCCGGGTCACCGCGGCGAGCCCGGCAAGCGCGAGGTCGGCCACCAGGGCTGGCGGCGCGAGGTGGCGCAGCCGTATCGCCGAGGGGCCGTTCTTGCGCACCATCGCTCCTTTGCCGCGGCCGTACCTCTGGTACTGGTGGGCGAGATCGGGCAGCGTCTCGCGCACCTGCCAGTGGATCTCCATGGCCGGCTCGTAGAGGATCCCGAACCCGTGCTCCAGGATCCGGAAGTCGAAGTCGACGTCTTCGTTGGCCGGCAGGTTCTCGTCCCAGCCGCCGACCCCCCGGGCGACATCTGTGCGGTACACGCCGAATGACGCGTGGTCGGTGCGCTGCGGCTGGGTCGCGTAGTGATTGATCGAGTCGCCCACCCCGAACGGGCTCGACAGGGCCAAGCCGATGGTGCGGCCCACCGGTGTGGTGGCCTCGGTCAGCCTGCGCCCGCCCACCGCCGCCAGTCCCGGATCGGCGGCCAGGTGGGCCAGTGCCAGGTCCAGGTACTCGGCGTTGACCCTGGCATGGGCGTCCACGCGCGCCACGAACTGGCCACGGGCGTCGCGCAGGCCGACGTTGAGCCCGCACGGGATGCTGATCCCGGGATTGTGCAGCAGCCGTACCCGCGGGTCCGCGATGCCTTCGACGATCCGGCGGGTCTCGTCAGTCGAGAGTGCGTCCACAACCAGCACTTCGAGAGCCTGGTGGGTCTGCTGCAGTACCGAGGCGACGGCGCGAGCCACGGAGGCCGCCTCATTTCGCACCGGCATGAGCACGGAGACCAGCGGGCTCATCTGGATACCTCCAAGAGAGGGGACCGCTCGTTCTTGGTGTAGGGCGCGGATTCCAGCGGGTGGCGCCTCCGGGGGGCCCACCAGGTCACGAACAGCAGCGTCTGCATCACGACGACGAACGTGGTCGTGCCGGGTTGGAGCACCCACGATGAGGCGAACAGCGTGACGGCCAGCGCTCGGCTCGGTGCACCGAAGTAGCAGAAGACGAGGAACACGCACAGGGCCAGACCGGCGATCACTCCGTAGTCGAAGAAGACCTTCACCGGCGACGGCACCAGGAGTCCCGCACGGTTGGTCGCCTCCACCAGTTGCTGCGAGGACCCCGCACCGCCGCCGAAAAGCACCGTCCAGACGTTCTCCGACCATGTCGGCCACAGGAACCTGTACGGTTCGATGGCCCGCAGGCTGGTGGAGCTGCCGGCCATCGCGGCTTCGGTGGCACGGGACGCGAGTTCCCGGCCCGCGGGTGTCTGCACAGCGAGGAACACCGTGACCGCCCCGGCCGCGACGTACGGCCAGACGTGCCGGCGAAGGGGCATCAGCAGCATGACGGTCAGGGCCACCGCCACGATGAACACTCCCGAACCGGATACGGTGCAGATGATGCCGATGGCCAGCAGGACCAGTGCCAACGGGTTGGCCCGCAGGAGGATGGCCAACACGGCGGCGATGCCGATTTGCAGCGAGATGATCGACGGTTCCAGGCCGATCCAGGCGTTGGACCGGTAGATCTGCGAGCCGTACTCGATCGGGTAGGTGATGACGTAGCCCTGCACCAGCAGGGTCTTGGGTACGACGGCCAGCGGGTCGGCGTACGGGAGCCCCACCATCTGGACCAGCCGCATCACGATCGCCACCACGGCCAAGCCCAGCCCCCAGCGCAGGCAGCCCTCGAAGGTCCGATGCAGGGTCGCCCGGTCCCGGTGGGTCAGATGCAGGGTCGCCGGCGCCCAGACCGTCATGAACAGGCCCCACGACGTCAGGCTGATCAGGGGCGAAGTCACGAGCAGCGTCTGGGGAAGGGCTGCGGCGGCGGTCAGACCGGCCGCCAGGAGGTAAAGGCTCAGGCGCCGGCGGTCGAAGGCCAGTAGTCCCGTGTGCAGTCCGTACCCCGCTGCGGCGAACACGACGACGACGAGGACCGGCACGATGCCCCCAGGCAGGGCGAAGCGCTGGAGCAGGATGCTGGCCGCGAACAGCCCGACGATCCAGCGCACCGTCGGTCGGTGTGCACCCGTGACGATGGGTGGCGCAGCCGTTAGCGTGGACATCAGGCCTGCAGCACGCCGATCGGGTCGGCGGTGGCGACCTTCTCCAGTTGCTCAGCGGCCCGCCCGACCTGGGTGCCGACGGGGATGGCCAGCAGGGCGAGGTAGTCGTCCTGGCCGGCCAGGTACAGGGTCACGTCGTCGGTGAGCGGGGCACACAACACCACCGCATCCGTGCCCAAGCGCTCCGGCAGTCGCCGGCGCTGCACGCGGGACAGGACTTCGTCCACCTGACCGGCCCCGATCTCCCACCGGTCGGCGCCGACCTCGTGCAGGTCCTCTTCGCCGGGGACGACGACCACTAGTGCGGTGTGGGTTCCGTTGAGGACCATCCCCTCAGCGGCGCGACGGGCCAACGCCTCCCGACCGGCCTCGTCGGCACCGAGCACCAGCACCACCTTCCGGCCGGAACTTAGCGCGAGGCCCGCCGCCCGGTCGGCGGGTTCGGCGGGAGCACCGCTGATGTCGCCCGCGTACTCCAGGTCGTCCAGTGTGCGGATCGGTCGACGGCGGTTCCAGGCCTGCGACAGCGCGACCAGTGCGGTCAGCAGGGCGCCGGCGGCGGCACCGAGGATGATGCCCACTGGACGGCTCACGCCCTCCCGGTAGGCGCTGAGTGCGGGGGAGGCGACTGACAGCGTGACGGTGTCCTGGATCGCCTGGCCCTGTGCAGTGCCCACCACCGAACCGATGCTGGCCTGACGGGCCGACTCCGCGCGCGCCGCGTCCAGTGTTCCATCGGCCAGCAGGTCCGCGCCCGCGGACCGGACCTGCTTGGCCCGTTCATCGCTGCGCGTCCGGTAGTCGGTGATCGCGACGTTAGTCACCTCGGTCGCGGCCTCCACCGCGGAGTCTGCGGAGTCCGCGGTGGCGCTGAGGTTGATGAGATTGGTGCCGGGCTGCACATCGGCGGAGACCGACTGCGACAACTGCGCGTCCGGCACCCCCAGCGTGGTGGCCGCCTTGCTGATGATCGCCGGTGATTCGATGGTCGAGGCCGCAGACTCGACCAGTGTGGAGGTCTGCGCAGGATCGACTCCTGTGGCCACTTCCACGACGACTGTGGCGCCGTACGTGGGGTTGATCGTAGCCAGTGCGAATCCCGTGATCGCCCCGAGGAGGGTACCGCCCACGATCAGCGCGAGGTTGCGCCGAACGAGGCTGAACAGGGTATGGGCGCTCAGCCCGCCTCGATCCGCCATGGTCATCCCAATCGTCTGTCGTGGCGCCTTCCCCGGCCGCGTGATCACCATAGCGTCCCGTTGACCGGACGGGGTCCGATGACGCGTGCCCCGAACGGGGGTAGCCGCGTTGCGGGGCTCAAGGTGGGGTGCCCTTCGCGCCGATGGGCAAGACATGAGCACCGCAGTACGCAGCGCATTACGGACCGGGGTAGTCGCACTGGGGCTGATCGTCGCGACCGGCTTGGCGCCGGCCCCGGCGTTCGCGGAATCCGAGGCGTGGCGGCCGCAGGTGGTCACCGCGCCCACCGGCGACGACGTCCGCATGGCCTACACGGTCCGGACCCCGCACGCCGCTGCGGTGACCGTCCAGGTGCACACCCGGGCCGGGTGGACCGGCCGGCGGACGGTGGCGACGAGCACAGGTGACCGGATCGCTGTCGATCTGCCTGCCAAGAAGACCCCGCGCAAGTGGCGGCTGGTGGTGCGCGACGACCATGGCGACGTGCTGAAGAAGACAGCGGTGGTCACCGTCCGGCCCGTGATGAGCAATCACGTGATCAGCAGCAAGCGGCCCAAGGTCCGCAAGCCACCGACACCGACCCCCACCCCCACCCCGACTCCCACTCCGACTCCGACTCCCACTCCGCCGCCGTCGGGCGGGGACTGGCTGTCCGGGGTCTCCGGCGACGGTGCCACGAACGGCGCGTTCGCGTCGTGGCGCGGCACCCCCGTCGAGATCGGCGGCACGTGGAACGACTCCTTCGAGGCGCAGACCGAGCAGTGGACGCTGCAGCCGGGGCTGGAGTGGGGTTCCTGGCGGGGCAGCATGGATGTGGCCATGGGTGCCATCTACGCCGATCGTGGCGAGACCTGGACAGCTGCGGCCACGGGCGCTTATGACGCCCGGTGGACCAAGGCGCTCAAGAAGCTCGACACGTTGTGGGCCGGGCGCACGGGTACCCTGTACCTGCGCTTCGCCCACGAGTTCAACGGCGACTGGGTCCCGTGGAAGGTGACAGGCGCCCAGGCCGACAGTTTCGTTGCTGCGTGGAAGCGCTTCCGTGGGCTGCAGAAGTCGATCCTGCCGTCGGCCAAGTTGGTCTTCTGCCCCAACGACGGTACGTCGAGCAGCCTCAAGCTGGACTGGCGCAAGGCCTTCCCGGGAGCCGCGTACGTCGACGTCATGAGTGTCGACACATACAACCAGTGGCCGTTCGCGACCACGAAGGCGGAGTTCGACTCCAAGATCCTGCTCACCGACTCCTACGGCGCGCCGGTGGGCATCGAGCGCCACCGCGAGTACGCGCAGGCCAACGGTTTGCCGCTGGCGATCTCGGAGTGGAGTTCGAACGCCACCATGGGCGACTCGGCGGTCTTCGTCGAGCAGTTCCACCAATGGGTTGAGAAGAACGCCGGCTCTGGTGCTGGACAGGTCCCGTATGAGATTCTGTTCAATGTGGGTTCGTTCAACGGTGGGGTCTTCCAGATGTACCCCTCGACGGACATGCCCGCAGCAGCAGCCGCCTATGTCCAAGCCTTCTGAACTGATCGCTGACCCCCCTCCGGGCGTAACGACGCCCCCGAGGGGGGCTTCTGTGTTGTCCGGGCGGCGGGCGCTGCCGCTCGCGCTGATGGCGGGCGTCTGCACCATGGCGATGGTCGCCTGCAGTTCGGCCCAGCCCGGCACCGCCGTGAGTCCATCGGTCGCACAGTCGCCGACGATGGCTGTGAGTGCCCAGGGCGGGCCCACGAAGAAGAAGCAGAAGAAGTGGGTCTCGGGCGCGGCCGGCGAGGGGGTCGGTGACGGCTCTCTGGCGAAGTGGCGTGGTCGCAAGGTGGGGATCGCGGCCACCTGGAACGAGAAGTTCGAATCGCAGCAGCATTACTGGACGTTGCAGCCTGGTGCTGAGTACGGATCCTGGCGCGGTGACATGGACATTGCAGTCGGGTCGATCTACAAGGATCGCGGCGAGACCTGGGCCAGCGCCGCCAAGGGCGACTACGACGCCCGCTGGACGGCGTCACTGCAGGCACTGAGGGCGGCCTGGGCGGGCCGTCCCGGCACGCTGTACATCCGCTTCGCCCACGAGTTCAACGGGAACTGGTTCGACTGGCAGGTGCGGAAGTACGAGCTCCGTGACTTCGTGCGTTCTTGGCGTCGGTACCGCGCGCTACAGAAGGCGATCCTGCCGTCAGCCAAGTTGGTCTTCTGCCCCAACGACGGCACCGTCCGGGCGGACGGCTATGACTGGCGCAAGGCCTTCCCCGGCAAGAAGTACGTCGATGTGATGAGCGTCGACTCCTTCAACCAGTGGCCCTTCGTGAGCACGAAGGCCGAGTTCAGGGCCAAGATCATGGGTGTCGACGCGTTCGGCGCCCCGCTGGGCATCGAGCAACATCGCCGGTACGCGAAGTCCGTGGGACTGCCGTTCGCCATCTCCGAGTGGAGTTCCAACGCCTCCTTCGGGGATTCGCCGGTCTACGTGCGCCAGTTCCACAAGTGGGTTTCCACCTATGCGGGCCGCGGCCCCGGCAGAATCCGATACGAGATTCTCTTCAACGTGCGCGATGACGCCTCCGGAGTCTTCCAGATGTACTCGTCCACGTTGATGCCCAAGGCCGCCAGGGCCTACCGCAAGAACTTCTAGTCACTAGGCTGACGGGTATGCCACCCGCGCCGATCACCGCGGTGATCATCAACTACAACTATGCGCGGTTCGTCGGCGACGCCGTCCGGGCCTGCCTCACCCAATCGATGCCGTTCCAGCAGGTGATCGTCGTCAACGACGGTTCCACGGACGACTCCCTGTCCGTGCTCGGCGGGTTCGACGGCATCGAGGTCCTCGACATCGACAACCGGGGGCAGACGGGAGCCTCGCGGGTGGGGCTGTCGCAGGCGACGGCGCCGTACGTCTACTTCCTCGACGCGGACGACTATCCCGAGGCCCGGATGTCCCAGGTGGTTTCCGGGTTCTGCGACGGCAGGAACGTGAAGATCCAGTTCCAGCTGCGTGGCGTCGACGAGGCGGGCCGGGATCTCCGATCGGTCTTCCCGACGTTCCCTTTCGGGTACACCAGCGACGGGATGCGCCAGGACAACCAGCGGCGTGGCTTCCACGTGTGTCCACCGAGTTCGGGGAATGTCTACCTGCGGTCCGCGCTAGAGGCACTCGACCTCACGATCGTGGACCAGTACGACGCACTGGACGGGGCCGTGGCCCTGGTTATGCCCGAGATCGGCCCTGTTGCCACCATCTCCGAACCGCTGGCGTGCTACCGCGTCCACGGCGGCAGCACCAGTCAGTACGCAGTGCCCACGTCCGAGATCATGCAGCGGGACTTGGTTCGGCACCGGCGGCGCTGGCAGGAGGCGGTTAGGCTGACCCCCGGACTCTGCGTGCCGCCCCCGGACACCACGGAGTACGAGTGGGAGCTGCATTTCCTCTCCGAGGCACTGGGGGATGGGCGGCCACGGCCGGCCACGACCTGGCAGTACGCCTCACACCTGGTGACGTCCCGGGAGAGGCCCCGGCGCAAGGCGCTGCTGGTGGCCTGGGTAGTGGCTGTGGCTCTCGCCCCTGCCCGGCGCAGGCGCGCGATGGTGGCCGCCCGGCGCAGCTCGGCGAACCGGTCGGGACCGCTCAACGCCTTTCTGGACGCGGTTCTCGGCGGGCGCAACCGCGGGCAGTGACGCAGGAGGCGGAACCTGCGAGGATGGCACTGCGTCCTTGTTGTGTGTCCGGGAGTAGTGTTGGGGCCCTTCTGGTTCGTGCATCGGCGCGTCCGGTGCGGCACGGGATCGACTCAAGGCGAGGCGTCGATCGGCCGATGCCAGAGTCATGACGTGGCTGGAGAGCGCTGGAGTCCACCCGACGTTGGCGAGCCATGTGAGGCGGTGAACTGGGAATGGGAGCGGCGACGGTTAGCATGCGTGCGTTGCAGCGGCATCACCTGAGCGCGCGCCGCCAGACGCTGGCACTCGTGGTGGTCGATGCGATTGCACTGGCCGCGATCACGTGGGTCTGGGCGGGGGCGGGTGTAGTGGAGGCTGTCGGCCTGGTGCTGGTCGTTGTCTTCCGCTGGCGGCTGGGCCTGTACCGTGCTCGCTTCTCGCTGAGTTGCCTCGACGAATTGCCGCGCGCTGTGCAGGCAGGTCTGGCTGGAGCGGGGTTGTTCGCTTTCCTGGGCGCCCTCAGCTCGCTCGACCTGCATGTGACCGACGTGATCTGGGTGGCTCTCACCGGGGTGCTGCTCGGGCTGCTGCGAGCACCCCTGTACGTGATCCTGCGGAATCTGCGGCGCAACGACGTGGCCCGGGAGCGCCTGCTCCTCGTCGGCGGCGGACTGGTGGCCGACGCCATCGCCGAGATGGCCGAGGACAACCCGGACTACGGCCTGGATCTTGCCGGTCGGGTACCCGACCTACTCGACGTCGATCTTCCGCGGGCGGCCGCGGACGTTGAGGCGGGCACCGTCCTGGTGGCCTTCTCCCGGGCCTCGGAGGCGCGGGAGGTCTTCGAGATCCGGCGCGGGCTGGCCGCCGGCCTGACTGTGATGGCGGTGCCCCGGTACTTCGACCTGATCGGTGCCGATCGTGCCGACGACGAGTTGTTCGGGGTTCCCGTGCTGCGCCTCGGGGCTGAGCGGCCGACCTTCGGACTGGTGGCCAAGCGCGGGATGGACATCGTGCTCGCCGCGGTGGCCCTTATCGTGCTCAGCCCGGTTCTGCTGGTGGCCGGACTGCTTGTGAAACGGGAGACCGGCGGCGGGTTGCTCTTCCGGCAGACCCGGATCGGCAAAGGTGGCAGGGGCTTCGAACTCCTCAAGTTGCAGACGATGAAGCCGGTCACGGAGGACCTGTCGGACACCACGTGGAGCGTCACGCCGGACAGCGAACGCCTCGGCCCGGTGGGCTCGTTCCTGCGTAAGTCGTCGATCGATGAACTGCCGCAGTTGTGGAACATCCTGCGCGGTGACATGTCCTTCGTCGGACCGCGGCCGGAGCGGCCGTACTTCGTGGCGCAGTTCCGCGAGCAGTACCCGCACTACGACGACCGGCTCCGGATGCCGGCCGGGCTCACCGGACTGGCGCAGATCCACGACTTGCGCGGAGACACCTCCATCGACGACCGGGCACGCTTCGACAACCGGTACGAGGACCACTGGAGCCTCTGGTCGGACGTCAAGATCATCTTGAAGACCGTGCCCAAGGTCTTCAAAGGCTCGGGAGGCTGAGGGGGCGCGCCCGCCGGGTCGGCGGGCGCGATGCCTCCCGTCACGATCGCCGGGTCGGGTGGCGTCCGCCGGACGGCCTCACCCGCTACACTGGGGTCTACGGCTACTGACCGGACGCTCGGTAGACCGCCTTGTTGTTGCGTCCGCGTAGGAATCGGGAATACCCAATGGACACTGCCACAAAGCAGAAGATCATCGGTGAGTACGCCACGGCTGACGGCGACACCGGCAGCCCCGAGGTGCAGGTCGCTCTGCTGAGCCACCGCATCGCTCACCTCACTGAACACCTCAAGGAGCACAAGCACGACCACCACAGCCGCCGCGGACTGCTGCTGCTCGTGGGGCGGCGTCGCCGCCTGCTCGACTACTTGGCCCGCACGGACATCGAGCGCTATCGTTCGCTGATCGCGCGGCTGGGTATCCGCCGATAGCCTGCGACGCCGCCGGGTGGCACCAGCTGCTCGGCGGCGTCACTGCACCAACCCCGGGGTCGCCTCGTACGCCTCGGTCCTCGGTGGTGACGGCCCGCGATGCGGACCGTCTCGATCGAAGACCGGCGCGGGTGGCCCCCTGACAAGAAGGAGCA
>CALFYG010000034.1 GCA_937952095.1 uncultured Micrococcales bacterium | reverse complement strand
TGGGGTCTGGACTACATCAAGGCCCGGTACGGCGGTCCGAAGCGGGCCTGGGCGTTCTTCCAACAGAACAACTGGTACTGACAATGGCGATCACACTCGGCCTCGTGGAGGCCGTCGACGACAACGGCGTGTACGTGTCGATGCCCGGCTCCCGCGGCGTGCTGCGCGGGCCGTACGAGACGACCGAAACAGTCCAGCCCGGCCAGCGCGTCCTGTTGGCACAGACCGACGACGGACGGCAGGTGGTCGCGGGAGTCCTGGGCGAAGGCCGTGACGTGAGTGTCAAGGCGTTCGGCGCGAAGGGCGACGGGACCACCGACGACACTGCCAGCGTTCAGGCGGCCATAGATGCGGTGGCCGAGGACGGCGGCCAGGTGTTCTTCCCTGCCGGCACGTACCGCTGCAATGTGACGTTGAGGCCGAAAGTCGCACTGATCGGGCAAGGCGTTGCGGTCAGCGTTCTGAAGTCGGTCGCCGGGGCAGACCAGGACGTCGTGCAAGGTGTTGATTTCGACACCTTGACCGACAAGGCGTATGCGTCGGGTGACATCCTGCTGGGCGCGCGGCTGTCCGGGCTGCACAACTTGACCATCGACGGGGACAAGGCGACCCAGTCCGCCGGGTGGGGTGTGCGCATCTGGGGTTGCAGCCTGAAGTTCTCCGACATCCAGGTGCAGAACTGCAAGGACGGCGGTGTCTGGACCGAGTTCACGACGCACGACGCTGCCACCCCCGACGACCTGCTGGAGTCGTTCTTCGCCAACGTGAAGGTCGTCGACAACGACGGGGACGGCTGGCGCTGGCGCGGCCCCCACGACTCGTACATGCATGACGTGGTGCTTGCCAACAATGACGGCTGGGGGATCCGCGGCGACAGGCTGGACCCGAACGCGCTGCTGACCGCTACCCGGGTGAACGCCTGGATGAACACCTCTGGGTCTTACGACATGGACTGCCAGGCGCACTTCCATGACTGCATCGCGAGCGGTAGCACGGGCGTCGGGGTCCGATTCGGTGAAGGCACCGGCAACAACCGCTACCACGGCGCAGTGTTCGGACACCCGACCGGGATCGTCGCACGCGGCGATGAGGTGCACCTGAACGTCCAGGGGGGCACTACGTCTGGAACCTTCCTGCAGATCGGCGTGACCGGTGCTGGGGGTTCCTGCGGCTATCTGCACGCAGAGGTGGAAGCGTTCGACGTTGGCACCGCCGTGGACTTCCAGAACGCGGTCGGGCCGTGCAACGTTTCGGCGACTGTCGGGGGCACTGTGGGCACGCTGCAAACGGGCATGAGCACATTCACCGCGGGTGGTGTCATCAACCTGATGACGGCCAGCGGTAGTTACGTGCCGGCCGACCGCTTCCTCTACTTCGGCGCTGACCGCTTCCAGTGGGCCGCGGGCTGGGCCCCGCTGTTCCCGGCATCCAATGGGGTGCTCCTCACGAAGGACGCGTCATCAACCACCGTCGGCGCGGCGGGGGCTGCCGCAGCTTTGCCGGCGACCCCGTCGGCGTACTGGACGGTGAAGGACGAAAGCGGCAACTCGTTCAAGATTCCTGTCTATGCGGTCTAGGAGGTAACAGGCATGACGGTCACGTTGGCGCACCCGTTCCGCATCGACTCAAACGGTGCCGCGGTCACCATCGAGCAGGGGTCTGCCCGGCACGCCGCGGAGACGTGTGGGCACATCGTGTCCTGCGAGGCCGGTGAGCGTCCGTTGGCGCCGTTGTGGGGGTTGATGGATCCGACTGGCACCCGCATCAACCCGGATGAGATCACCGCGACGATCGGCTACGCCGAACCGGCGCTGCTGGTGGCACGGGTCGAGGTCACCGAATCCAACGACAACACCGTGGCCGTCGACATCGACGTCGACTGGGCCGACACCGACGACGAGCAAGGAGCCTGACGTGGCGCTGCGTGACCTGGACTCCACCTACCTCGGCGTCAGCGTCGACGACCGCGACCCGCAGCAGATCTTCGACGCGATGCTGGCGCTGGCCGAGTCGCGGCTGCCGCAGTGGGAGCCACGTAACGGCGCGCTCGAAACGGTGATCATGGAGGCGACGGCGGTCGGCATGGCCGATCTGGTGTACGCCGCGAACCGTGTGCTGGGCGCCCTGGTCGAAGGTGTCATCTCTCTGTACGGCGTCGAACGCGACGAGGGTTCACCTGCGACGGGCACGGTGCGGCTGACGTTGACCGGCTCCCCGACCACGACGATCGAGGAGGGGACGCTGTTCCGCCTCGAGGACTACGACTCGATGCTGATCGCCACCGAGACGGTCAGCGGCACCGGCTCCACGCTGGATGTGGCGGTGGCGACCACTGACACCGGCGGGTATCTGAACGCTGTCACGGCCGGCACCGCCTGCGACCCTGTCGTCGCGGTGCCGCATCTTGCCAACTGTGTGCTGTACACCGACCTGAACGGCGGCGCCGACCCTGAGGACGACCTGGCGTTCCTGACCAGGGCCGCGACCAGGTTCGCGCGTGTGACCTCATCGTTGGTAGTGCCGGAACACTTCACCGCCTACGCGCTCGAGCAGTCGTATGTGAAGCGTGCCGTCGCCGTCGACCAGTACGACCACGACGGCGGGAACAGCCCCGGCGACGACGACGGATTCCTCACCGTCTACGTGTACGGCAACGGCGCGGCGATCACCGCCGACGAGAAGACAGAGTTGCAGACGGCGATGCAGGCGCAGTGCGCGTCGATCCTCACCATGACCGTCGAGAACGCCACCCCCGTGTCGGTCAACGTCACCGCCGCAGTGACGAAAGCCACCGGCTACGACACCACCGAACTGGAGGCCGCGATCGAGGACGCGCTGGCGTCGGTGTGGTCGTGGCAGACCTCCGGGTTCGGCGCCGACGTCGAACCCCTCGACGTGCAGGCCGTCATCGAGAGTGTGCCCGGCGTGGATTCGGTGACGTCGCTGACGCTGCCGAGCACCACCGCGACGGTCAACTTCGACGAGTTCGCGGTCATCGGCACCGTCGCCCTGACCATCACCTGAGAGGCGGTGCTGCATGGCGACGTCTTATGACTCCAGCAGCCTGTACGACTCCGACCTGTCGTACGAAGGCTTCCCGCTGTACGACACCGGCGCCCCGTCGAACATCACCCGCACCGGCCAGCGACTGTTCGACCTGCTGCCCGAGTATGTGCGCGACGCCGACACCAACGACGAGTTGCTGCGGTTCATGGCCAGCATCGGCGACGCCGCCTACTCGGTGGCGAAGTTCATCGACGACGCCGACCCCGACACGTCCGCCTCTGGCACCTCGGAACCTGTCAACCCGGCCACGTCCCCGGCCGGTTGGCTGCCGTGGCTCGGCTGGCTGATCGGGATCCCGGTCGGCGGCATGGACACTGCCGACGCCCGCTGGTATCTGACCCGCGCCGGGGCACAGGCCCACGGTAGCGCCGCCGGCATCCAGGCCGCAGTGCAGGCCACGCTGACGGGCACCCGCTACTGCCTGGTCACCACCGCAGTCGGCGGGGATCCGTGGGCGATCGGAGTCCAGGTCGACTCCACCGAGGTCGTCGACTCGGCGGCAACCCTGGCCGCGGCGATGCGGGAGAAACCGGCCGGGGCGAACCTGACCGTCACCTCGTCGACGCCGGTCACCTACGACGACCTTGACACCGCGTACACCGCATACAGCGACATGACCGGCAGTGCCCTCACCTACACCGAGTTGCGATTCTAAGGAGCCACAGTGGCCAGTACCTACCCCGGCAGCCTCGACTCGTTCGACACCATCTCGTCGGACAAGAAGACGTCCGACAGTGTCGGCGGTCGCACCCACCGCGATATGCACAACGACCTCGGCGACGCCATCGAAGCGGTCCAGGCCGAACTGGGCACCGACCCGGCTGGCACATTCGCCACCGTCAAGGCCCGCCTCGCCGCGTATGACACGTACGCGGCAAAAACAGGTGCCTACACGGCCACCGTCAACGACAACACACTGGACGTGACCAGCGGCACGTTCACCTTGGACTTGCCGGCTGCAAGCACCTGCACGGGCAAGGCGCTGAGCATTCGCAACTCTGGGTCTGGCGTGGTGACGCTGGACGGCAACTCGTCCGAGACGATCGACGGCATCGCGACGTTCCCCCTCGGCCCGAAGTCCTTCGTCCAGGTGACCTCGACTGGCAGCGCATGGATTCTGACCGGAGGTGTGCCACACACCGGCGTGCGTTTGTACAACACCGGGCTTACTGCCAACTGGAGCGGCGACGTTTGGCTCCGTCGGAGGGGAGACGTGGCGACGGTGTCCTTCGCTGTTACCGCTGTGGGCACCGGAGGCAGCTACACCACAATCAGCACAGTTCCGGCAACCTGGCTCTCTTACCAGTTGCACCTTTACGGAACAGCGCGGAACGCAACGCAGGACGAGGCCGTTCCGGTGCGATTCGACTTGGATTCCAGTTCCATCGTGCTGGCTGCAGGAGTGGCAAACAACGACGTGATCGTCGGCTCAATCATCTATCCGGTGGACGTCGCCTGGCCGACGTCGCTGCCCGGCGCGGCTGCCTGAGAGGACTTTGACTGATGGCTGACACCACCACCGTCATGGCGTTGCCGTTCCCCGAGGGGTCGGACGCCAACGACGTCCCCGCCGACATGCAGGCGTTGGCCGAACGTCTCGACGAGGCGCCCGGCATCGAGTCGCTGACCTCCGCGGAGATCGCGGCGCTGACCGCGGGGCAGAAGCCCGCGGGCCGTGTCGTCTACAACTCGACGACGTCGAAGCTGCAGGTGTCCAACGGCACCACGTTCGCGAACATCGATGCTGCTGCGCTGCTGCTGGCAGGCGGCACGATGGCCGGCAACATCGCGATGGGATCCAACAAGGTCACCGGCCTGGCTGCCGCGTCCGGCAACGGCGAGGCCGTCAGGTACGAGCAGCTCGTGGCAACCGACGCCAGCCTCGCCGCGCTCGGCACCTGGACAGCCTGGACGCCGTCGCTGACGTCGTCCGGTACGACGCCGACATTCGCCAACGTCACCGCCGAATCGCGGTACACGCAGATCGGGAAGACCGTGACGGGCAAAGGCCAGGTGACGATCACCGCGGTCGGCACCGGCACCTATCGCCTCCCGCTGCCGGTGACCCCGAAGTCGACAGCCACAGAGGCGCGGCGCATCGGGTTCATCCAGATCGACGGCGGCGGCCGGGTCGGCCACTACTCGCTGGAGCAGGCCAACGGCGCCACCTACTGTCTCGGCGTGGAGGTCGGCCAGATCACCCCCGTCGCCTACATCGACGCGACATTCGCCGGCTACTACCTGGCCTACGGCAGCCCCGTGCGGTTGTCGTGGGACTTCACCTACGAGGCGGCCTGACATGCCACCGGACAAGCCAGACGACGGCCGCACCCTGCCGTGGCGGATCTTCCGCCGCACCGTCAAGCCGTACGCCCTCGCGGTGTCCCTGTCCACGTTCGTCGTCTCCTACGCCATCATCACCGGGCAGGCCATCGGTCAACTGTTGAACGAGTTCCCCGGCCAGCTCGTCGGGGTGGCAGGCTTCGCCGCGGTGATGCTGCTGTGGGTCGGCTGGTGGTGCCA
>CALFYG010000033.1 GCA_937952095.1 uncultured Micrococcales bacterium | reverse complement strand
GCCGACGACCTGACCGACCCGGCGCCGGCGACGACCTTCGCGCACCTCGACGCGACGACCACGCTGAGCCGGCCGATCTCCGAGCTCGGCATCTACCCGGCGGTGGACCCGCTGGACTCGACGTCGCGGATCCTCGACCCGCGCTACATCGGCGACGAGCACTACGCGGTGGCGGCACGCGTCAAGGAGATCCTGCAGCGCTACAAGGACCTCCAGGACATCATCGCGATCCTCGGTATCGACGAGCTCTCCGAAGAGGACAAGATCCTCGTCAACCGGGCCCGTCGTATCCAGCGGTTCCTGAGCCAGAACATGTTCGTGGCCGAGGCCTTCACCGGCCAGCCCGGATCGTTCGTGCCGGTCGAGGAGACCATCGCGTCCTTCAAGTCGCTGGCCGACGGCGAGTACGACCACATCCCGGAGCAGGCGTTCTTCATGTGTGGTGGCATCGAGGACGTCGAGCGCAACGCGGCGAAGCTGGCCAAGTAGTCATGGCGTCCCTCAACGTGGCGATGGTCTCCACGCGACGCAACGTCTGGGAAGGCGAGGCGTCGCTGGTGGTGCTGCGTACCCTCGACGGTGAGACCGGGATCATGCCCGGGCACTCGCCGCTGATGGGCATGCTGGCCGACGGCCCGATCCTGATCCGCCCGACTGAGGGCGAGGACGTCCGCGCGTACATCCACGAGGGCTTCTGCACAGTGGATGGCAACCGGGTGATCGTCCTGGCCGAGTGGCTGGAACTCGCCTCGGAGATCGACGTGCGGCAGGCTGAGCAGGAACTTGAAGCCGCCCGCGCGAAGGGTACGGAGTCCGAGATCCGCAAGCAGGAGGGGCGACTGCAGGTCGCGGTCGGCCCGCACCACTAACTCACACGACGGTGGGCGCTTCCTGAGGGGGGCGCCCACCGTCGTGTGTTCGCCTGACCCGTTTGCGACGTTGTTGTCAGTGACGTGGGCCGTTTGCGACGTTGTTGCCCTCAGGAGGGCTCGAGAGTGACAACAACGTCGCAGAGGGCGGCTGCGAGCGACAACAACGTCGCAAACGACGGTCAGCCGATCCATCCATGCGACCGCAAGGCATCTGCCACCAATGCCACCGCACGCTCAGGTCGGCGCATGTGGATCGCGGTAAGCACCCGCACATCCCAGCCATGTTCACGCAGGGCGTCGCGAGTGACGGCATCCTGATGGCGCTGCTTCAGGCTGGCGTGGTGGCCGCCGTCGTACTCGATGATCAACCGGAACTCGGACCATACGAAGTCGCCTGTGGCGAGCCAACCGCCGTCCTCGACGATGTCCATGTTGATCTCCGGTGTGGGCAGTCCCGCGTCGTGCATCCACACCCTCAGCGCCGATTCCCGCGGCGAGCGACTCCTCGGGTCGGCGAGGGACAGTGCCCGCCGCAGTGTCGGCGCCCGACGGCACCCGCGAGGCACAAGGAGTTCGTCGGCTTTGGCCATACCTCGGCGGAGGAGGTGATCGGTGATCGCCACCAGATCGGCCAACTCGAGCATCGAACCCACATCGCGCCAGGTGCGCGCGACATCCGTCACGGGTAGTCCATCGATGACGAGAAGATCCCCGGTCAGGTCGGCGCGATGCCAGACGATGCCCTTCCTCCGGCCTCGGCACGTGCCCACGGGGACGGTGACATGCAGCGGACGCGGGTCGTTGGTGGGTAGGGGCAGTCCGAGCAGGTGCGCCGCGCAGGTGTGGGAGAAGCACGCAGCCTCGGGCAAGACCAGAGCCATCGCCCGCACGTCGTCCAGCCACGCGGTCGCCCCGGCCGGCAGACGCACCCCGCGCGTGGGAATTCTGAGATCGCCGTTTCTGGTCTGACGGTAAGTGCGGCCGTTCCCGCCGTTTCTGGTGACTTGGAAAGGTTGCATCCATTCAGAGTGGCGCCGAATTCGATCGCCCGCGGGGGCCTGTGGATGACCGCCGCATTGCGACGTTGTTGACGGTCTCGTGGGCCGTTTGCGACGTTGTTGCCCTCAGGAGGGCCCGAGAGTGACAACAACGTCGCAATGGGCGGCTGCGAGCGACAACAAGGTCGCAAACGCCGCTGCGCTCAGCGCTCCCCACCCGGCACCCACAGCACGTCACCGCCGGGGTTGGCGACGCGGGCAAGGATGAACAGAAGATCCGAAAGTCGGTTCAGGTAGTGCGTCGTGAGCGGGTTCATCGAATCCCCGTACTCCCCGAACGCCTTCCATGTGGCTCGCTCCGCGCGGCGGGTCACGGTCCTCGCGACGTGGAGCAAGGCAGATGCTTTCGTACCGCCCGGCAGGATGAACGAGCGCAGATTCGGAAGATCCGCATTGAACCGGTCGCATTCAGCCTCGAGCCGGTCGATGTAGTCCTGGGACACCCGCAGCGCCGGGCCGTCGCCACCGAGCGGGGTGCACAGGTCGGCGCCCACATCGAACAGTTCGTTCTGAACCCGGTGCAGAACCGGGATGAGCTCGGCCGGGGGCTCGCCGAGCGCGAGCACCACCCCGATCGCGCTGTTCGCCTCATCGACGTCGGCGTATGCCTCGAGGCGGGGGTCGGTCTTCGACGTGCGGCTGAAATCGCCGAGGGAGGTGGACCCGTCGTCGCCGGTACGGGTGTAGATACGCGTCAGGTTCACCATGGTTTCGACCCTAAGGCAGAATGACGAACATGGTGGACGTGCCCGAGGTCAGTTTCACATCCCGGGTGGCGACTATGGCGTCCATGGCATCGATCGCCATGTCGTACCAGCCAGGTCTGCTTCCCCGCAGTGTTGGTGATCAAGCGATCCTCACGGGCCTCACGAGTGCCGTCAATTACGGCTTGGTGGCGGTCACCGGATCAGCGCTCGAAGGTGCGGCGACCTCGGTGGTGGGTGTCGAGCGGATGCAGAAGCCAGGCGTTGCGGCCGCTGCCCACGGCGTGGCCAACGCGGCACTGGTGGCCGGAAGCGTGGCTCTGAGGCGGTTGCTGCCGCCGCGTGAAGGTGAACCTCTGCGCAGGGCGACCCTGCGCAGTGCGGGCTGGGTCGGAGTATGGACTGGCCTCACCGGGGTCATCGCCTCCGGGATCCTGGGCGCCGGCGAACTCATGGAGGCCCGCACCGGACGCAGTCACAGGCGGTTCGTAGGCCCTGGCGCGCTCGCGGTGGCCACAATTGCCGCGACCGCGTTGACGGCACGCACCCGGCGCGACGCCAAACGTGACCTCTTGCCGCCGCCAGTGGACCCGCTGCCGCTGTCCGACCAGGCCGCAGCGTACGAGCAGCGCCAAGTCGCCAAGTACGAGAAGGTGCCTCCGTTCACCCGCTCACTGGTGTTCGGAGCGGGTGTGAGCGCTGGGCTGCAGGGGGCCGCTTTCGTCGAGTCGTTGGCCTCCGAGGGGATCGCCCACGTCATCCGCCGGGTCGCCCCTTCGATGTCGCCGTTCGCCAACTGGATCGGGCACACCGTGACCCTGGGGGCGGTGGGCGTGGCGGCCGTTGCAGGGCTGGAGTACGTCAATCGCCAGGCGGACGCTGGTGGCGCCGCTGTGGAGGCGGCCTACAACAAGCAGCCCACCATGCTCACCGTCTCCGGGGGCCCGGGGTCGCAGATCCCCTTCGACACCCTCAGTCGTGAGGGCCGCCGGATCGTCAACATGGCCCTGAGTGCCGATCAGATCACCGAGGTGACGGGCAAGCCCGCCGTCGATCCCATCCGGGCGTTCGCGGGCATCGCCTCGGCGGAGTTGGTGGATGAACGCGTCGACATCCTGATGCGCGAACTCGAGGACATGGGCGCCTTCGAGCGCGCGGTGCTGTGCTTCTGCTCGCCCACCGGCACCGGGTATCTCAACTACGTGATGATGGAGACCCTCGAATACCTCACCGGCGGGAACTGCGCGACGTTTGCGTTGCAGTACTCGCTGCGTCCGTCGTTCATCTCGCTGGACCGGGTCGCAATGGGCCGCGAGCAGAACCGGGCCATGCTGCACGCCCTCACCTGGCGTCTGCGCGCGATCCCCGAGGACCGGCGTCCGCGTTTTGTGGTCTTCGGCGAGTCGCTGGGTGCTCACACGATGCAGGATGCGTTCCTGCACGAGGGTATGAACGGCTTCATGCGGGCCGGTGTGCAACGGGCGCTGTTCATCGGCACGCCCGCTGCCAGTGGTTGGGCCAAGCGCTGGCGGGCGAACAAGGAGAAGACCGACCCGGATGGGCGGGTCGTCGAAGTCGCGAGTTACGAGGAGTTCCTGGCGCTCCCGGAGGATCAACGGGCGACGGCCGAGATCTTCCTGGTCAGCCATCACGAGGACCCGATCGTCAAATTCGAGCCGGAGTTGGCGGTGCGGGTGCCGGCGTGGCTGCGGCCTCCGCGGGAAGAGGGAGTCCCGCGCGGGATGCGCTGGCGTCCGGTGGGCACCTTCCTGAACGTCGGGGTGGACCTGAAGAACAGCACCGATGTCGTACCCGGTGTGTTCGTCGCGCGTGGCCACGACTACCGGGCCGATCTCGCGCGGTTCACATCGCTGGCCTTCGATCTGCCGACCGACGAGCAGACCATGATGCGCATCGAGCGCGCCCTGCGCGAGCGCGAACTGGAGTGGGCCACCGACCGGGTGCAGGCCGAACAGTTGCAGCGTGCGTCGGAGGCGTTGCAGCGGCAACTGAGCCAGTGGGGGATCAGCGACCTGTCCGGGTCGTTGACGGCCCCTACCTCATGACCCGGTGACCCTCGACCTCGTAGTCCTCGGGCTACTTGTGATCGTCAACGTCCTCAACCACTCGCCGTACGTCTCCCAGCGCTGGTACGTGCCCACGGGTGTGATCGGCAGCGTCCTGATCGTGTGGATCGGCTACCGGGCTGGGGTGTCGCTCACAGACATCGGGCTCGGCCCTGACAGCTGGGTCAGAGGGCTCATCTGGTCCGCGGGCTGCATCGGCGCGGTCACCATGGTGTACGTCATCGGCGGCTCCATGAGCTTCACCCGCCGCTTCCTCGCCGACGACCGCGCGGTCCTGGGCCCGCGAACGCTGCTCTACAAGACACTGGTCAATGTCCCGCTGGGCACCGTGCTCTTCGAAGAGTTGGCCTTCCGGGGTGTGGGCCTCGCGTTGCTCATCGACTGGCTTCCCACCTGGCAGGCGGTGCTCGCCTCGAGCCTTCTGTTCGGCTTCTGGCACATCCTGCCGAGCCTGGTCATGCACGACGCCAATGCTGCAGTGGGGGATCTGCTCGGCGGCGGGATCTGGGGGCGCATCCAGTCCGTCCTGCTGACCGTGGCCGGGACGGCTGTGGCGGGCGTGGTGTTCTGCGCCCTGCGGATCTACTCGGACTCGTTGCTGACCCCGATGGCGCTGCACTGGGCGATCAACGGGCTGGGTTTCATCGCGGCGAGCTGGGTCCACCGGCGGGCCGGCCGTATCTAGTCCGGGCTGCTTCCGGATTGGTCGGTGCATGCCGGGGTGTGCCAGAACCTGCCGGAACCGCCGGACGCCGAACGGGACGCCGACGTATCCTGTGGCGGTGACGTTCGAGGTGGTCGGAGGTAACCGGCTGGACGGTACCGTCCGGGTCCCAGGTGCCAAGAACAGCATCCTCAAACTCATGGCTGCCGCGCTGCTGGCGGAGGGGCCGACCACCCTGACCGAGGTGCCGGACATCCTCGATGTCACGATCATGGCCGAACTCCTGCGCCGTCTCGGTTGCGACGTGGAGCACGACCCGGCCGCCGGGATCCTGGTCATCGACGTCCCCTCGATGCCTGCCCACCAGGCCGACTACGACCTCGTGCGTCAGATGCGGGCGTCGATCTGCGTGTTGGGGCCGCTGGTGGCTCGCGTGGGACAGGCCGATGTGGCGTTGCCCGGTGGGGACGCCATCGGTTCCCGGGGCCTCGACATGCACGTCAATGGCCTCACCCGGCTCGGCGCCGAGGTGAGCAGCGAACACGGTTTTCTGATCGCCAAGGCCGGGCAGCTGCATGGGGCGTCGATCTGGCTGGACTTCCCCAGTGTCGGCGCCACGGAGAACCTGCTCATGGCCGCGGTGTTGGCCAAGGGCACCACCGTGATCGACAACGCTGCGCGGGAGCCGGAGATCGTCGACATCTGCCAGATGTTGGTCGAGATGGGTGCTCAGATCAACGGCGTCGGGAGCTCGACCCTCGAGATCGAAGGTGTCGAGTCGCTGCATCCGGTCACCCATCGCACTGTGCCCGACCGGATCGTCGCCGGGACCTGGGCGGTGGCCGCAGTGATGACCCAGGGGGACATCACGATCGACCAGGGGGTGAGCAAGCACCTGGAGATCGCACTGGACAAACTCGTGTCGTCCGGTGCGATGGTAGAGATCCTTCCGGAGGGCTTCCGGGTCAGCATGGACCGACGCCCGAAGGCAGTCGACATCGTGACCCTGCCCTACCCGGGCTTCGCCACCGACCTCCAGCCGCAGTTCATCGCGCTGAACGCGATCTCCGAAGGCGCGGCGATGGTCACGGAGAATCTGTTCGAGGCGCGGTTCCGGTTCGTGCATGAACTGTCCCGCCTCGGCGCGGATGTGCACACCGACGGCCACCATGCGCTGGTGCGCGGTCGCTCGCGCTTGTCGGGGGCACCAGTGGAGGCCACGGATGTGCGGGCGGGTGCCGGGTTGGTACTGGCCGGTCTGGTCGCTGAAGGCACCACCACCGTCCATGAGGTGCACCACATCGATCGCGGATACGCCGGGTTCGTGGAGGCGTTGCAGGGCCTCGGGGCTCAGATCACCCGCCTCGACTGAGCAGTTCGAGGGCGCGATCGCGGTCCGACTGCCACACCATCAGCCGCGGACCGTCCGTGGTGCGCACCAGATTGACCTTGAGTCCGTGGTCGGCCAGCATCCGGCGCTGCATCTCGGCGCGGATGTAATCGTCTGCCCCAGCCACCGGCACCATCAGCCCGTACTCGTCCGAGCGCCCCGGCCGGGCGTCGCGCTCCACCAGGGAGCCGCCCCGGGAGAACGCCCAGCGCAGCAGCACGACCATGACGGCCATGATCGCGAGGGCGACCAGTGGGCCGAACAGGTAGGAGTAGGTCGACCATGCCGGCACCGCTCCATTGTGCGCCCCTCGCGCCGGGTGCGCATCCGGCCACGGATAGCCTCGAAGCATGAGGATCGCAGTGGTGGGCGCCGGCCTGATGGGCGGCGGAATTGCACAGGTTTCGGCGGTGGCGGGCCACGAGGTGACGCTGCAGGACGTCGGTCAGGCGTCGTTGACTCGGGGCAAGGACGCCATCGCGGCGTCCCTGGACAAGTTCGCGCAGAAGGGCCGCATCTCCGAGCAGGAGGCGCAGGACGCGCTCGCCCGGATCACCACGACCACCGACCTCGATGCCGCCGGCGAGGCGGAGATCGTCGTCGAAGCGGTCTTCGAGAAGTTCGAGATCAAGGCCGAGGTCTTCCGGCGCCTCGATGCCATCTGTGCCGACGACACCGTGCTGGCCACGAACACCTCAGCCATCCCGATCACGACGATCGCCGCAGTCACCGAACGGCCCGAGATGGTCGTGGGGACCCACTTCTTCTCCCCGGTCCCGCTCATGAAGCTGGTCGAACTGGTCCGTGGATACAAGACGAGCGACGAGACGCTGGCGCGTGCCCGTGACTTCGCCGAGGGTGTCGGCAAGACGGTTGTGGTCGTGAACCGGGATGTGGCCGGTTTCGTCACCACACGGTTGATCACCGCGCTGGCCATGGAGGCGATCGCCCTCGTGGAGTCCGGGGTGGCCTCCGCCGAGGACGTCGACACGGCCTGCCGGCTCGGGTTCGGGCATGCGATGGGTCCGTTGGAGACCGCCGACATGACCGGCGTGGACATCATCTTCAACGCCACCTCCAACATCTATGCGGACAGCCAGGACGAGAAGTTCAGCCCGCCGGAGATCCTGCGCCGGATGGTCACGGCCGGCGACTTGGGTCGCAAGACCGGTAAGGGCTTCTACGACTACTCGTGAACGCACGCATCGCCGGGATCGTCTACGGCGCACTCACTCTCCTCGCGGTGGTCACTGCTGCCACCGCGAAGGGGTACGTCGACACGCTCGGGGAGTTCTCCTTCCTCGTGGTCGTCTCGGCCGTCGGGCTTTTCATCGCACACTTCTGGTC
The DNA here is from genome assembly GCA_937952095.1 of uncultured Micrococcales bacterium. Lineage (GTDB taxonomy): Bacteria > Actinomycetota > Actinomycetes > S36-B12 > UBA10799 > JADKAV01. The sequence continues at coordinate 13,372 of CALFYG010000033.1, read as the reverse complement.
GCAGCTGCTATCGGCCCGGCTGACCACAGGTGTCGACCGCGACGCCGTCGTACACGAGGCCGTGGACAGTTCGACGATGTTCGTGCCGGCGGTGGTGCTACTGCTGGCCGCATGGACCACCTACCTCATCACCGCGTCGATGGAGCTCTCGGTGACCGTGGCCATGGCCGTGCTCACCGTGGCGCTGTTCGCCTACACCTGGCTGGGAACGAAAGCGCTGCTGTGGTCGCTCGGGACGGCCGCCGTGGGCATCCTCATGATCGTGTTCAAGGTCGTGGCCTGATGCGGTTGGTCGTCGCCGAGTGCCAGGTCGACTACGTCGGCCGGCTGTCCGCGCACCTGCCGATGGCCAGGCGGTTGCTGCTGATCAAGGCCGACGGCTCGGTCTCGGTCCACGCCGACGACCGCGCCTACAAACCGCTGAACTGGATGAGCCCGCCGTGCACGTTGGCCGAGGTCGACGACGACGAGCACACCGTGTGGGAGGTCACGAACAAGGCCGGCGAGCGGCTGATCATCAGCATCGGGGAGATCGAGCACGACTGGTCGGGAACGCTGGGCCAGGATCCGGGACTGGTCAAGGACGGCGTGGAGGCTCACCTGCAACAGTTGCTCGCCGAGCAGGTCGGCACCTTCGGGGAGGGCTGGACGCTGGTGCGCCGGGAGTACCCCACCGCCATCGGGCCGGTCGACCTGCTCTGTCGTGATGCCGACGGACAGGCGATGGCGGTGGAGGTGAAGCGGCGGGGCGAGATCGATGGTGTCGAGCAGCTGACCCGCTACCTCGACCTGCTCAACAGGGATCCCTTGCTGGCGCCGGTCACCGGTGTCTTCGCGGCGCAGGAGATCAAGCCGCAGGCCCGCACGCTGGCTGAGGACCGCGGAATCCGCTGTGTGGTGCTGGACTACGACGCCCTGCGTGGATACGACGACGAGGAGTCACGGCTGTTCTGAGCGGCGGCCCCGGGGTCGAGGCCCGGCTCAGAGGTCGACGGCCCAGTGTGTGTAGGACCGCTCGACGTCCATTCCGAGCCGGGTGTAGACCTCGAGGGCGCTGGTGTTGGAGTCTGTCGACAGTCGTACCCGGGCATGCCCCCGGGACGCGGCGCGACTGCGGGCGGCGGCCAGGAGGTCCCGGGCATACCCGCGGCCGCGGGCTGACGCGGCCACTGCGAGTTTGTCCACCCAGATCTCGTCGACATCGATGATGAACGCGGCCGCCACCACGGTCCCGTCCTCCCGGATCACGATCAGGTCTTCAGGGGTGAAGCCGTCCCGCTCCACGGTCATCGCACGCCAGCGTGCGGGGTCCACGGGGTGACGGTCCTGGTGTTCGCTGAACGCCTCTTCGAACAGCGCCAGAACCGCGTCGTGCTCCTCGGGGGTCGCAGGAGCAGCGCTGTGGGGAATGTCCGCGGCGGCGATGCGCAGCACCCAGGACGTGTACCGCGGGGTGTAGCCATTGGCCGCGAACCAGTCGGCGACGTCCGTGCGGCGGTCGTCGATGCTTTGACCGACGCGATCGGCTCCGAGTTGCTTCGCGCGCCAGGCCGACCAGCGCAGCAGCCAGGTTCCGATCCCTTGGCCACGAGCCTCGGGGTGGACGTCGGCCCAGCGCTTGCGGGCGTCCCACAGGAGCCCCCAGGCCACGATGCGCCCGTTCTGCACGATGACCACGGCGTCGCGGTCGCGATCGGCATGGGTGAGATCGGCGACGATGTCCGCCGCCTCGAGCATCACCTCACCGCTGTCCGCGAGTTCGCAGGCGTTGACCATCGCGACGACGGCGGGGATGTCGTCATCGGCCAGGGGTCGGGCGTGCCACACCCACCTATTGTCCCGCACGACCCCTTTGCCAGACTTGGGGCCATGGCTGAGAAAACGGTGGCAATCGTCGGGGTGGGTACGGTCGGATCGCAGGTGGCCCAATTGGCCACGCAGGCGGGGTGGACCGTCATCGGCATCGAGAAGGACGAGAAGACTGCTGCGGCAGCCTCGGAGCGCTCAGGCGTGCAGGTGGGCACGGAACTCAAGGACGCCGCGAGTGCCGCCATCGTCATCGAGTGTCTTCCCGAGAAGCGTGACGTCAAGCATGCGGTGTTCGCCGAAGTCGGGGGCCTGGCAGCCGAGGACGCTGTCCTGGTCACCACCGCCACAGCGCTGTCGGTCACGGATCTGGCTCTGAGTTCCGGACGGCCGAACCGTGTGCTCGGGCTGGCCTTCCCGCACGACCCCGCGCGCACCCAGGTCGAGCTCGTGCGTCCCGACTTTGCCGACCAGGACGCGCTCGAAGCGGTGCAGGGCTTCCTCACCGACCTCGGTCGCGAGGCCACAGTGGTGCGTTCCAAGCCCGGGTACATCGCCGATGGACTGCTTTTCGGCTACCTGAACCACGCCGTGACCATGTTCGAGGCCGGATACGCCAGCCGCGACGACATCGACGCGGCCATGCGTTTCGGCTGCGGCTACCCCGTCGGCCCACTGGCCCTGCTGGACAAGATCGGCGTGGACACCGCCTATGACGTGCTCGATGCGCTGTACGCGACCACCGGGCGACGCCTGCACGCACCGGCGCCCATCCTCAAGCAGATGATCGCCGCCGGGCACCTGGGGGAGAAGGCCGGACGCGGGTTCTACACCTACGGTGACGAGGCCGGCGACGCCGTGGTGACCGAGGCGCGCGAGGACATCCGTCCGATCTCGACCGTGGGCGTGGTCGGCACCGGAACCATGGCGTCGGGCATCGTCGAGGTCTTCGCCAAGAGCGGCTACGACGTGGTCTTCGTGGCCCGCAGCGAGGAGAAGGTGGCCGGAGTGCAGGCTGCGGTCACCAAGTCCTTGGACAAGGCCGTGGCCAAGGGCAAGCTCACCGAGGAGAAGCGTGCCGAGGTGCTCGGCCGCCTCATCGGCTCGACCGAGCGAGCCGCGCTGGCCGACGTCGATCTGGTGGTTGAGGCGATCGTCGAGAACCTCGACGTCAAACTCGATCTCTTCCGCGACCTCGACCGGATCTGCAAGCCGGGTGCCATCCTGGCGACGACGACCTCGTCGCTGCCGGTGGTCGAGATGGCCGCCGTCACCAGCCGGCCACAGGACGTCGTGGGGATGCACTTCTTCAACCCGGCGCCGATCATGAAACTCGTCGAGGTGGTCAGCCCCGTGACGACCGGCGCTGACGTGACCGAGACCGTGGTGGACCTGTGCCACCAGCTCGGCAAGCACCCCGTGAAGTGCGGCGACCGCGCAGGCTTCATCGTCAACGCGCTGCTGTTCCCGTACCTCAACGACGCAGTGCTGCTGCTCGAGTCCCACTACGCGACCGCCGATGAGATCGACACCGTGATGACCAAGGGAGCGGGGCTGCCGCTCGGACCGTTCGCTCTGCTCGACGTGGTCGGCAACGACGTGTCGCTCGCCATCGAGCAGGTGCTGCACAACGAGTTCCGGCTGCCGGAGCTCGCCCCGGCGCGGCTTCTCGAGCAGATGGTCGAGGCCGGGTACCTCGGGCGCAAGACGCGCCGCGGCTTCCGCGTGTACTAGTCGCACTCCGTTTCTGGCGGTGCGCCGAGCTGCCTGACGACGGCCTACCCTTGCGTCATGGCCCGTCGCAACCGCCGCCGCACGGACGAGGTGCGCCCGTTGTCACAGGGCTACGCCTCCCGGCGGCAAGAGGGCGACAGCATCGTGCAGAACGTCACCGGCGCACAGGCGACCAAGGACTATGTCTGCCCGGGGTGCAACCAGGAGATCCGGCGAGGGGTCGCGCACGTCGTGGTGTGGAACCGTCACGACGGCCCCGAATGGCGCCGTCACTGGCACACCCCCTGCTGGCAGCGTCACTGAATCCGCAGCGCGACGCTGGTCGGTAACTGCAGCGTGCGCCCCACCGTGCACAGGCGATCGTGGGAGTGGCGCGCGGCGACCGGAAGGACTTCGCGCGCGGCATCACCTTCGGGACCGTCCGGGAATCTGACCTGGAACGTGACCACGATGTTCTCGAGGTGGTTGCCGATGCGGGGATCGGACACCTTGTCCGCAGACACGGTGATCTCGAACGCGGTGGGTTCGCTGCGTCGGGCGGTCAGGTAATCGACATCGATGCCGGTGCACCCGCCGAGTGCAGCGAGCAGGAGTTCGACCGAGGAGAACTGATCCTCACCTTCGCCGAACGCCAACTCACTGCCGGCTTCATTGGTGGCGACGTACTCGCCGAGGTCGGTGCGGGTGATGCTCACCGTGGTCATGCCCGACTCTAACCCTCCCGCCGGGGATCATACGAACGGTCCATTCAAGGTTTCGCTGCGCCCGGTCGACTAACGAGGCAGGAGGACTCGAAAGGAGTGGGCATGCGCGACGACCTGTACATGACCGTTCTCGAGACCATCGAGGACGGGGTCTACTTCGTCGATACCCAACGCCGCATCACTTTCTGGAACGAGGGCGCCGAGAAGATCACCGGCTACGCAGCCTCCGACGTGATGGAGCACAGTTGTGCCGACGGCATCCTGCGCCACGTCAACGACGGTGGCGACGACCTGTGCCTGCACGGCTGCCCCCTGTGGGCGGTCATGAATGATGGACGCCCCCGGGTCGCCAACGTCTACCTCCATCACAAGCAGGGCCACCGGATTCCGGTGTCGGTGAAGGCACGCGCGATCCATGACGGCGAGGGTCAGATCGTCGGTTCCGTGGAGGTGTTCACACGGCGAAGGTCCACACGATTCGCGGAGTCCAGCGAGGTGGGACCGCACGAGGAGGCCTACATCGATTCGGTGACGCAGATCGGCAACCGGCGCTATGCCGAGGCCCATCTGGAGCCGATGGCCACGAACTCTCTGGGGTTGGTCTTCATCGACATCGACCACTTCAAGAATGTCAACGACACGTGGGGCCACCCGACCGGCGACGCGGTTCTGCGTATGGTCGGGCAGACGCTGGCCAACGGGCTGCGCACCGCCGACGTCCCTGTCCGCTGGGGTGGCGATGAGTTCCTCGTCGCGCTGCCGGGTATCGATGCTGCCGCGCTGGTGCGCGCCGCCGAACGGTTGCGGATGCTGGTCGACCACTCGTGGCTCGATCACACGGGTGGGCGGATCACCGTGACCGTTTCCGCGGGTGCCGTGATGGTGCGTGAGGACGAGACCATCGGCGAGGCCCTGGCCCGAGCAGATGCCCTGATGTATGCCAGCAAGCGGGAGGGCCGAGACCTGGTGACGGGGGAGGACGGGCCGGTGGAACGCACAGGCCGCTCACAACAGGTCCTGCAACTGTCCCGCCGAACCCGGGACTCCTGAACATCAGGAGTACGTTGGAGGTATGGCGCAGGTCATCGATGTGCGTGCCGTGGTCAAGCACTTCGGCAGCACGGTGGCACTCGACGGACTCGACCTGCAGGTGGAAGCCGGCGAGGTCCACGCGTTCCTCGGACCGAACGGTGCAGGCAAGACCACCACATTGCGGATACTGCTCGGCCTATTGCGGATCGATGGCGGCACTGTGAGTGTGCTGGGCGCAGACCCCTGGGCCGATGCCGTGGAGTTGCACAAGCGTTTGGCCTACGTGCCTGGTGAGGTGAATCTCTGGCCGCAGTTGACCGGTGGTGAGGTGATCGACCTGCTCGGTCGCCTGCACGGCGGCCTCGACGACCGGCGCCGGGAACGTTACATCGAGATGTTCGAACTGGACCCCACCAAGAAGTCGCGCAGTTACTCGAAGGGCAACCGCCAGAAAGTAGCGTTGATCTCGGCGCTGGCGGCTGACGTGCCACTGCTCCTTCTCGACGAACCGACCTCTGGTCTCGATCCTCTGATGGATGCCCGGTTCCGCGAGTGTGTCCACGAGTTCCGTGACGGCGGCGGCACCGTGTTGCTCAGTAGCCACATCCTCAGTGAGGCGGAGGCGCTGTCCGACCGTGTCACCATCATCCGCAACGGTCGGGCGATGGAGAGCGGGACGTTGGCCGATCTGCGCCATCTGTCGATGACCAAGGTCGTGGCCGTCGTCGACCGGGTTCCACCAGATCTGTCAGGTATCCCGGGTGTCCACACGCTCGCCGTGGATGGCGACCGGGTCACGTGTGAGGCCGACGAGGCGGGGATCGGGCCCCTGATGATCGCCCTGTCCGCGGTGGGGATCCGCTCCCTGACCAGCCAGCAACCCACGCTCGAGGAGGTGTTCCTGCGGCACTACCAGGACGGATCCTCCGATGGCTGACTCCTTTGCGGGCACGTGGACGCTCACCAGACTGGCTCTGCGGCGCGACCGGATCCTGCTACCGGCCTGGATACTCGGCTTCGCGGGCATGGCGGGCTTCTCGGCCTCCGCCACCGTCGGACTGTACCCCGATGAATCCCAGCGGGTTGCTGCAGCCGAGGCTGTGAACGCCGCGGGGGCGCTGGTGGCCCTGTACGGCCGGATCTACGACCCCACCTCGCTTGGCGAACTGTCGTTGTTCAAACTCACCGCCTTCGGGGCCGCTCTCACTGCGGTCCTGATGGTGTTCGTGGTCATCCGCCACACACGTGCCGACGAGGAGACCGGACGACTCGAACTCATGGCGGCGGGCCGTCTGGGACGTTCGGCGCCGCTGGCCGCCGCCCTGCTCGTGGCCTTCGGGGCAAGCCTCGTCCTCGCGGTGCTCAGCGCGCTGGCACTGATCGCCGCCGGCCTGGCAGTCCCCGGGTCGTTCGCGTTCGGGTTCGGGTGGGGCTTCACCGGCATCGCCTTCGCGGCGGTGGCAGGTGTGTGTGCCCAGGTCACCACAGGTGCCCGCTCGGCGCGCGGGATCGCCCTACTGACGATTGCCGTCTCGTATGCGGTGCGGGCCGTCGGGGACCTTGCGGAGGGATCGTGGCTGTCGTGGTTGTCGCCGATCGGATGGATGCAGCAGGTCCGGGCGTACGCGGGGGACCGCTGGTGGGTCCTTCTCCTGCCGATCGCCCTGGCCATCGTGTGCGTCCCACTGGCTTTCGCGCTGCGCGCCCGCCGCGATCTGGACGCCGGTCTGATCGGCGACCGGCCAGGTCCGGCGCGCGGACGGATGGGCGGTGTGTGGGGACTGGCCTGGCGCCTGCAGCGAGGTGTCTTCATCGCGTGGTGCCTCGGGTTCGCGGCGTTCGGCCTGCTGTTGGGATCGATCTCCGACACCGTCACCGGTTTCCTCGATTCCCCGCAGATGCAGGAGTTCCTCATGCAACTCGGGGGCACGCAGGCCCTGGCGGATGCGTTCCTGGCCACTGAGCTCAGTTTCGCGGGCATCATCGTCGCCGCCTACGGGATCGCCGCGGCCTCACGGCTACACACCGAAGAAGTGGATGGGCACGCCGAGGTTCTGCTGTCCACTCCCACGTCGCGCGTGCGCTGGGCCGTGAGTCACACGATGCTCGCTCTGTTGGGGGTGGCCGCCATTCTGCTCATCGGAGGTCTGACCATCGGGATCGGCAACGCCCTGGCGATGGGGGACGCCGGCGGAATCGGCGGACTCCTGTGGGCCGCTCTGGCGCGGGTTCCCGCCGCCTGGGTGCTGACGGGTGTGGTCCTGCTGGTCTTCGGGTGGTTGCCCCGATGGGTGCCGGCGGTCTGGGCGGTGTTCGTCGTGGCCCTGGTGATCGGCGAGTTCGGACCACTGTGGGATCTGCCGCAGTGGCTCATGGACGTCTCCCCGTTCGTGCACTCCCCGCGATTGCCCGCCGTGGATTCCTCGAATGCCGGACTGGTTCCCCTTGTCGTCGTCACCGTCGCCCTTGTGACTGCAGGACTGCTGGGATGGCGTCGGCGGGACCTGCAGGCGCATTAGGCTGCAGGGATGGAGAGGATCGCAGCCAACTCGGTCCTGCCCGCGATCCGGGAACCTCTGACGCTACGCACCGCCGACGGCTTGGATCTGGTTGGGGAGTTGGCTCTCCCCGAGGCTGCGGCGCCAGCAGCGACCATCGTGTGCGTCCACCCGCTGCCCACCCATGGCGGCATGATGGATTCACACCTCTTCCGCAAGGCCGCGTGGCGGCTACCAGCCCTAGCCGACCTGGCGGTTCTGCGTTTCAACACCCGGGGGACCACGAGCGCGGCAGGGACGTCTCAGGGTCAGTTCGACGCCAGCACCGCCGAAGGCCTCGATCTCGAGGCGGCGGTCGACCTGGCCACCGACCGGGGGCTGCCTGACATCTGGCTGGTGGGGTGGAGTTTCGGCACCGACGTCGTCCTGCGGCACGGTCTGCTCCCCGAGGTGACCGGTGCTGTGCTGCTGAGCCCGCCGCTGCGCTACGCACAGGACTCCGACCTCGACCGCTGGGCCACAGATGGCCGGTCCGTGACCGTCATGATTCCCGAGTTCGACGATTTCCTGCCACCGGCTGTCGCCGCGCCACACTTCGCCCGGGTGCCGCAGGCCGAGGTGATCGCCGTGGAGGGTGCCAAACACCTGTGGGTGGGGGAGAAGTACACCTCGATCGTGCTGGATCAGATCGCGGCGGCCACCGGCCGACCGACACCGTTGCCGTCCGACTGGGACGGCCCGATGAGTAAATGGAGCGACCTATGAGTCAGTTGGAGGGCAAGAAGGCGATCGTGACCGGTGCGTCGCGAGGGATCGGTCGCGAGATCGCACTTGAGTTCGCGCGGCAGGGTGCCGACGTCGCGCTGCTGGCGCGCAACGAGGAGTTGCTGAACAGTGCGGCGCAGACTGTGCGGGAACTCGGCCGGACGGCGGTCGTGGAGGCCGTCGACGTCACCGACGAGGAGGCGATCTCAGCGGCGATCGCCCGCGTCATCGAGGCCCTGGGGGGTGTCGACATCGTCGTCAACAACGCCGGCGGGAACAGCTTCTCGGCGCCGCTGGTCGGGATGCGGTTCAGCGGCTGGCAGAAGACCCAGCGGCTCAACGTCGAGTCCACCGTCCACGTGTTGCAGGCGGTCGGGCCGACGTTGTTGGAGCAGAAGTCCGGTTCGGTGATCAACCTTGCCAGCGTCGCTGGGATCGTCGGGTCGCCCTTGATGAGCCACTACGGTGCCGCCAAGGCCGCGGTGATCTCCCTGTCGCGCAGTCTCGCCGTCGAGTGGGCCTGGGCAGGAGTGCGGGTAAACACGCTGCTGCCGGGATGGATCGAGACCGACCTCACGCAGTTCCTGCGTGACGCCCCGGACGGCGGGAAGGGTGCTTTGGCCCGGGTGCCGATGCAGCGCTGGGGCACCACCGCCGAGATCGCAGCGGGTGCGGTGTTCCTGGCATCTGACGCCTCGTCGTTCATGACCGGTCAAGAGTTGGTGCTCGACGGTGGCCTGACGATCATGCCCTGAGGTTGCCTGTCCCGGTCGGAATCGGACAGGGTGGAGACATGGGTAGCAGAATCGACAACATGCGTACCGGGCTCACGACGCTGGAGGAGGTGCTCGTCACTGTCGACAAGGCGGTCAAGGCCGCCGATACCGCCTTGACGGGGACCGACGCGGTACTCGTGAAGGCCGACGACACCCTCGACCTGGCGGAGCGGGGCCTGGAGACCGGTCGAAAGGTACTCCCGAAGATCGCGATCGGCGTCGCGATCGTCGGCGTCGGGATCGCCGTCGCGGTGATCATCAGGAAGTCCAAGGCGGGCAGGGCCGCCGCCGAGGCGCAGGTCTGGGAGCAACCCGTCGAACCTTCGCCCAGCATCCAGGAAGTGGCCGAAGGGGACTCCGACGCCAGTGACCTTGCGGATGCCGCAGACGCCGTCGACGGCGACCGATGACCCACCTCGTCCTGCTCCACGCGTTCCCCGTCAACCGCCATCTGTGGGACGACCAGGTCGAGTACCTCACCAAGGCCGGCCGCCGTGTCCTGACGCCCGACGTGGCTGGGTTCGGGGACTCCCAGGTTCCGCAGGAGGCCACGATGACCGCGCTGGCCGAGAGCGTGCTCTCCCAGGTGGGCCAACCCTCGGTCTTCGCCGGGTTGTCCATGGGCGGCTACATCCTCATGGAGATCCTGCGCCTCCACCCCGAAATGGTCAGCGGCGCGGTGTTCATGGACACGAAGGCCAGCGCCGACACCGAGGAAGCCAGAGCACAGCGGCTGCAGGTGGCCGATGCGGTGCTCGCCGCTGGACAGACCCGGGACCTGGCCGACGCGATGCTGCCGAAATTGCTCGGGGAGACGACGCGATCGCAGAACGCGCCTGTGGTCGACCGGGTCCGGGGCTGGATCGAAGCGGCCCGTCCGGAGGCTGTGGCCACCGCACAACGGGCGATGGCTGATCGCCCTGACTCCGTGCACACCCTGCGCCGTTACGAAGGCCCGGCCCTGGTGGTGTGGGGATCGGAGGACACGATCTCCCCGGCGGCCGACCAGCGGGTCATGCTCGACGCCATGCCGCAGGCAGTGGGCCGCGAGATCCCCGAGTCCGGGCATCTGAGCGCAGTGGAGCAGCCCTCTGCTGTCAACGACGTGTTGCTCGAGGTGCTCAGCGACTGGCAGTAGCGGCCACCTCATTACGCTGGAGGGGTGCCTGCGCTCGTTGTGACCGACTCCGTCACCGTGCGCAAGGGAACGGCGACGATCCTCGATTCGGTGTCACTCGGGTTGTCCGACGGGGACCGGATCGGGGTGGTGGGCCGCAACGGTGCTGGAAAGTCCACCTTGCTGCGCGTTCTCGCGGGCGCGGAGACTCTCGACGCGGGACGGGCGACCGTCAGTGGGGGGACCACGGTCAGGTTGGTGACACAGCACGACGCGCTCCCCGAAGGCTCCGTGCGCGACGTGGTGGTGGGGCCGGGACCGGAGCACGAGTGGGCGGGTGATCCGCGTGTCCGGGCCATCGTGGCCGGGCTCTTGGACCCGGAATGGATGGAGCGCCCGAGTTCGGCCCTGTCGGGTGGTCAGGCGCGAAGGGTGGCCCTTGCGTCGGCCTTGGTCGCCCAACCTGAGGTGCTCCTCCTGGATGAGCCCACCAACCATCTCGACCTGCAGTCGATCCAGTGGCTGGCCGATCACCTTCGTGCGTGGCCGGCCGGACGCCGAGCGCTGGTGGTCGTCACTCACGACCGGTGGTTCCTCGATGAGGTCACGACCCGGACCTGGGAGGTGGGCCGGGGATCGGTCGAGCAGTATGAGGGCGGCTATGCCGCCTACGTGCTGGCCAAGGCCGAACGCGAGCAGCAGAAGGCAGCGATCGAGGCCCGTCGGCAGAACCTCCTGCGCAAGGAACTGGCCTGGCTGCGCCGCGGTCCTCCTGCACGCACCTCCAAGCCGAAGTTCCGGCAGGACGCCGCGCTGGCGCTGATCGCCGATGAACCACCCCCGCGCGATCGCCTGGCGCTGCAACGGGTGAGTATGAACCGGCTCGGCAAGCAGGTGCTCGACCTTGAGGATGTCAGTGCGGCCCCGGCCGCCGAGGCCCCCGCGGTACTCACTCACGTCACCTGGGGCATCGGCCCGGGTGACAGGTTGGGGTTGCTCGGGCCCAACGGCGCGGGGAAGACCACATTGCTGCGAGTGCTGGCCGGGCAACTCCCGGTGCTTTCCGGCACGGTGAAGACAGGGAAGACCGTGCACGCGGCCATCGTCGATCAGCGGCTGCCCGATCTCGACACTGACGCCCGGGTCCTGCCGTGGTTGCAGGAGGTCGGCAACCGTGTGGAGATCGCCGGCGGGGAGGAATTGACCCCATCGCAGTTACTGGAGCAGTTCGGCTTCACCGGCGATGCTCCGTGGAAACGTCTGGGAGACCTGTCGGGCGGGGAGTTGCGGCGGTTGCACCTGCTTCGGACGTTCCTGTCAGGTGCGAACGTCCTGATGCTCGACGAGCCCACCAACGACCTCGACACCGAGACCCTCACAGTCCTCGAGGATGTGCTGGACGGATGGCCCGGGAGCCTGATCGTCGTGTCTCACGACCGCTACTTCCTCGAGCGTGTGTGCGACGACGTGTGGGAACTCACCGACGGGCATGTCACGCATCTCCCCGGCGGGGTCGAGCAGTACCTGGCGTCACCGCCGCCTGCGCCGGTCACGACCGCGCGGCCCTCTGCCGGAGACACCCGCGCCGCACGCAGAGAACTCGCCCGTATCGAGCGTGAACTCGGCAGGGCGCAGGCTCGGGTCGAGGACATCCACGCCCGGATGGCCGAGGCGTCGACCGATGGTGAGGCCCTCGTGGGGCTCGGCAAGGAGCTCGCGCAGGCCGAGCAGGACGTGTCCGACCTCGAGGAGCGCTGGCTCGAGGCGGCCGAAGCCGCGCAGTGACCGCCCCCTGCCGTTCGATGTGAAAATCTGTCGCCTGAAGCAACAGATATTCACATCGTGGTGCGGATCAGTCCTTCGGGGCCGGGATCGCCCGGCTCACGACCTTGTCCGGAATCACCCGCACCACCACCCGCACGTTGTCTGTGCCGTCGTCGGCGGGGTAGCGGTCCCATCCCTGGTAGGCGCCGGCGAACTTGTCGATGAGCTCCCGGCCGCCCTCGCGCGTCAACTCCACGTGACCGCGCACCTCGACGTAGTTGTACGGCTGATCCATGTCGTAGACGAGCACCGTGCAGCGTGGGTCGCGCACCAGGTTGCGGTGCTTGCGGCGCCCCTCGACGGTGGAGATGAGCAGATCGTCGCCATCGCGCTCGAACCACACGACGCTGCTTTGCGGCTGGCCGTCGGGCTCGATCGTCGAGATGGTGGCGAACTGCTTGGGCTTGTCGAGCAGTGCGCGGGCGTTGTCGTCGAACATCACGTGTTCCTGAACCGGTTGATCTCAGACTCGAACTTCGCACGCTTCTCGGGATCGCGCACGCCGAGACCCTCCTCGGGCGACAGGCAGAGCACGCCCACCTTGCCCTGGTGCAGGTTGCGGTGCACCTCGTACGCGGCCTGGCCGGCGTCGGCCAGCGGGAAGGTCTTGCTCAGGGTCGGGTGGATCATGCCCTTGTCGATGAGGCGGTTGGCCTCGAAGGACTCTTTGTAGTTGGCGAAGTGTGAGCCGACGATCCGCTTGAGGTTCATCCACAGGTAGCGGTTGTCGTACTCGTGCATGTAGCCGGAGGTGGAGGCACACGTGACGATGGTGCCGCCCTTCTTCGTCACATAGACGCTGGCGCCGAAGGTCTCCCGGCCGGGGTGTTCGTAGACGATGTCGACGTCCTCGCCGCCGGTGAGCTCACGGATCTTCTTGCCGAGACGCTGCCACTCCTTGGGGTTCTGGGTGTGCTCGTCCTTCCAGAACTGGTAGCCCTCCTCGTTGCGGTCGATGATGTACTCCGCGCCCATCTTGCGGCAGATCTCGGCCTTCTCCGGGCTGGAGACAACACACACGGGGATCGCGCCGCCGTTCAGCGCATACTGCGTGGCGTAAGACCCCAGGCCGCCGGACGCTCCCCAGATCAGCACGACATCGCCCTGCTTCATCCC
>CALFYG010000032.1 GCA_937952095.1 uncultured Micrococcales bacterium | reverse complement strand
CAGTTGGAGATGTCGGTCGACCCGGAGGCGATCGACGCCATGGCGAACATGGCCGGACGCATCGACGTGGTCAGTGCCGAGCGCATCCGCGACGAGCTGGTGAAGTTGATCATGTCTCCCAAGCCGCGCACCGGACTGCAGTTGCTGGTGGACACCGGCCTGTGTCAGCGGTTCCTGCCCGAACTGCCCGCGCTGAGCCTCGAGATCGATGAGCACCATCGCCACAAGGATGTCTACGAGCACACACTCACGGTGCTCGAGCAGGCCATCGATCTGGAGACCGCCCACGAGCCTGCCAGCGGTCCCGACTTCGTCCTGCGTTTCGCCGCACTGATGCACGATGTGGGCAAACCACGCACCCGGCGTCTCGAACCCGGCGGTGGCGTCTCGTTCCACCACCACGAGATCGTGGGCGCGAAGATGACCCGCAAGCGGATGCAGGCCCTGCGCTTCGACGGACGCACCATCGACGAAGTGGCACAGCTTGTGGCACTGCACCTGCGTTTCCACGGGTACGGCGGTGGGGAGTGGACGGACGCGGCTGTCAGGCGCTACGCCCGGGACGCCGGTGACCAGTTGGTGCGTCTGCACAAACTCACCCGGGCCGACTCGACGACCCGCAACCGGCGCAAGGCCGCCGCGCTGCAGCGCACCTACGACCACCTCGAGCAGCGCATCGCGGTACTGGCCGAGGCCGAGGAGCTCGCCGCGGTGCGACCGGACCTCGACGGCAACCAGATCATGGGCATCCTCGGGATCGGCCCGGGGCGGCAGGTGGGTGCGGCCTACAACCACCTTCTGGAACTACGCCTCGAACGTGGTCCCATGACTGAGCAGGAGGCCACCGCGGCACTGCTGCAGTGGTGGGAGGAGCAGCAGGGCTAGCGGGGCAGGCGGGTGCGCAGGTACACCAGGCCGCTGAGGATCATCCCGATGCCGATGGCCGCCGCTGTGAGCCCGGCGTTGGTCGCCTGCGGGTCGAGTATTGCGACGAAGACCACGCCCGAGACCAGCGCGACGTTGACCGCCACGTCGTAGAGCGCGAAGACGCGTCCCCGGTTGCCCTCGTCGATCCACTCCTGGACCAGGGTGTCGCCACACACCTTGCCCACCTGACCCGCGAAACCGATCACGAGGCCGGCCAGGATCAGACTCGGGACGCCCGCCACGGCCACCCCCCACCAGGCGCCGATCCCGGCGACCACGTACGACGCCGAGGTCCACCGGATGGGGCCCAGGCGGCGGGTCATGGCCGGGGTGGTGATCGCGCCCACAAGGGCTCCGGCGGCTGCGGCGGCCAGCATGACCGCGAGTTCGTTGAGGGCCTTGTCGGTGGCGTCGGGCGGGTTCAGCCGCAGACGCAGCAACAGCACAGCGATGACGGTCCCCGCGCCGATCGCGATCCGTTGGGCACTGACCATGGCGATCGCGTTGCGGGCCGGGTGGCGGTGCCACAGTTGGTGGGCCCCGTCGGACAGACCCCGGAGGACTTGACGGGCCGTCTGGGCGTGTTCGCCCGGCAGGGGCCCGAACTCGGTGCGGTGCACGCGGGTGGCCAGCAGTCCGGCGATGACGAATACGCCGGCGGTCAGGCACAGCACGACCACCGATCCGGTGTCGTCCCCGCCGAGTGCCTGGCGCAGCCCGACGCCGAGGAAGGCGGCCACTGCCGCAGCCATCGTGCCCGCGGTGGGGGCGATGGCGTTGGCCGTGGTCAGACTGGGCTCGGGCACCGTCAGTGGCACGGCCGCAGACAACCCCGCGAGCACGAATCGGTTGATCCCGATCGCCGCGAGCACACTGATCCCGAGTCCGACACCCGAGTTGCCCTGCGCGGTGAACCAGATGACCGGGATCATGCTCAGCGCCCGCAGCAGGTTGCCCCAGAAGAGAACCCGCTGGCGGCGCCACCGGTCCAGCAACACGCCGGTGAACGGGCCGATCAGCGAGTACGGCAGGGCCAGGATCGCGAAGGCGGCAGCGATCGCGGAGGCACTGGCCTGCCGCTCCGGGGAGAACAGGACGAAGGTGGCCAGGGCCGACTGCAGCATCCCGTCGCCGGCCTGCCCGGTCAGGCGGATGGCCAGGAGCTTGCGGTACAGCGGTGACCCGAGTGCTGCCTTCAGCGGATGGGTCACGCGGGCAACGCTAGCCTGCCGCGTGCACTCGTGAGCCGGTACATCTCGGTGGTTGGGTCGCGGAACAGGTCATCGGCGGGCACGCGGTGGAACGCATGCCCCATGGCCCGCAGATCGTCCTCACGGTTCTTCTCGTTGCGCAGGTCGTCGATGGTCCGGTACTTCAGCGCCCCATCCACCTCGATGATCAGCCTGTCGAGCACCAGATCGGCGAAGTACTGCTTGCCGGAAGCGCCGCGCAGCGCGACCCCGCACCGGGGTTCGGCCAGACCTGCC
Organism: uncultured Micrococcales bacterium; assembly: GCA_937952095.1. Classification (GTDB taxonomy): domain Bacteria; phylum Actinomycetota; class Actinomycetes; order S36-B12; family UBA10799; genus JADKAV01. The sequence goes on along the minus strand of CALFYG010000032.1, from coordinate 19,024 downwards.
AGGACCATGTGGCCCCGGTAGAAGGACTCGGCCGGGGATTCCGCCGCCGGGTCGGCCAGTGCCAGCGCCCGGGCTTCGGCGGCGTGCGTCAGCCGACGCCGAACCTCCGTGCGGCACTTCTCGGACGCGAGCACGAAGCGATCCTTGGTCCCGGCCAGCCGACGTGCCACCGCGTCGGTGACCATGAGGGCCAGTGGAAGCGGGAGTTCGGTGGCCACCGTGACGGCCGTGTCGGTCAGGTTGGTGCAGGGACCCCAGTCGGTCGCTATGGGCGAATGCGGGGCCCGTCGCACCCCTCGCTTGGACCGCGTCTGTTTGCCCCCGATCGTGACATCAAGGCGGTCCCATGGGGTGAAGCCCGGGTTCGGCAGTCCCAGGAGACAGGCTGCGGATGTTCCGACGGCGAAGTGATCGGTCCGAGTGATCAGTTCCGCGGCGATGCGCTGGCACTGCCGGGTCCGATCATCGTCCCCCAACGCCGTCACGAAGACCCCGCGGCGCAGTCGTACCACTTGTGGGCGGATGCGCGACCATTGCCGGTAGGTGACGCCCTGTTCCAGGACCTCGCGCGGTGTGAATGGTCGCAGTCCGAACATCTGCGTGAGGTCCATGTGTCGACTCTGCGTGTGTGCCATGGTGCGGACCAGCCCAGTTGGCGGATCTGTGGATCATCGCGTATCAAACTGGTTGGCTCTTCGCGCCGCCAACCAGTTACACGCGGTCTGGACTGTGTGTGGGCCTGCAAGTGCGGCGGGTCGCGTATCGAACTGGTTGGACCAAGGGGGGCGCCAACCAGTTCCATACGACAAAGCGGCCCGTCCCCTGAGGGGACGGGCCGCCTTGGAGAAGGCTCAGCGCTCGACGGTGCCGGCGATGAAGTCCTCCACAGCCTCGCGGGCCTCGTCGTCGGTGTACTGCACCGGCGGCGACTTCATGAAGTAGCTCGACGCGGACAGGATCGGACCACCGATGCCGCGGTCCTTGGCGATCTTCGCGGCGCGGATGGCGTCGATGATGATGCCCGCGCTGTTCGGGGAGTCCCACACCTCGAGCTTGTACTCCAGGCTCAGCGGCACGTCACCGAAGTTGCGGCCCTCGAGCCGCACGAACGCCCACTTGCGGTCGTCGAGCCACGCCACGTAGTCAGACGGGCCGATGTGCACGTTGCGAGCCGGCATCTCGCCGACCAGCTGCGAGGTCACCGACTGGGTCTTCGAGATCTTCTTGGACTCCAGGCGCTCACGCTCGAGCATGTTCATGAAGTCCATGTTCCCGCCGACGTTCAGCTGGTAGGTCCGGTCCACGGTCACGCCGCGGTCCTCGAACAGCTTGGCCAGCACGCGGTGCGTGATGGTGGCTCCCACCTGGGACTTGATGTCGTCACCAACGATCGGCACACCGGCGTCCTCGAACTTCTTGGCCCACTCAGGGGTGCCGGCGATGAACACGGGCAGGGCGTTGACGAAGGCGACACCAGCGTCGATGGCGCACTGCGCGTAGAACTTCGCCGCCTGCTCGGACCCCACGGGGAGGTAGCAGACGAGGACGTCGGCCTTGGACTCCTTGAGTGCCGCCACGATGTCCACGGGTTCGTCGTCCGACTCCGTGATCATCTCGCGGTAGTACTTGCCCAGGCCGTCGTAGGTGTGGCCGCGCTGCACGGTGACACCGGTCGGGGGCACGTCGCAGATCTTGATGGTGTTGTTCTCGCTGGCCGTGATGGCGTGGGCGATGTCCTGGCCGACCTTCTTGGCGTCGACGTCGAAAGCGGCGACCCACTCGATGTCGTTGACGTGGTACGGCCCGAACTTGACGTGCATCAGCCCCGGAACCTTGGACTCCGGGTCGGCGTCCTTGTAGTACTCGACACCCTGCACAAGCGAGGCGGCACAGTTACCGACACCGACGATGGCGACACGAATAGACATTCGTTCTCCTTACTTACTCGCCGGCCCGGTGCCGGTCGACGTAGAGGACGGCGGGTTGCCGTCGATTTCTTGATCAATGAGTTGGGAAAGCCAGTCGACTTCCCGCTCGACGCTGTCGAGACCGTGCTGCTGCAGGGTCAGCGTCCATTCGTCGAGACGTTCGCGGCGCTTGGCCATGTTGTTGCGCAAGGTGGCCAAACGTTCTTCGAGCCGGTTGCGCCGGCCCAGCAGGATGCGCAGACGGATGTCGCGGTCGGTGCGGCCGAAGAAGGCCAGGTGCACCCCGAACAGTTCGTCTTCGTACGCCTCGGGTCCGGCGTCGGCGAGCCACTCCTGGAAGCGGTCCTTGCCCTCCGGGGTCAGCTTGTAGACGATGCGTGCCCGGCGTCCGGACAGGGCCGGTGCGCCGGCGTCGGCTGGGCCGTCCTCGGCGATCAGGCCCGCGGCGAGCATCTCTTTGAGGCAGGGGTACAACGAACCGTAGGAGATGGCGCGGAACGTGCCGAGCACGCTGTTCAGGCGCTTGCGCAGCTCGTAGCCGTGCATGGGCCCTTCGTGCAGAAGTCCGAGCACGGCGAACTGGAGGACGTGTGCGCGCTTGGTCGCTGCCACGAAGGCCTCCGTTTCGTTGGATCGGCAAGATGTATCGAACCGATATATTGCTTCCCAACAACAGTAAACGCAGTTCGGCCTGTGCGCAAGCACCTTGTGAACGTGATCTGGACCGCATCTTGATGGCGTCTTGAAGTGGCTCCCGCAGCCTGGGTGGATGAGTCGGCTGGATCCCGGGGCAATGCTCGATGCGGTGTCCGCGGCGGTGGTGCTCGCCGACGAGGCGGGCCGTGTGATCCGAATGAACTCCTATGCCCACAAGGTCTTCCGGGGCCGGCCCGCGACGCTGGCCGAGGTGGGGCTCGAAGCCCGTGCCGGCGAGCAGACCGTGCGGCGGATGGATGCCAGCACCGTCACCGCGTCGGTCTCGGTCACCACGATCGACCCGGGCCTGCGGGTGCTGACGGTCACCGAGTGGCACGGTCACCACGAGTACGGCCGGCTGGATCTCAACGCCTTCGGCGTCGGCACCTGGGACTGGCACATCCCCTCCGGTGATCTCAACTTCGACCGGCGCTGGCTCGAGATGCTCGGATATGGCGAGGGCGAGCTCGACTACGACCTCGAGGCGTGGGAGCGGCTGGTGCACCCCGATGACCGCGAGCGGGTCGATGAGGCCCTGCGCGCGCACCTCGCCGGACGCACCACGACCTACCGTTGCGAGTACCGGTGCCGCCACCACGACGGGCACTACGTGTGGGTTCTCGACACCGGCACGGTGATCGAACGCGATCCCAGCGGCCGCCCGCTGCGGGCCACCGGCATCCATCTGGACATGACCGATCGCAAGCGCCAGGAGACCGAGCGCGAGGAACTGATCGCGGAACTCGAACGCACGCAGGCGCGGCTCAAGGATCTCGCCCGCGTCGACGAACTCACCGGGCTGGGTAACCGTCGGGTGCTGGCCGAGGCCATGGACCGCGCCTGGCTGGGTGTGGTGAGCCGGGGGACGCCGGTGGCCGTGCTCATGGTCGACCTCGACGGCTTCAAGTCGCACAACGATCTGCACGGCCATGCCCACGCCGACGCCGTCCTGCGCTCGGTGGCCCTGGCCATGTCGTCGGTGGTGCGAAGCCGCGACACGATCGTCCGGTTCGGTGGCGACGAGTTCGTGGTCGTCGTGCCCGATGCCGATCCGCAGGTCGCACTGGCTGCCGCCGAAAGGATCCGCCGGGCGGTGGCCGCCACCAGCGCGGTGACCGCGTCCGTGGGGGTGGCCGTGTGGGTCCCGGGCTGTGGGATCCACGACCCCGACCGGCTCTTCGCCGCCGCCGACGAGGCGTTGTACGCGGCGAAAGCGGGTGGCCGGGACCGCAGCGCGGCCTGGCAGAACGGCCTCATCACCCTGCTCCAGCAAGGGTGAGGTTGCTTACAGACCCCTGTGGGAGCCGGGTTTTGCACCTACCCTGAAAGCATGGCCGAGATGCGTGCACAGGGAACTGTGCGTGGGAGCAAGGTGCTGGGTGCACCGAGCAAACCCCCGCGTCCGCGGCCGGAACTGGCCGAACCTGAGGACGTCGCGGACCCCCGGGCGCCCCGCCGGGTGGTGGACTACTCGCTGCAGCGACGGCAGGCACTGGGCAAGTTGGTGCTGACCGCGACCGGCGCCAGCGAGAACCTGGATCCGCACCCGGATCTGCTGCGCGCGGCCAAGTATCACGGCACGCCGTTGGACGAGAAGTGCCCATGGTGCCAGGGAGCCGGCATGGTCCTCCTGCGCTACGTGTGGGGCGATGAACTCGGCGACTACGCCGGACGCCAGCACACGGCCGCCGAGATCGACGAGATGGCCGGTGAGCATGGCCAGTTCCGCGTCGACGAGGTGGAGGTCTGCCCCGAGTGCCACTGGCACTTCCGCCGCCGCAGCTACGTCCTTGGGGACGGGGTCCCGCGGCCGGCGCGCCGGGCGCGCAAGAACGACACCGTGTAAGCGGCACCGCGGCACGCCGCCGCACGTCGAAGACTTGGTGACATTGAGGAACGAGGATATTCACATGGCAACGAAGGCTCCAGCCAAGCCGAAGAAGGCGAAGCGGCGCTTCATCGACTACCCGCGCGCGGGGAAGTCGGGCGTCCGGCGCTGGCTGCCGTCCTGGAAGCTCACGCTCGGGATCCTCGGCACACTGGTGATCGCCGTGCTGGTGGGTCTCGGTGTCGCGGTGGCGAGCATCGAGGTGCCCAAGCCCAACGACCTGGCGGTGGCGCAGACCACCCGGGTGTACTACGACGACGGCAAGACCGAGATCGGGCGCATCGGCGAGGCCAACCGGACCAGCGTCACCCTTGACCGGATATCCCCGGAGATGCAGGCCGCCATCCTGGCCGCCGAGGACCGTGGGTACTACAGCCACGGCGGGTTCGACCCGAAGGGTCTGCTGCGCGCCACCTGGAACAATCTCACCGGCGGCACCACTCAGGGAGCCTCCACCATCACCCAGCAGTACGCGAAGAACGCCTACCTGTCACAGGAGCAGTCCTTCGAGCGCAAGTTCAAGGAACTCGTGCTGTCGGTGAAACTCGAGACCCAGGCGAGTAAGGACGACATCCTCGCCAACTACCTCAACGCGATCTACTACGGCCGCGGCGCCTACGGCATCCAGGCCGCCTCCCAGGCCTACTTCGGCAAGACCGCGGCCAAGCTCGATGCCGCCGAGGCCGCCTACCTGGCTGCGATCATCCGGGCGCCATCGTTCTACGCCAGCAAGAAGGGCCAGGACGAACTCGAGGGCCGGTGGGACTACGTCGTGGCGGGCATGGTTCAGACCGGCGCGCTGACCCAGGCGCAGGCCGATGCGCTCGTCTTCCCGACCCCGTTGCCCTGGAGTGGCGCCTACAACTACTACAAGGGCACCAACGGCTACCTGCTCGAGGCGGCCAAGGAGGCCATGCTCGACCTCGGCTACACCGAGGACGACATCAACCTCAACGGCTACCGCGTGACGACGTCCATCAACAAGCAGGCACAGGACTCCGCGACTGCCGCGGTCGAGCAGTACGGCCCGACCTACAACACCGAGGGTCTGCGGATCGGGCTTGCGAGCGTGCGGCCGGGCACCGGCGAGATCGTGGCGATGTATGCGGGCAAGAACTACCTGCGCAACCAACTGAACGACGCCACCCAGGCGACCGCGCTGGCCGGTTCGACGTTCAAGCCCTTCGCCCTGACCGCAGCGCTCGAGGACGGCATCAGCCTGTACTCGACGTGGGACGGCAGTTCCCCGCGGACGATCCAGGGCTACACCCTGCAGAACTACGGCAACGTGAGCTTCGGCACGGTGACCCTGCTCAAGGCCACCGAGAACTCGATCAACACGCCGTACGTCGAGCTCGGCCTCACGGTCGGTACGGACAATGTCCGGAAGGCGGCTATCCGCGCGGGCGTACCGAAGGACACCACCGGGCTGCTGGCCGACCCGACCACGGTGCTGGGAACCGCGTCACCGACCGCACTGGACATGGCGCACGCCTACTCGACGTTCGCTGCGCGCGGGGAGCGGGCCGACCTGTCCTTGATCACGCAGGTGAAGACCCCGGACAAGCAGATCGACTACGAACTCGAGCCGGAGACCACGCAGGAGTTCGACGTGGACGTGATGGACAACGTCAACTTCGCGCTCCAGCAGGTGGTCAACGTCGGCACCGGAACCACCGCGCTGGGTCTGGGACGCCCGTCGGCGGGCAAGACCGGCACGACCGACAACAACATGTCGGCCTGGTACGTGGGGTACACCCCGCAGCTTGCGACCGCCGTCATGATGGCCAAGTCGGACAAGGACGGGAACATGGTCACCCTCGAGGGCACCGGTGGGCTGTCCAGTGTGACCGGTGGGTCGTTCCCGGCGCAGATCTGGACGGCGTTCAACCGCGGTGCGCTCGAGGGCCTGCCGGTCGAGACGTTCCCGATGCCCGGTACCTGGGTGGGAACCGGGGACATCTACCCGTCGACCAGCCCGTCGACCAGTCCGTCACTGTCGCCGTCGGAGGAGACGCTGCCGTCCGGTGAGATCAGCGAGACTCCGCAGGAGCCGACGCCGACGCCTACACAGACACCCACGGAGCAGGAGCAGACCATCGAACCCTCGGTGACGCCCAGCCAGCGGGCGGTGCCGCCGCCGTCGCCATCGGGGGCGGTGTCTCCGTCATTCAGCCCGTAGGGGCCGTGAGCCTTGGGACCGGCGTGGGCCTTGGCCGGATGGACTCACCGCGGCGGGTGCGAGGTAGCCGAGGCCAACGGTCCGGCAAGCGGGTCGAGTACGCCTGCCCCGTCGGTGCGCACGGGATCGTGCGATGGGGACACGATGTCCCGGATCACCATGCCGCTGAACCACACGGTGACCCCGATGTGGACGAGGATCGCCACCGCGTAGCCCTCCTTTGACAGGCCCTTGGCGCCCTCGTCCAGGCCTGACAGATACAGCCAGACGGCGACGAAGTAGACCATCTCCCCGGCCTGCCAGATGAGGTAGTCGCGCCAGCGGGGCCGTGCGAGCACGGCCAGCGGCAGCAGCCAGATCACGTACTGCGGCGAGTACACCTTGTTGGTCAGAAGAAACGCCGCGATCACCAGGAACAGCACCTGCCCGACCCGTGGCATGGTCCGCGCCCGCCAGATCAGCAGCGCGATCCCGGCGCATGCGAGCAGGAACAGTCCGGTGGCGATCGTGTTCAGGCGGTCGGGTGGCACCTGGCGCCCGGCCGTGGTCAGGGCCAGCCAGATGGAGCCGAAATCCTCCCCGCGTTCCTGGCTGAACGTGTAGAAGCGCGACCAGCCGTCGAAGTTGGCGAGCATGAACGGAACGTTGACCACCAGCCATGCGGCTGCAGCACCCACGACGTACTTTCCGAACGCTGCCCACGCCCGCGCCCGCCAGCACAACAGGAGCATGGGCCCGATCAGCAGCACCGGGTAGAACTTGGCAGCGATCCCCAGGCCGAGCAACACCCCCGACCAGCCAGGCTTGTCGTGCGCCCACAGCGCGATCGACACGGCCACGAGCGCCACCGGCAGCAGGTCCCAGTTCACGGTGCCGGCGAAGATGATGCCAGGCGCAAGGGCCACCATGGCCGCATCCCACGGCCGGCTGCGCTGCGCGACGGCAGTGGCGAGCACCGCGACGATCCAGCATGCCAGCAGCATCAGCACGTTGACGTGGAAGAACCAGGACGTGTCCCCGGCCGGCGTGAGGCGTGCTGCCACGTAGACGAAGACCCCGGTGAGCGCCGGGTACTCGAGCACCTGATCGACGGGCAGGTCGCTCACATACGGGATGGCCCCGTCAGCCAAGCCACGCAGCTGGTACAGCGGCGGGATGTCGGAGTAGCACAGGTGCGTGTACTTGCCCGGTCCCCAGCCGTTCAGCACGCAATGGGCCTTCGTCAGGTACCCGGCCACCGCGGCCACCGCGGTCATCACCACCAGGACCCGCAAGGCGTTCCACCAGCCCGTTCCCAGCAGCACGCGGGACCCGGCCGGACCTCCGGCGACCTCGCTGCTGCTCGCGGCGACCGGGTCGTCGCGGGTGGGCAGGATCGAGATCATGCGTCGTCGAGCACCGCGTCGAACAGCGCGGTGGTGTGCCGCACCCGGCAGTCCAGCGTGTCGCCCACCGAAGGGCTGCGCAGTCCGTTGGCCAGGCCCTCCCGCAGGGTCGACTCGGGCAACCACAGCATGGAGACCTGCATGTGTGGGGGTTCGGCGAACCACAGCAGCTTGTCACCCCATTGGAACGGTGACCGACTGCGCCCGGTGGCTTCCAGCGCCCCCGTTCCGGCGGCGATCGCCCGTTGCCGCAGTGACGCCGCGGGGGTGGGCGCGGCCATCGCGACTCCGTGTGATGTGCCGCCCCCCACGACCAGGAGCAGCCCGTCGCTTGAGGCCTTGCGCTGCCGGTAGCCCACGGCGAATCGGCGGCCGACCGGGTGCACGGCAAGGATGGTGCCGCGCGCGGACAGAGCGGCGCCGTCTCCGAGCCAGAGCCGAGTGCCCACCCGGGCGTTGACCGACACGTCGGGCTCAAGGCCACGCATCGACCGCAGTTCGTCGTCGGTCAGGTGGGAGACCCACAGGCTGTTGGCGTTGTCCCCGACCGGGATCTGCGCCCGCATGAGTTCCTCGAGGGCCGCGCGCCACGTCTTGGCCCAGCCCTGTACCTCGATGACCCGCGAGCTCGTGCCGCGGGGGAGCTTCGTCGCCGAGACGTGGTGGACCTCCGGCATGGCCAGTGGCAGGTGCAGCGCGAGGCCCTCGATCCGCACGTGGCCGTCGGCCAGCCCGCGCTGGAGGCCGTCGTTGCCCACCACGGCGAGCAGGTCGGGCTCCAGCATCCCGAACCGACGCATGCTGGTGATGCCCTCGAGGACGATGCGCGTGCCCGCCGGTCCGGCTGCGGGCAGTTGCTTGGCGACGTGCACGTCGGAGACCGTGCGTATGACCCGCGGGGCGTAGACCTGGGAGCGCAGGGCCTGCCAGGCCTGCTCGGCGACGGTGTCGCGAGGGTCCCAGGGGGAGAGCACGAGGATGTCCGCGTGGAAGCGTTCGGCGACCTCGGGCACCTCGAACACCGTGCCGACCGCCAGCCTGTCGACGCCTAGACGGGTCGCCTCCTGCGCCAGTCGCTGCAAGCCCAGCCCGTAGCCGTTGCCCTTGGCCACCGGGACGAGGTCGCCGAGCCGCGCCAGCCCGACGTCGCCGCGGATAGCAGCGCGCAGGCTGTCCCGGACCGACTCGGTGTGCTGCCGCCAGGCGGGACCATCGACATGCAGCGTGAACGTCACCGCAGCAGTCTTACATCCTGCGGTCGTGGCCCGGAACCGCACCGCCGCGTCACGGCCCGTACCGAACTGGTTGGCAGGCAGGGTTCCCACACACCCGCCAACCAGTTACGCGCGCTCCGGCGCCCAGAACGCACCCGTACACCGGCGTGTCGCGTATCGAACTGGTTGGCCGCCGGAGGGGCTCAACCAGTTCGGTACGCGACAGGCTGCTCAGCGTCGTTTGCGGTAGGCCTCGTACGCCTTGTTCCACAGCGCCCGCAGCACGTGGTCCCACTCGCCGACGTACTCCTGTGCGTATCCGCCGGTGCCCACCTTGAACTGCACGAGCCCGAGCAGGTGGTCGCCGGCGGTGAGGTTGTCACTGATCCCGCGCAGATCGTAGACGCTGCATCCGGCCGCCATGCTGTCGGTGATCATGCGCCACTGGACCGCGTTGGATGGGCGGACATTGCGGCTCGCGGTGGTGGAGGCGCCGTAGGAGTACCAGGCGTGGTCGCCGACCGTGACCAGTGTGGTCGCCGCGACGACCTCACCCCCATGGCGGGCCAGGTACAGCCGCAGGCGCTGCGGGTCCTCGGCGTTCATCGCGTCCCACATGCGCTGGAAGTAGCTCAGACCCCGCGGTGTGAATCCGTCGCGCTCGCCGGTCTCCACGTACACGGGGTGGAAGAGGGCGAGGTCGTCGCGGGTGCCCTCCACGACCTCGACGCCGCTCTTCTCGGCCTTGCGGATGTTGCGCCGCCACAGTTGGTTGAAGCCGGCGAACACCTCGTCCTCGGTGCGTCCGGCAAGGGGAAGTTGATAGACGTAGCGGGGTTGGACGTCCCCGAACCCGGCGCCACCCCCGGCCTCCTGGAGCCAACCGGCGCCGGCCAGCGTCTTCTGCAGCGCCAGTCCGGTCGCCAGCTCCTCGTCGGCGGGCGCATCGGCGAGCCTGGTCACCGCGTCGTCGGCGATCGCCTTCTTCACCGTCTCGGCGTGCCAGCGACGGGTGGCGACCGCCGGGCCCATCTTCAGCGCGAAGGCCCCCTTGGACTTGGTGTGCTCGAGCAGCGGCGTGAGCCAGCCCTCCAGGTCTTCGACCACCCGTTCCCACGGCAGCACCGGGCCTTCCGGGATGTAGGCGAGGAAGCGCTTCACACGCGGAACCTGCCGGTAGAGGACCAGTGCGACGCCGACGAGATCCTGGCCGTCGAACCACCCCACCGACTCGCTGTCCCACTCGGCCTTCACGCCGGCCCACGCGGGGGTCTGCAAGAACGAGACCGATGGCAGGGTCTGGATGAACTCGAGGTGCGTGGTGGCGGAGATGGGCCGCACGGCGATGGTCACGAGCGTGAGTCTATGCCGAGGCCGCGCCTCACCCACGCGACGTGGGAAACAGATTGCGCGGCCGACCATCCACTGGCCGACCGCGCAATCTGCCCGGGCGCTGGCTCAGCGCTTGGCCAGGCGGGTCAGCGACCATCCGAGCAGGATGTTCACCACGCCGAGTCCGATGGCCATGGCGGCCACGCCGAACGCGATCACCGAACTGAACAGCGACGCGCGCAGGAACGAGGCCGTCATCGCGACCTCCCGGACCGGGTCCTCACGGTCGAGTTCGGCGTAGGTCTTGCCGCCGGTCGCCTCGAGCGCGTGCTTCTGGATCACCTCGGCCTCGGCGTAGGCCGTGAGCGGCCCGGCGACCTGCTTGCCGGCGTAGTTCGCCGCGTCCTCGGACACGGTGATGTTCTCCGCCTTCAGGTGGCTGCTCACCGACGCCCAGGTGAACGCGCCGGCGACGATCATGACGATCCCGGCGATGAGCACCAGGATGCCCACCACCTTCACGGCGCCGTCGGCCTTCTTCGCCGGGGCTTCTGTTGCTGCTGTTGTGGTCATTTGGCCCTCCTCCAGGGGTTACTTGAAACGTAAAGCACTTCTATTCTTGCGCGTGCCGTTGATCGACTGGGAGAGGCGTGCCGATATCCACACCTCGTCGCGGGCCCGACGGGCCATCCGTTACCCTGGAAAGGCGTGGTGATTCGCCGCGCAGACGCCAAGACCTCCTGCCACGGAAAGACCGTGGCCGCATGAGTCCAGAGGAGGTGGTCGCAGTTGCGTCCCTATGAAGTGATGATCATCCTCGATCCAGATCTCGAGGAGCGGACCGTTCAGCCGAGCCTGGAGGCTTTCCTGAACGTCGTACGCCAGGACAAGGGCACCGTCGACAAGGTCGACATCTGGGGCCGTCGTCGCATGGCATACGACATCCAGAAGAAGTCCGAAGGTATCTACGTGGTGCTGGAACTGACCTGCACCCCGCAGACCGTGGCCGAGATGGACCGCCAGCTGAACCTCAACGAAGCCGTGCTTCGGACCAAGGTTCTGCGGCGCGCCGCCTAGTCCTGTCGTACCCCTGCGTCACGATCCAAGCCGAACGACGAAAGGTCTGAACAATGGTCGGTGAACCCCAGATCAACATGGTGGGCAACCTCGTTGCCGACCCGGAGCTCCGCTTCACGCCCTCCGGGGTTGCCGCGGCCAGCGTCCGGATCGCGGTGACCCCGCGCAGCCGGGACAACGCCACCGGTGAGTGGAAGGACGGGGAGACCGTCTGGTTGTCCGGCACGGTGTGGCGCCAATACGCCGAGAACGTCGCCGAGTCCCTCACGAAGGGCACCCGCGTGATCGTGATCGGACGGCTCAAGCAGCGTTCCTACGAGACCCGCGAGGGCGAGAAGCGCACGGTCTACGAGGTCGACATCGACGACATCGGTCCGGCCCTGCGGTACGCCACCGCGAAGATCCAGAGGACCAGCCGCGGCTCCTCCACCGACGCCGGCCCCGCAGCAGCGGGTGGCGCAGGTGGCGGTGACCCGTGGGGCGCCCCGGCCTCCGGCGGCGACTCCTGGGGCGGCGCGGTCGACGAACCCCCCTTCTAAGAACCCATCCATCCCATTCCGGCCGACCGGCCGGGCCCGACACATCGGAGCACCACAATGGCAAAGCAGCCACCTCGGCCCGTCAAGCCGATCAAGAAGAAGGCGAACCAGCTCAAGGCCGCCGGCGTTGAGCAGGTCGATTACAAGGATGTCGCACTCCTGCGCAAGTTCATCTCCGACCGGGGCAAGATCCGTGCCCGCCGCGTCACCGGGGTGACAGTGCAGCAGCAGCGCGAGATCGCCAAGGCGATCAAGAACGCCCGCGAGATGGCCCTGTTGCCGTACTCGTCGACGGCCCGCTGAGGAGAGTCATGAAGATCATCCTGACGCAAGATGTCGACAACCTCGGCGCCCCCGGGGACATCGTCGAGGTCAAGGACGGCTACGGCCGCAACTACCTCGTCCCGCGCGGTTACGCGATCCGCTGGACCCGTGGCGCGGAGAAGCAGATCGACCAGATCAAGCGCGCACGCGGGGCTCGCGAGATCCGCAGCCGTGAGCACGCCGATGAGGTGCGCGCGCAGCTCGAGGCGCTGACCGTGAACGTGACCGCCAAGTCCGGCGACACCGGGCGGCTGTTCGGCTCGGTCACGACCAGCGATGTGGCCAACGCCATCAAGTCCGCCGGTGGGCCGCTGGTGGAGAAGCGGGCCATCGAGATCGACGGCCACATCAAGGCCCTGGGTGACTACCCGGTGCGGGTCTCCCTGCACCCGGACGTGGTCGCCACGGTGACGTTGCACGTCGTGTCGGTCTGACACTGTCGACGAAGGCCGGCCCCCGGAGTTCCCGGGGGCCGGCCTTCGCGTTGTAGGCAAGGTTGTAGGCAAGGAGGACGATGACCATCCGCATCACATGTGTGTGTCTGGGCAACATATGCCGCTCGCCCATCGCGCAGGCCGTCCTGGCAGCAGAGCTCGGTGACCTCGATGTCGAGGTCGACTCGGTGGGGACCGGTGGATGGCACGTCGGTGAGGGTGCCGACCCACGGGCGGTGCAGGCGCTGACCCGCGCCGGCTACGACCTCGAGCACCGCGCGCGGCAGGCCGACCCACGGGCGCTGGCCTCCTCCGATCTCATCCTGGCCATGGATGCCGCCAACCTGCGCGATCTGCGACACATGGGCGTGCAGGCCGACCTGCTGCGCTCGTTCGACCCACACGCCGACGACACGGAGGTCCCGGACCCCTACTACGGGTCCGAGGACGGCTTCGACGAGGTCGTGGCGATGGTCCGTTCCGCGGTTCCCGGTATTCGCGCCCGCGTTCAAGAGTTTCCGGAATCAGACGACCGCTGATTGCGTCATCCCAATTCTTTCCACACGTTACGAACCGGTAAAATCCCTGGTCAGAGGCAAGTTATCGGGATCACAAAGTCCGCCTCCCCCAGGTTTTCCACAGGTTGTGACAACTGCCGTGAGCACCCCGTCCACAGGCTCTGCACCGCCGCGTCCACACGCGGACCCGGCACTTGCGTGGAACCCGAACCGCATGTCACACCCTGTGGTTAGAAAGGATCCATGAGCCTGGATATGGAGCCTGCGGCGCCCGTTTCATTCGAACGCACGCCTCCCCAGGACCTCGCCGCGGAGCAGTGTGTGCTCGGCGCCATGATGCTGAGCAAGGATGCGATCGCCGACGTCGTGGAGCGCCTGCGCGAGGAGGATTTCTACACTCCGGCGCACCAGACCGTGTACCGGGTGATCCTGGACCTGTACTCGCGCGGGGAACCGGCGGACGCCATCACGGTCAGTGCGGGACTTCTGGCCTCCGGGGAGCTGCAGCGGATCGGTGGAGCGCCCTACCTGCACACCCTGGTGGCCTCGCCGCCCTTGACGGCCAACGCCTCCTACTACGCCCAGATCGTCCGCGACGCCTCGATGCGCCGCCGCCTGGTCGAAGTGGGGTCGCGCATCGTGCAGACCGGGTACGCCGGCGAGGGTGAGGTCGAGGAACTCATCAACCGCGCGCAGGCCGAGGTCTACGAGATCACGCAGCGCACGACCGCCGAGGACTACGCCCCCCTGTCGGACCTGCTCGACGGCGTCTACACCGAACTCGAGTCGATCCAGAACCACACCGGCGACATCATCGGGATCCCGACCGGGTTCATCGACCTCGACAAACTCACCAACGGCCTGCACCCCGGTCAGATGATCGTCGTCGCGGCCCGGCCGGCGATGGGTAAGTCCACGCTCGGCCTGGACTTCGCACGTTCCTGCAGCATCAAGCACGGCCTGACCAGCGCGATCTTCAGTCTGGAGATGAGCCGCAACGAGATCGTCATGCGTCTGCTCTCCGCGCAGGGCGAACTCCCTCTGCACCACATGCGGTCCGGGTCGCTGAACGAACAGCAGTGGACCCGGATGGTCAACACCATGTCCGCGGTGTCGTCGGCGCCGCTGTTCATCGACGACTCCCCGAACATGTCGATGATGGAGATCCGGGCGAAGTGCCGGCGTCTGAAGCAGCAGCACGACCTGCGCCTGATCATCATCGACTACCTGCAGCTGATGAGTTCCGGCAAACGTGTGGAGTCCCGCCAGCAGGAGGTCGCGGAGTTCTCCCGGGCGTTGAAACTGCTCGCGAAGGAGCTCGAGGTCCCCGTGGTGGCGATCAGCCAGTTGAACCGTGGCCCGGAGCAGCGCACCGACCGCAAGCCGATGATGAGCGACCTGCGCGAGTCCGGCTCGATCGAGCAGGACGCCGACGTGGTGATCCTTCTGCACCGCGAGGACGCCTACGAGAAGGACTCCCCGCGGATGGGCGAGGCGGACATCATCGTGGCCAAGCACCGCAACGGCCCGACGGCGACAGTCGTCACGGCCTTCCAGGGCCACTACAGCCGCTTCGTGGACATGCACCGCGGCTGAGACCCGACCGAACCGCCCATTGACCGGGTGGGTGGGCCCGCGTAAGTTGCGCCGTGCACCTTCGCTGCGAATGTCGGCACAGGTGTGTAGGACATGGCGACGAGTTCAACCGGCCAGAGGGTGCCCCGCACACGGTGGGCACACATCGCCGGACGCCTCCCAACCTTGCTCGCATTCGCACTGGTGGCCACCGTGCTGGGGCCGGTGGCTCCGGCCCAGGCCGCCGATACGGTGACCGTCGACTTCGAGACCGGACCAGCGCTCGGCACTCCCGTCACAACGCAGTACGAGGCGTCGAGTTTCGTGCGGTTCGAGGCTGCCGACATCGGCTTCCGCCCGTTCCGCCGCTCGGCTCCCGGGCAGGCCCGCTCCGGGACGGTGGCCGCGGACGTGGGCATCGATGTCTGCTTTCCGGACACCGGGGTGACCTGTGAATTCGTCACACCCGGGATGACCGGACGGCTCACGCGCACGGCGTCGGCGGTGACTGTGTATGCGGGACTGTTCGCCCCTTCGGGACAGGCGGTCTCGGCACAATTGACGGCCTATCGGGCCAACAATTCGGTGGCCGGGGTCAGTCCTGCTGTGCCCATCAGTGCCAACGGGTTCACCTCCGAGGTCCGCGTGACCAGCGCGGCTCCCGACATCGCCTACTTCTACCTGACGGTCACGGGTCCCGGCGCGACCAACTCCGCGCTCGGCTTCGATGATCTGACGTTCGAGTTCCCGGACAACTCCCTGCCCGACGTCAGCATCTCCGCGCCGGCCCAGATCAACAGCCTGCGGCAGGGCTCGAGCATTGATGTCCCGATCGGGATCACCCGTCTCAACGGATCCAGTGGACCGTTGACGATGTCGGTGGCCGGGCTTCCCACCGGGGTGACGGCCTCGTTTCTGCCCAACCCGGCCTCGGGGACCGCCACCACGATGCGGTTGGTCGCGAGCGATGACGCGACGCCCTTCGAGACCCCCGTCGAACTGACTGTCACGGCCGATCCCCAGGGCAACGCGTCGGTCGCTCCGGAGCCGCGCTCGTCCACGACGTCGTTGGTGGTGAGAACCAACTTCGAGATATCGGTGGTGGGAGGTCCCTTCCTCCGGCTCGGGTCGTGCGCGGTCACGGACCTTCCGCTGCGGGTGCGGCGGACCAGTGACTTCCCCGGCACCGTCACGCTGGCCGTCACCTCGTCAGGACCGACCGCCCAGATCCTCCCCGATGTGACGGTGCCCCCGGGCGGGAATCTGATCGCGGAGCGCACCCTGAGGCTCCAGCGGACCACCGCACTGGGCTCAGTGCGGACTGTCACGGTGGCTGCGAGCAGCCCGGGGTACCCGTCGCGGACCCTACAACTGCAGGTGGCGGACGCCGCGGACTCGGCCACTCTGCTGGACACCTCCGGGTGGGCCCCACGACGCCGCGCACCGGGTGATCGCATCCGGGTGGAGGGCAGCGGATTCTGCCCGGGAACCCGGGTGCAGGTGGGTAACGACCGGGCAGAGGTGGGATCCGATGTGGCGGCCGACGGTCGAAGCCTCACGTTCCGGATCCCCCGCACCGCCACCAGTGGTGCCGTGACCATCGTGCCACCGACCGGTCCGCGGTACCGGAGCACGAACGGCCTGACTGTGCGGACCGTGCGCAATCAGGACGGGTTCGCCTTCGGCAACTACTCCTACGGTTGGCTGTCGTATTCGGAACTGACCGATCTCGTGGGCGTTCGTGACATGTTCATCGAGGTCAACCCGTGCTGGCCTTTCGGAAGCTGCTCCATCCCCACCGGCGTGCCGGATCCGGTCGCCTACCTCGTGTGGGGTGTCCTGAACCTCGCGTTGAAGGCGTCCGGCGGTCACTGCTTCGGCATCAATCGCACCGTCCAGGAACTCCTTGCCGGCAAGGTCAGGCACAGCAAGTTCGCACCGGGGGTGACGATCAACCACGATCTGCCCAGCAGCACCGGGCCCACGAGTGCGCTGAGCACCTGGCTCGACGGCCGCCATGCCGGA
Organism: uncultured Micrococcales bacterium; assembly: GCA_937952095.1. Taxonomy (GTDB): domain Bacteria; phylum Actinomycetota; class Actinomycetes; order S36-B12; family UBA10799; genus JADKAV01. Next base: position 1,907 of record CALFYG010000032.1, on the reverse strand, counting down.
CAGGGGACCGCTGAATTCCTGGTGGGGTACCTGGGTCGTGAGCGTGACCTGCCCAATCAACTCTCGGTGATCCGCGCCGAACTCGCGGCCGGTCGGTACCCGGGCGTCTCCCTGCAGAACGGCTTCAGCGGACATGTCGTGACGGCGTACGACATCGAGGACCAGCCGGACGGTTCGGTCTGGGTGTACGTCTATGACAACAACGTCCCGTTCGTGGCGTCCGAGGATCAGAACAGCGGTGACCACTTCTACCGCGAGATCGACCGCGGCATCATCCGGATCAGTGCCGACAAGAGCCGCTGGGAATTCCTGATGGGCGGTAGCACGTGGAGCGGGGGCGGCAGCGACTTGTTCGCGGTGCCACTGAGTCTCATCCCGGACGACCCGTCACTGCCCGGGCTCAACGCCGTACAGAGCATCACCATCTTCGGGGCACCATCGGGTGCGGCCGTCATCACGGATGTGCCCGATGATGCCGAATTCGTCCCCGTGCAGGACAGCGCCGCCGTCCCCGGCTCGGCCGGTTTCCTCATCGCCGGCGCAGGCACCGCGATCTCCCACCGGGTGCGGGGTTCGGCTGACGGTACGTACTCGCAGTTCACCGCGACCAAGGGCTTCGTGGGCGGTGTTCGGGACATCCCGACGGCCGCGGGCGTGGTGGACACGCTCACCTCGGACCCCGAGGCCGGAACCGTCACCTTCCGCGGGACGAAGGACCGGCGAGTGCAGTTGGATCTGGCCTCCAACCAGCGTGGTCACCACCGTTCCGCGAGCCTGGCACTGCGTACGTTCGACGCGGGCGCCGAGAAGGTGGACTTCAGCGGCGGGCGAACCGTGGTCCTGCGGCACGACGGCCCGGCGACCTCGCTGCGACTGCAGTTCACGGACACTGATCGTCGCGGTGTGGATAGGTTCACCTCGGCGCCGGTGCCGATCGCGGCGGGGGTCACCGTCCGCGCGACCCCCCAGTGGGGCTCGCTGAATTCCGTCCGGCTCGTCGTGATCGATAAGGGCAAGCGGTCGGTGAGGACACTCAAGGACCGGTCCCGAAGCCGTACGCGCCTCACGGTCGCCACACCCCAGGTCAGCGGCAAACGCGTGAAGGTGTCCTTCCGCGTGAAGCGCCCAGTGGTGCCCTCGTCGGCCGGCCTCGTGGTGCGGGTACTGAAAGGCCAGCGGGTGGTGGCCCGCAAGGCTGTCGCCTACAGCACGCCGAGGCGTGGGAAGACCCTGCGGTGGAAGCTCCCCCGCCTGCCGAAGGGTGATTACCGGGTGGTGGCCCGGGCCACTCTGCTCACCTCAGGTGCACAAGCGGGGACTCTGCGCGACACCGCCCGCACCGCGGCGACGCTGTGAGTGACGGGGCATAACCTGCAGGAATGAGCGGATTCGAGGCGAGCAGCGGCACCCGGGGTGGACGTCAACCGGGTGGCCGATTCATGGCCTGGTTCAACCGGCGCACGGCGAAGAAGATCCGCGGCGGCGGCGGGAAGGTCATGGGCCTCGATCCGGTGCTGCTCATCACTATCGGGGCGAAGTCGGGCCAGGTCCGCGAGACGCCGGTGGCACGCTTCCCCGGACCCGACGGATCGTGGTTTGTGGTGGCCTCGGCGAACGGCGCGGCCAAGAACCCCGCCTGGTACTACAACATCGCAGCGCACCCCGATGAGGTGCGGATCGTGGTCGACGGAGTGGAGTCGGCGGTCACTGCGGACCAGCTTCACGGCGACGAACGTGCGCAGGCCTGGGACCAGATCTGCGCGGCCCAGCCACGCTTCGCCAAGTACGCCGAGAAGACCGACCGCCCCATCCCGGTGATCAGGCTGAGCCCGCGGGCGGGGTAGCCAATGCGAGCAGTCGCTCGGCAACGCTGTCCCAACTCCACAGCTCTTCGGCTGCCACCCGCG
>CALFYG010000031.1 GCA_937952095.1 uncultured Micrococcales bacterium | reverse complement strand
GGGCCCGCACCACGCCGCCGACGTCGGGCGATACCACGGTGATATTGCCGATGTCGTGGTGCTCCTTGATGTCGCGGCTGGTCACCGGCACCGAGATTTTCGGCGGCTACCTGCTGGCGCTGTCCGGCGCCCCGGGTAACGCCGTACAGAAGTGGGTGAAGGTGCACGCCTCACGCAGCATCGTGGTGGCCGGCAAGAAGGAACTCTCCAACGCCGACGCCGCGGCTCTGCGCCGGCCGGTCCGGCTCGGTGCCCAGGACCCCGTGGTGCGCGCCGCGCGCATCGCCGGGCTCGGGCCGCGTCGGGGAGAGGCGATCCTCGTCGACAACGCCAGGGTCATGGCGGCTGCCGCAGCGGCGGCTTCGCGTCGGCCGGTGCTCTTCGTCGCGGGCAAGACCGGTAACGCGAAGGCGCTGCGCTTCCTGCAGACCAGCCCGGCCATTTCGACGTTGCTCAGTGTGGGGGCCACCCCGAGCGCGCTCACGGCGGCCCGCCGCGCATGAGGCGACGCCGCACAGCCGGCCCAGGCCTTCTTCGTGTGAAGATCTGGGCCGTCAATGGCCGATTCTTCACACGAAAACTGTTCGTTGGCCCAACGCCAGGACGGCGACGCGGCCCAAGTCAGGCGTTCGCGGTCGCTGCTTCGGCCTCCCCACCGGCGTAGACCACCGCAGCGTCCGCGACCAGCGGGGCGGCGATCGCGGCCAGGACACCAGTGAGATCGTCCGGCTGCAGTGACGTGTTGAGACGGCCACCGGGCGTGAGCCCGACCGATGCGGCGTACTCGCGGGCGGCGGCGTGGACCTGTTCGGCCGTCATCCCCGGCAGTCCACCGAGCGGCCCCGGTGGCAACACCCGCTGGTCGGGCATTCCCCGCACATCTGCGGGGAAGAACCACTCGGCAGCGGCCTCCGCCGGGGCCGGCGCCATACCCAACGGGTCTGCGACCACGAACACGTCGCACTGACCGGCATGACCGACGACAAGGTCCGCACCGGCGGACTCGAAGGCGGCATCGGCGCCCGACTCCCACACCGAGATCCACCACACGGCCGTCATCCAGTGCAGCGGCAGGTTCAGCGCCACCCGGGCACCAGGTCCGAGGTCGGCCTCCATCTGCAGGAAGTTCACGGTCTTGGACACCCAGTTGTCGAACGTCGCGTGCGACAGTTCCACGCGGCCTTGCGTGCAGTCGGTGATCAGGGGTGTTCCGGCGTGTAGTCGCAGTGCGTCACCGCGGGCGTCGCGCAGAGTGGTCACGGGCGCATCGTACGCAGTCCGGGTGGCAGACTGACGGGCGTGCTGGAGTCGATCCTCTTGGTGGGGGGAAAAGGTACCCGCCTGCGTCCCCTGACGATCAACCATCCCAAGCCGATGCTGCCGGTGGCCGGTGTGCCGTTCACCGAGCATCAGATCGCGATCGCCCGCGCCGCGGGTGTCACCAGGGTGGCGCTGGGGACCTCGTACCGCGCAGAGGTCTTCAGCGACTACTTCGGCGACGGGACGGACTTCGGCGTGGCCCTGGACTACCGCGTGGAGGCAGAACCCCTCGGTACCGGGGGTGCCATCCGCAATGCGGCCGACGCCCTCACCTGTGGGCCCGACGATCCGGTGGTCGTCTTCAACGGCGACATCCTCACCGGCCTCGACATCGCCGGCCTGGTCGACGCGTGGCGCGCGGCGGACGCTGACGTCGCGCTGTACTTGACGCGGGTGGCGGATCCCCGGGCGTTCGGGCTCGTCCCGACTGAGGGGGAACGGGTCACAGCGTTCTTGGAGAAGCCGCAGACCCCGGAGGAGATCGTCACCGATCAGATCAACGCGGGCTGCTACGTGTTCCGCCGCAGTGTCATCGACGAGATCCCGGCGGGCCGGCCGGTCAGTGTCGAGCGTGAGACGTTCCCCGGTCTCCTGGCTGCGGGCCGCACCGTCGTGGGGCACGTCGACGACGGCTACTGGTTGGACCTCGGGACACCCCTGGCCTTCGCGCGGGGCAGTGCCGACATCGTGCTGGGACGTGTCGCATCCCCGGCGTTGCCCGGATCGCCGGGCCAGGTGCTGATCGGTGCCGGCGCCCAGGTCGAAGGGTCGTGCACAGCGGGCACCGCGGTGGGCCGCGAGGCGGTCGTGTCGGCGGGGGCGCAGGTGGTGGGATCGGTGCTGTTCGACAGTGCGCAGATCGGTGCCGACAGTGTGGTCGAGGACAGCATCATCGGCGCCGGTGCGGTGATCGGGCCCGGCTGTGTGATCCGTTCGGCTGTGATCGGTGACGGCGCCAGGATCGGCGCCGGGAACGAACTGCTCGAAGGTGTGCGGGTGTGGCCGGGCGTGGAACTCGGCGACTGCGCGGTGAGGTTCTCCTCAGACCAGTGAGTGACGATGTCGCCATCATCATGTCCGGGGCTGCGGCTCGGGGGGCGTTCCAGGCAGGCGCACTGACCCGGATCATCCCGGCACTGTTGGCCGAGGGTCACCGGCCCAGTCTGTTCCTCGGGACCAGCGTCGGAGCCATCAACGCCGCGATGTGGGGGTCGCTGGCACACCTGGACCCGGATGACGCCGCCGAACAGATGCTGCACACCTGGCGGGCGATGGACAGCAAGGGCATCCACCGCCACCCACTGCGCACCATGCTCACCGGCGACGGCCCCCGACTGCTGCTGTCCATGGCCGGGATCGGGCACGGGGCATCGGCGTTGCTGGACACCAGCCCGTTGGCCACCCGCTCGGCCCGCCTGGTCGACATGGAGCAACTCGCGCGCAACGTGGAGGACGGGCATATCGACGGCATCGGAGTCACGGCCACCCGGATGCCGAGGGCCAGTGGTGGACAAGAGGGCCGGGACCGGCCACGCACCATGATGTTCATGCACGGCCCGGGTCTGCCGCTGCACAAGGTCCGTGACCCAGCCCGCGCGGTGGACGTATGTGAGGGCCCGCTGACCGCGGAGCACGTCCTGGCCTCCGCCGCCATCCCGATGGGCTTCCCGCCGGTGCGTATCGACCATCCCGCGGACGTCGCCGGCTGGTACTGCGATGGTGGGGTCCGGCTCAACGCTCCGTTGCGGCCGGCCATCGCCCTCGGCGCCAAGCGTGTGGTCGTCATCGACTCGATGCCGAACGATCCCGGCGAGCCGCTGCCGCCCTCACCCGCCGACGAGCCGATGCCGCCGCTGTCCGACATCGCGGCGATGCTGCTCGACGCCACCATGGGCAACGAGGTCGCCGAGGACATCCGGCTGCTGCGCACCCGCAACCTGATGCTCGCGCAGGCGATCGCCGCCGAGGCGCAGGTGCGCCACTCCGACGGCACCCTCATGGGCGTGACGCCGTACATCGTGGTGAGCCCGGAGCCGGGCGAACTGCGCTCTCTGGCCGAGGACGTGGTCAGTGAGAAGACCGGCAATCCGCTGAGCAGCGTGTTCAACTCTGTGCCCTACGCGTTGAGTCGTGCCCTGCGCGCGCTGGGCAACAGCCCCGGGCACATGGAGCTGTTCAGCTACCTCTTCTTCGACAAGGACTACTTCCAAGCGCAGATCGACGTCGGCATCGCGGCCGCCGATCAGGCCATCGCGAACGGCTGGCTCGACTACTAGCGGACGAACCAGTGGGCGCTGTGATCGGCCGGCGGCCGGTCGGCGGGGGCGCTGCCCGGCCAGCCGATGGCGACCGCTCCGAGGGGTTGCCAGCCGTCGGGCAGATCGAGAACACCTCTGACCACCGGAGGGCAGAACACGGTGCTCGAGATCCATGCCGAACCCAAGCCGGAGGCCGAAAGGCTCACCAGGAGGTTCTCCACCGCGGCTCCTCCGGCCACCAGGAAGAGATCGCGCTCGAAGCCGTTGCGCCGGTCATCGGGGTAGGTGTGCATCGCCCCCTCGAGGTCGCTGAAGGCCAGCACCACCTCCGGTGCCCGCCACAGGACGTCCCCGCGGCGCAGGCGCTTCTCGATGGACTCCTCGGTGAAGCCGTCGCCACGCAGATCCGCGATCCACTGCTCCCGCATGGCGCCGAGCACCTCGTCCCGCTTCTCCCGCAGCAGCACGAAGCGCCATGGACGCGTGTGATGCGGGCTCGGCGCGGTACACGCCGCACGCACGGCCCTTTCGATCGCAGCTACTGGGACCGGGCGGTCGGCGAACGCGCGGACGGTCCGGCGGCCGGTGACCGCGGATTGGCGTGCGAGATCGGTACCGAGGGAGAAGAGGTCCTCATCAACGGGCCGAACGAGGTCGCGGGCCATGCTGTCGCCGCCTGCCTGCACCCCGCGCACCACAGCCACGGGCGTGCCACCGGTCTTGCCCTTGACCAGATCGGCCGCGGCGGCGATCTCGTCCGCCACGGCCACCTGAGTCATCTCCAGTGGCTGGCCGAGGTCGTCAGTCGTGCCCCGGAGGTCCTCGATCACCGTCACCCCTGCAGCACCGATGCAGAAATCGGTGACGCCGAGTCGCCACGGACGGCCTGCCGTGTCCGTGATCACGACTCCGACATCGGCACCTGTGTGCTCGGCGATCGCTTCCCGCAGCGCCGCAGCGCTGGCATCGGGATCTCGTGGCAGGCGAAGTGGGACGGTCGTGTTGGAGCGGTCGATGCCGGCCGCTGCCATCACGATGCCCAGATGGTTCTCGACGATCCGCAGGTCCCCGCGTTCGGCGACGGTGCGTACCGTGTCGGCCGCGATCGCGTCGTCGCGGTCGTCCACCCACTGCCCTTCGACCTTGCTCACGATCTTCGAACTCACCACGAGGATGTCGCCGTCCGCGATTCCCTGCGAGCCATCCGGCCACTGCACGTGGACGACCGCCGCAGCCAGTGTGCTGGCCAGATCCACGCTCTGGTCGAACTGCGGCAGTCCGGGGACCGCCACCGCCTGCATCAGGTCACCAACCCGACGGTGACCTGTGCCAGGCGCTCGGCTGCTGCCTCATCGGTCATCAACGTCGACGTTGCCAGGCTCGCGCGGATCCCCTCGGGGGCGGGGTCACCGGTCTCGTAGACCCAGCCGTCGAGGATCCCGCCCTCGCCCCGGGATCCGTAGTGCGCGGCCACGGAGGCCGAATCTGCGGGCACCCCGATCGCCGCCAGGCAGGCGTCCGCCATCCCCTTCACAGGCCTCCCGCCCACGATGCCGGAAACTCCGACGACGGGGGCTGGGGTTTCGAGGACGGCCTCCCGGATGCCCGGGACGGCCAGGATCGGGCCGATGCTCACCACCGGGTTGGACGGCGGCAGCACAAGGACGTCCGCCTGCCAGATCGCGTCCAGCACGCCGGCAGCAGGGGTGGCGGCGTCGATGCCCACGAACATGAACTGATGGGCGGCCAGAGCAGCGCGGTGCTTCACCCACCATTGCTGGAAGTGAATGGCGGCCCGGCCCTCCTCGGTGTCCACCACTACGTGGGTCTCGACACGGTCGTTCGTCATGGGCAGGAGCGTCACTCCCGGCTGCCACCGCGCGCACAGGGCTGCGGTGACCTCGTGCAACGGGTACCCGGCCGCGAGCAGTTGTGTGCGCACCAGGTGGGTGGCGATGTCGCGGTCCCCGAGCGTGAACCACAGCGGATCGAAGCCGTACGCCCCAAGTTCGTCGAGGACCCCGTAGGTCTCGTCACTGCGACCCCATCCGCGCTCGAGGTCGATTCCGCCGCCGAGGGTGTACATGACGGTGTCCAGGTCGGGGCAGACCTTCAGTCCGTGCAGCCAGATGTCATCCGCGGTGTTGCCGATCACGGTGATCTCATCATCCGGGAAGGCGGCCCGCAGGCCCTGCAGGAACCGGGCGCCACCCACGCCGCCCGCCAGCACCGTGATCCGCATCCGACCGTCCCTCCTGTGCCGCACCGGGGCTTAGGCTTTGCACGTGACTCTACGTCGGGCTCTCGCGCGTGCTGAACGTGCAGTCTCCCTCGACGTGACCGAGGTGGCGCAACTGCTGTCCGCGACGGGGGCGGACCTCGAGGCCCTGTGTGCGGTCGCAGCCGGGATCAGGGATCGCGCCACCTCGACGCTCACGTACTCGCCGAAGGTGTTCATCCCCGTCACCCGACTGTGTCGCGACCGCTGCCACTACTGCACGTTCGCTTCGGACCCGGCGTCCCTGCGCCGCGAAGGTCACGCGCCGTACCTGGAGATCGACGAGGCCGTGGCGATCGCGGCCCGCGGCGCACAGGCCGGTTGTGCCGAGGCGTTGTTGACACTCGGGGATGCGCCGGAGGACCGTTGGCCGGCAGCACGTGCGTGGCTGGACGCCCGGGGCTACGACACCACGATCGACTACGTGCGGGCGGTCGCGGTGGCCGTCCTCGAGCAGACCGGCATGCTCCCGCACGCCAACCCTGGAGTGATGTCCTGGGAGCAACTGAGCCGGTTACGGCCGGTCGCCCCGAGTATGGGGATGATGCTCGAAACCACCAGCAGGCGGTTGTTCGAGACCCCCGGGGCCCCGCACCACGGATCACCCGATAAGGACCCGCAGGTGCGGCTCCGGGTGCTGGCCGACGCCGGTCGTCTCGGCGTCCCCTTCACCACCGGCCTGCTCATCGGTATCGGGGAGACTCTCGAGGAGCGCGCGGAGTCGCTGCTGGCGCTGCGCACGGTCGAGCGGCAGTTCCACGGTATCCAGGAAGTGATCATCCAGAACTTCCGCGCCAAACCGGGCACCGCGATGGCCGGGGTGGTCGACTGCGGGCCGGAGGAGTACCTCGCGGCCGTGGCGACCGCGCGGATCGTGCTCGGATCGTCGGTCCACCTCCAGGCGCCCCCGAATCTGACCGATGCCGACGAATTGCACCGGCTGATCCGCGCCGGCATCGACGATTGGGGCGGCGTCAGCCCGGTCACGGCGGATTACGTCAATCCGGAGCGGCCCTGGCCAAGCATCGACGTCTTGCGCGAGGTGAGCGAGGCGGCCGGCTTCGACCTGGCCCCGAGACTGACGATCCACCCCGAGTTCCTGGCGCGCGGCGACGCCTGGCTGGACCCCCGTCTTCGCCCCTTCGTCGCCGCACTGGCCGACGAGCGCGGGCTGCTGCGTCGTGGTGCGGTGCCGTCCGGGCAGCGGTGGCAGCAGGCAGTCGATTACGGCACGTTCGCGGCGGGGGGCGCCGGGCGCACCGACCTCGCCGTGACCATCGACATCCGGGGCCGGGACGGCGAGCGCAGAAGCGACTTCGACACCGCCTTCGGCTCCTGGGAGGCGCTCGAGGTGGTCGGGGGAGAGGTGGTGGTGCCCGGGGACTTCGACGAGGCGCTCGCGCTGGCCCGGGAAACCCCTGCGGCCTTGGCGGACCCGGACCATGAAGGGCTCGCGATGGCGTTGTTCGCGGCCACGGGTGACCAGGTGGCTGAGGTCGCCGCCGTCGCGGACGCACTGCGCCGCGACCGGGTCGGCGACGAGGTCACCTACGTCGTGAACCGCAACCTCAACTTCACCAATGTCTGCTACACGGGGTGCCGCTTCTGCGCCTTCGCACAGCGGGAGTCCGACGCCGACGCGTTCACGCTGTCACCGGAGGAGATCGCTCGCCGGGTGCAGGAGGCGTGGGACGCCGGGGCCACCGAGATCTGCATGCAGGGCGGCATCCATCCGCGACTGCCGGGCAGCGCCTACTTCGACCTCGCCAGGACCGTCAAGCAGGCCGTCCCCGAGATCCACCTGCACGCCTTCAGCCCCATGGAGATCGTCAACGGTGCGACCCGCTGTGACCTGAGTCTTCGGGAGTTCCTGGAGCGCCTGCGCGACGCTGGGGTGGACTCCATCCCGGGTACCGCCGCCGAGATCCTGGACGACGATGTGCGCTGGGTCCTGACGAAGGGGAAGCTGCCGGCCTCCGAGTGGATCGAGGTCGTCACCACGGCCCACGATGTCGGCCTGCCCTCGAGTTCGACGATGATGTACGGCCACGTGGACACCCCGTTGCACTGGATCCGGCACTTGCGGACCTTGCGTGAGGTGCAGCGGCGCAGCGGGGGGTTCACCGAGTTCGTCGGGTTGCCCTTCGTGCACCACAACGCCCCGCTCTACCTGGCTGGCAAGGCCAGGCCCGGCTCCACCGTTCGCGAGGACATCCTGGTGACCGCCATGGCCAGACTGCTGCTCGACGGTGCGATCTCCAACATTCAGGTGTCCTGGGTCAAGTTGGGACCGGCCGGTGCGGCGCAATTGCTGCGGGCGGGGGCGAACGATCTCGGGGGCACGCTGATGGAGGAGACCATCAGCCGTATGGCGGGCTCGGCGCACGGATCCTCGGTCACCGCAGAGCAGTTGCATGAGATGGCGGCCATGGCCGGCCGGCCGGCGGTGGAGCGGACGACGACGTATGCGGCAGTGACACGCACGGGCCGCTGAGATCCTCGGTACCGAACTGGTTGACGTTCCGGTCGACCGCGTGCAACTCAACCAGTTCGGGTACCTGCTGCGCCCGATGCGCCGGGTTTCGCGTCCGATTTGCGTACCGAACTGGTTGACGAACCGGGGTCGCCAACCAGTTCGGTACGCGACGGCCGTGGGGGTCACGCTGCGTGAGCGCCGACACGCCGTCCGAGTGGCCATTCCCCGGCGTGTCATCCACAGCCAGGTGTCACGCGACCGATATCACGTCACCTGAACGGCCCATTCTGGGGATTCCGGTTGAGGGGCTACTTACGAGCATGTAATTTCATCGTTGTCGTCATCACGCGCATCGGGGCGCGGGAGTGGAGGAAACATGCAGGAGTCGATCGTCCGGTTGCCGTTGGCCGAAGTGGAAGAACTGAGCTGGCAGGAACGCGCGCTGTGCGCGGAGACCGACCCGGAGTCGTTCTTCCCCGAAAAGGGAGGATCGACCAGGGAGGCCAAGCGCATCTGCGCATCGTGCGAGGTCCGGGGCGAATGCCTCGAGTACGCACTCGAGAACGACGAGCGGTTCGGCATCTGGGGCGGGCTCTCCGAGCGTGAGCGCCGCCGCCTCAAGCGCGCCGCAGTCTGAAACCACACTTCCTCACTTCTTCCCCGAAAAATCCATACGACAAAGGGCGGCTCGCCAGCGTGGTGAGCCGCCCTTTGTCGTACCCGCCACTACAGTCAGCCGTATGTTGACGAGCGTCGGTCACCGCTCCACCGGGACTTCGGAATCCGTGCGGGTCACGTGGTCCCCGGACCCCGGAGCCCGGCAACGGGCACGGCGCCGCGATCGGCGCGACCGCGGTCTGCGAGGTCCGTTGGCGCCCCGGGCCGTCCCCGTGGCTCGCAGCCGCGCCGCGAGGTTCGACGAGCAGGTCCTCATGGCGTGGGACCGCCTGGCGCTGAACAACCCCGAGTTGCAGTACATCGAGGTCGCGGTCAGCGACGTGCCGGAGGCCGAACACCCCGCGCTGGCGGTGTTCGACCCGGCCGACGCCGGTTTCGCCGCGCGCATCACCGTGTACCGATGGGCCATCGAGCTGCGGGCCGACTCGTCGCGCCACCTCACCGATCTCCTCCAGGACGTCCTCACCGAGCAGGCCGGGGTGTTCCTGGGGGTGGCCGCGCATGATCTCGACTCCGGGTACCCGCGTGTCTGAGGCCGGACCCGGTGGGCAGATGAGCGGAGGTTACGGTGGGGCGGTGAACACGCGTTCCTGCTCGCGGCCTTCCTGCCGACGCCCCGCGGTGTCCACACTCACGTACGTCTACGCAGACTCCACGGCCGTGCTCGGACCGCTGGCCACGTTCGCGGAGCCGCACTCCTATGACCTGTGCGAGGAGCACTCGCAGCGCCTCACCGCCCCGCGAGGCTGGGACGTGGTGCGCCTCGAGCCGGACCCGTCGGCTCTGGAACCGTCCCAGGACGCGTTGCAGGCGCTCGCGGACGCTGTGCGCTCAGCTGCCCGGCCGGCGTCGAGCCCGGCCCCGGCGCCGGAGGAGCCTGGCCAGGTGACGGTCGGTGGGAAAGGTCATCTGCGCGTCCTGCGCCCGATCGAATAGCGTTGCGGGCATGAGCCCCTCCAGCGAAGTGTTCCCGGCGGACCTCGTCTCAGCGTTGATCAAGGCCTATGACGTTCGCGGTCTGGTCGATGAGCAACTGACCCCGGAATTCGTCAGGGCTGTCGGTGCCGCTTTCGTGGAAGCGCTGGGACTGCGGGAGGCGGGCGCGGTGGTCGTCGGCCACGACATGCGGCCGTCGTCGCCGGGCTTCTCCCGGGCCTTCGCCGAAGGGGTCACAGCGCACGGGGTCGATGTGGTGCTGATCGGTCTGTGCTCCACCGACGGGCTGTACTTCGCCTCCGGCACGCTGGACCTGCCAGGGGCGATGTTCACCGCGAGCCACAACCCGGCGGCCTACAACGGCATCAAGATGTGCCGGGCGGGGGCGGCTCCGGTCGGCCAGGACAGTGGGTTGGCGGACATCTCAGCGATGCTCGTCGAGGGTGTGCCGGAGTACGCCGGGCCGGTGGGGCACATCAGTGAGCGCGAGATGCTCACCGACTACGCCGACTACCTGCTGAGCCTGGTCCCACCGCTTGGCCGGCCCCTGCGGGTCGTCGTCGACGCGGGCAACGGCATGGCCGGGCTGACCGCGCCGGTTGTCCTGGGCAAATTGCCCGTCACCGTCGAAGAAATGTACTTCGAGCTCGACGGCTCTTTCCCCAACCATGAAGCCAACCCCATCGACCCTGCGAATCTCGTCGACCTGCAGGCCGCCGTACGTGCCGGCGACGCCGACCTCGGCCTGGCGTTCGACGGTGACGCGGATCGGTGCTTCGTGGTCGATGAGCGTGGGGAATTGGTGAACCCGTCCACCTTGACGGCGTTGATCGCCACCCAGGAACTCGCCCGGGTACCGGGGGCGCCGGTGATCCACAACCTCATCACCTCGCGGGCGGTGCCGGAGATCATCGCCGAGAACGGCGGGGTGCCGGTCGTGACCCGTGTCGGTCATTCGTTCATCAAGGCCACCATGGCCGAGACTGGCGCGGTCTTCGGTGGTGAGCACTCGGGCCACTTCTACTTCCGGGACTTCTGGCGTGCCGATAGCGGCATGCTGGCGGCACTGCACGTGTTGTCGAGCCTGGCCGCCACCCCCGAGGGCACGACCCTGTCGCAACTGCTCGAGCCGTACAGCCGCTACGTGTTGTCCGGTGAGATCAACACCGAGGTCGCCGATCAACAGGCGGCCATCGCGGATGTCCGGGCCCACTTCGCCGACCGGGACGTCACCGTCTCCGAACTCGACGGCCTCACCGTCGATGGTGGGACCTGGTGGGTCAATGTGCGCCCCTCCAACACCGAACCGCTGCTGCGGCTGAACGTCGAGGCCCCGACGCAGGCTCAGATGCAGAGCCTGCGTGACGAGGTTCTTGCCCTGTACCGCTGATGTGACACCCACCCGCCGGATTAGGCTGTGAGCCGTGAGCCTCGACCCGACATTGCTGGACGTCCTCGCCTGTCCGTGCCCGAAGCATGCGCCCGTGACGGAGGTGGCAGACGGTCTGCAGTGCACCGCATGTGAGGCGGTGTTCAGCGTCCGCGACGGCATCCCGGTGATGCTTCTGGATCAGGCCACCCCCGGTCCGTCCGGCGTGGTGGGTGTTGCGGACCCCTCGTGAGCCTCGACGACACGCTTCTCGACGAACCCGACGAGTTGGTCGAGATCGACGCCCAGCGGATGCTGGCCAGTACGGCATCCGCCGGGGCCGCGATTCGCAGCACGCTCGACGCCGACGATGGCCACGCCCTCGGCCCCTTGGTGGAGCAGGGTCGCCCCCGCAGTCTGTGCGTGGTCGGTGCGGGGGGCTCGAGTGCACCCGGGGAGGTGCTCGCCGCGGTGGCGGGTCGCGGATCGCCGTTGCCCGTCTTCGCGCTCGGCGGCCCCACCCTGCCCGGTTGGGTCGGGCCCATGGATCTCGTCGTCGCAGTCTCGGCCTCCGGCCGCACCCCTGAGATCCTCACGTTCGTCAGCGAGGCCCAACGCCGTGGGAGTTCAGTGCTGGGGATCGGTGCGGCGGACTCTGCGCTGCAGGAGGTGTGCAGCAACTCGCGCGGGGTGTCGTTCTGGCCGGTGTCGCGGCTGAGCCCGCTGCAGGACGTCCAGAAGGCTCGGTCGCTGCTGTGGGCTCTGTCGGCGCCACTGCTGCTGCTGGCCGGCGAACTCGGTGTCGTCGCCGACGCCCGCGACGGGCTGGCCGCTGCTGCTGATCGCCTGGACGCCCGGGCCATGCAGTGTGGGGTCGAGGTGCTGACCCCCGAGAACCCGGCGAAGGACCTGAGCATCCACCTGACCTCCGGCCTGCCGGTGGTCTGGGGCAGCGGTGACATCGGGGCGGTGGCGGCGCGCAGGCTCGGACGGCAACTGGCCGAGAACGCGGACTGGCCCAGCGTCGTGGGGGTTCTTCCAGAGGGTGCCCGCACCCACGCCGGACTGCTCGGTGGGCCCTGGGCGGGGCCACCGAGCGAGGAGGACATCTTCCGCGACCGCACCCTGGACTCCGAGCCGCAGCCCCGCCTGCGCGCCGTCGTGGTGCGCGATGCCATGGAACATCCGGACACCGCGACGATCGCGGACGCCGTCGTGCAGACCTGCGAACGTCTCGACGTGCCCTACCAGAGCATCGTGTCGACCGGCGGGCATGCGATCGAGCAGTTGGCCGATCTTGTCGGGCTGGTGGACTTCGCCAGCATCTACACGGCGCTCATGCAGCGCCGGGATCCCTCCCGCAGCGCCGAGGACATCGATCCGCGGTTCGGCCGCTGGCGCCGGACGGAGGGCATGTGACCATGCAGATCGTCCGTGGACACCTCCAGGCCTACGACTGGGGTCCGGTCGACGGATTGACCGCGTGGACGGCGTCGACCGACGGCCCGCAGGCGGAGCTGTGGTTCGGATCGCATCCGAACGGCCCGTCGCCGTTACGCGACGAAGGCGGCGAGGCGACGACCCCGCTGCCGATCCTCACCAAGATCCTGGCCGCGGCCCGCCCCCTGTCCATCCAGATCCATCCACCGGCCGAGATGGCCCGCGCCCAGTACGAGGTGCAGCAGGCCGATCCTGGAGCACCGCGCCTGCTCTCCGACCCGTACGCCAAGGCCGAGATCCTGATCGCCCTCGAACCGTTCGTCATCCTGGAGGGCTTCCGGGCGCCGCAGCGCAGCGCCGACGTGTTCAGCCATCTCGGACCCGGCCTGCGAGGAGCGCAGTCCGCTCTGGCCGCCGGAGACATCCGCGGGTGTGTGCGCACGCTGTTGACGCTTCCGCTGCAGGAGGTCGTCAGCAATGCCGAGCACCTGCCTGCAGCGTTCGGTGCGGCGGGCCTCACAGAGTACGAGGCCGGTGTCATCCACGACGTGGCGCACTACTTCCCGGGCGATCCAGGGGTCTTTGTGGCCGCGTTGTTGAACGCCCGCACCCTGCAGCCGGGGGAGGCGGTCTTCGTGGACCCCGGCACTGTCCACGCCTACGTGCGCGGAACCGGGGTCGAGGTCATGGTCAACAGTGACAACGTGCTGCGCCTGGGGCTGACGACGAAGACGATCGCGGTGGACGCGGCGTTGGCGGCCATGTCGACCGGAGCCCAGCCGCATCCGCTGTCACCTGCCAGCGTCGATGGTGTCGCCCATTACGACCCGGCAGGGGCCCCCTTCCGGGTGGATGTCGTGTCCGGTGCCACGTGTATTGCCGACCAAGGGCACGCCCGGATCGTCGTGTGTCTGGAGGGTGAGGCGAAGCTCGGCGAGGTGGTGCTGACACCCGGGGACGGGGCACTGCTCGCGCCCGGGGATCCGCAGGTCGAGGTCGAGGCGCACGGACGTGCGGTCGTGGCCCACCACATCGGCCGCGGTTAGGGCAGGATTGCCGCGTGAGCACTGAGGGTGGTACCAAGGCCGTACTGGCGGCGCTGGCAGCCAACGTCGGCATCGCGATCTCGAAGTTCGTGGCGTTCATACTCACGGGCTCGTCGTCCATGCTCTCCGAGGCCATCCACTCCGTGGCGGACAGCACCAACCAACTGCTGCTGCTGCTCGGGGGGAAGCGGGCGAAGCGCGCCGCGGACCCCACGCACCAGTTCGGGTATGCGCGGGTGCGCTACGTGTACGCCTTCGTGGTGTCCATCGTGCTGTTCCTGGTCGGTGGCATCTTCAGCCTCTACGAGGGCTTCCACAAGTTCACCCATCCCGAGGAACTGCGTGATGTCGGGATCGCGCTGGCGGTCCTGCTGATCGCCATCGGTCTGGAGGCCTTCAGTTTCCGGACCGCGTTCAAGGAGTCCAACAAGTCCCGCGGGAAGCGGTCGTTGTTCCGGTTCATCCGCGATGCCCGGCAACCGGAACTCCCCGTGGTCCTGCTGGAGGACGCCGGTGCCCTGGTCGGTCTGGTGTTCGCGCTGATCGGTGTGGGGATGGCGACTCTGACCGGCGATGCCCGCTGGGACGGCCTCGGTGCGATGGCGGTCGGGACCCTGTTGGTCGTGATCGCCGTGTTCCTGGCGTTCGAGATGTCCAGCATGCTCGTGGGTGAATCCGCTCTGCCCGAGCAGGATGCCGCGATCAGGCAAGCACTCGAGGCCACCGACGAGGTTGATCGCGTGATCCATCTCAAGACCCTGCACGTCGGCCCGGACGAACTGCTGGTGGCCGCCAAGATCGCGATCGGCGGCGAGGACGACGCGACCACGATCGCGCGGGGGATCGACACCGCAGAGGCGGCCGTACGGGCGGTGGTGCCCACGGCGCGTTACATCTATCTCGAACCGGATCTCGACCGCTCGGTGTCGCCGCCTCCGGTGGACTGACGCCCATCGGCTGGCAGACTGGAGGGCGTGAGTCCCCCGGTCGTCGCCCCAGCGCCCGTCCTCGCCCCGTATCCGGGCGCCACCGACGCGGCCATCACGGCCTGGTGGCAGGGCGTACGCCTCAAGCGGCCGGGATGGGGCGTGCCGGACTTCTTCATCGCCGTCGCCGCCTGGCTGATCTTCAGCGTGATCTCCGGGATCCCGATCCTGATGACCCAGGAGGGCACGGCGATCTACGCCTGGGCGCTGCTGGTCGGCGTGGTGCTGCCGTGGCTGGGCATGGGGGGCTGGCCGTGGCTGATCAGCCGGCTGCGTGGCAACGGGATGCGCCTCGACTTCGGATTGCGCGTCACATGGGCCGATATCGGCTGGGGTGTCCTGTTCGGCGTCGGTGCCCTGATCGCGGCCAGCATCATCGCCGCCGGTCTCACCGCACTGTTCGGAGAGTTCGATTCCAGCGCGGGGGAGGTGGCGCGCGACCTCAACGACTTCCCCATCGCGCGACTGTTGTTCGCCCTCGCCGTCGGATTCGGCGCACCGATCGTCGAAGAGTTGTGCTACCGCGGCCTGCTCATGACGAGCCTGCTCAAGCGCGGCATGAGCAGGTGGCTGTCCGTGATCGTGTCGGCGGCCTTGTTCGCTGCGATGCATCTGGAACCTGTGCGCTTCGCCCTGCTGTTCGCGATCGGCCTGATCCTCGGCTGGGCCCGGGTGCACAGGAACAACACGACGACTTCGATCGTCGCCCACATGACCAACAACATGCCGGGGGCGATCGGGATCCTGTTCCTGCTCTAGGTGTCTGCGATAGTGGAAGCGTGAAGGGTCGTGTGCTGGTCGTCGATGACGATCCGGCGTTGTCGGAGATGCTGGGGATCGTCCTGCAAGGTGACGGTTTCGAGCCGTTCTTCGTCGCCGACGGTTCGCGGGCGCTCGAGGCGTTCCGCCACACCCGTCCCGACCTCGTGCTCCTCGACGTGATGCTGCCGGGCAAGGACGGCATCGAGGTCTGCCGGGCGATCCGCGCCGAAAGTGGGGTCCCCATCGTCATGCTGACGGCGAAGACCGACACGGTCGACGTGGTCCTCGGGTTGGAGTCCGGCGCCGACGACTACGTCGTGAAGCCCTTCAAGGCCAAGGAGTTGATCGCCCGCATCCGCACCCGCCTGCGTCGCGTCGAGGACGCCAAGCCCGAGGTGCTGCACCTTGGCGACCTGACCATCGATGTGGCCGGCCACAACGTCCGGCGCGGCGACAAGACCATCGACCTCACACCTCTGGAGTTCGATCTGCTGGTCTGTCTGACCCGCAAACCGTGGCAGGTGTTCAGCCGCGAGGTCCTTCTGCAAGAGGTCTGGGGGTATCGACACCCGGCCGACACCCGCTTGGTCAACGTGCACGTGCAGCGCCTGCGGTCCAAGATCGAACACGATCCGGAGAACCCCGAGCTGGTCCTCACCGTCCGTGGGGTCGGTTACAAGGCGTGCGACGACTCGGGCTGAGCCGTGTTCACAGCCCTGGCCCGCAGGTGGCGTCGCTCGCTGGCCTTCCGTGTGGTGGCGTCGACCCTCGTGGCCGCGACCCTGTTGGTCAGCGTGAGCCTTGGATTCCTGCTGGTCCGGGTGACCAACGGACTGGTCGACGCCAACACCAGCAAGTCCATCGCGGAGGCCAACGTCGGTCTGGCAGCGGCGCAACAGGTGGTCCTGCAGGCCAGCGAAGCCGGGCCGCCGGTACCGAGTGAGGGTCTGGCCGATGCCTTGATGGGTGCGCTGCTGACCGGCAGTGAAGGGGGTTCGGCGTTCGAGGTGCTGCTGCTCGACGGCTCCGGTCCGGCGGTCGCCGACCTGCCGGAACGGGGCACCAACCTTGTGCAGGTGTCCAGCGTCCCGGCCGAGATGCGTGCAGAAGTGCAATTGGAGGGGCAGGAGGTGTGGACCTTCACGACGGTGCGCTACGTCGATGCACCCGAACAGCCCGGCCTGGCCGTGGGCGCGCTGCTGCCGCTCGGCGCCGACGTCGCGTACGAGGTCTACTACCTGTTCCCGTACGGAGAGTTGCAGGGGACCCTGGACCTGGTGCGCTCCACCGCGTGGCTGGCCGGGACCTTGCTGGTCGCACTGCTCGGACTGATCATGCTGCTGATCGCACGCCATGTGGTGCTGCCGGTACGCCAGGCGGCACGCGCCGCCGAACTGGTGCGGGCTGGACACCTCGAACAGCGACTGCCGGTGCGCGGGGAGGACGACCTGGCTGCTCTGGCGCTGGCGTTCAACGACATGGCGGCCTCGCTGCAGACGCAGATCCGCCAGCTCGAGAACCTGTCCCGGTTGCAGCAGCGGTTCGTGTCGGACGTCTCCCACGAACTGCGGACGCCGCTGACCACGGTGCGGATGGCCTCCGACGTGATCTACGGTCAGCGCGACGAGATCCCGCCGCAGCTGCGCCGCAGCAGTGAACTGCTCCACGATCAACTCGACCGCTTCGAGCAGTTGCTCACCGAGTTGCTCGAGATCTCCCGGTTCGACGCGGGGGCCGCGCACCTGGAGACGGAGTCGGTGGACGTGCGCGAACTGGTCGACGATGTGGTGGCTGCGAATCAGCCGCTGGCCGAGTCCCAAGGCTCCCGAATCGTCTTGGACCTCCCTCAGGATCCGTGTGTGGCTGCGGTGGATCCCCGTCGGATCGAACGCGTGGTGCGCAACCTGTTGTCGAACGCCATCGAGCACGGGCAGGGCGAGCCCATCGACGTCCGAGTGGCGGGGTCCGAGGACGCCATCGCGATCTCTGTGCGCGACCACGGCCGCGGGCTCGATGATGCAGACCTCGACCGCGTGTTCGACCGGTTCTGGCGAGCCGACCCGGCGCGTGCCCGCACCTTGGGCGGTACCGGACTCGGCCTGTCCATCGCGCTGGAGGACGCCCGTCTGCACGGCGGACGCCTGTCCGTGTGGGGACGGCCCGGCGAGGGGGCACTGTTCCGGCTGACCGTGCCGCGGGTGGCGGGGCATCCGTTGCCGGCGGAGTCACCGCTGCCACTGGACCCGACGCAGGTGCAGGTATGAAGCCCCTGGTGCCCGGGATCATCGGGATAGCGCTGCTGGCCGGCTGTGCGCAGGTACCCACCAGCGGCCCGGTCGTGGAGGTCGACCAGGCGGTGCCGGATGTGGCATCCACCAGTTTCGTGCGGGCACTGGCGCGTCCGCCTCGGGTCGGCATGTCCCAGACGGAGATCGTGCAGGGGTTCCTCGATGCCGCCTCGGGGTTCGAGGACGGGCATGCGGTGGCCAAGTTGTACCTGACTCCCGCCGCTGCCAGGCAGTGGGATCCGGATGCCGGGTCCCGCGTCTACGGGAACGGCACCGAGACGCTGACCGCGACGACGCAGACCGAGGTGACCTTCACCGCCACGCAGGTCGCGGCCATCTCCGACCGTGCCCAGTACATCCCGGCCCGCCCCGACACCGCGATGACACAGCGCTTCGGCCTCGTCCAGGTCGATGGGCAGTGGCGGATCGCGGACCCTCCCGATGGACTGCTGCTGTCGCGGGCAGCTGTTGAACGCTCGTACCGGGAGTTCCAGACGTACTTCGTCGCGGAGCCAGGGGGGATCCTCGCCCCGAATCCGGTGTTGTTCCAGAGCAGTCAGAGCGACGTGACCGAAGCCTTGGTCCGCTCGCTGCTGGCCGGTCCGGGTGCGTGGTTGGCGCCGGCCGTGATCACCGGGTTCCCCGAGGGCACGCAATTGGCGTCCGTGAGCACCGCTGACGGCATCGTGCGGGTGGATCTTTCCGAGCAGGCGCAGCAAGCCGACGATGTGGCGCGGCAACAACTCTCCGCCCAGTTGCTCTGGACGCTGCGGCAGGTGCCGTCGATGCGCGGTGTGGTGATCACTGCCGGGGGGCAACCCTTCCCGGTCGCCGGCACGGAGGCCGTGCAACCCCGCGGGTCCTGGCCACAGTTCAATCCGGACGGGTTGGTTTCGGACGCGCCCTGGTACCTGGTTCGGTCTGGTGCGGTGTTGTCGATGGCTGCGCCGGGCACCGTCGCGGCGCCGGTGCCGGGGGCCGCGGGGGTCGGAGAACCTCCGATCAGGCATCCGGTGATCAGCCTCGACCAGACCGCGGTGGCCGCCACCGACCGGTCGCCGGAGGTCCTCACGGCCCGCACAGAGGCCGGTGCCAGGTGGCGGCCCGCCCGCACCACGGCCACCAGCGCTGGTGGCTCCTGGGACCGCACAGGCCTGTTGTGGTTGCCCGACGGGGCCTCGGGGGCGCAGGTCGTGACGGTGCTCGGGTCGCGGGACGTGCCCTTACGACTGCCCGACGTGCGCTCTGTGCAGGTCTCACGCGACGGCACCCGGGTGGTTGTGGTTGCCGGGCCCGCTGATGACGCCCGGGCCTATCTGCTGCGCGTCGACCGCAGCACCGGCCCGCCCACAGTGTCCGCCCCACGCCAACTGCCGACCGGTCCTGTGCGTGCGGCGGCATGGGCGTCGGCCACACAGGTGGCCCTGCTCGTGGAGGATCCCGGGCAACCTGCCCAGGTGGCGACGGTGGACCTGGGGCTGTTCTCCGTGCGTCTGTTGGGCGGTCCGCCGCGTGCACGCAGTGTCGCTGCGGGTCCGGGCCGACCGCTGCTCTCAGGCACCGCGGACGGGCAGATCTGGCAGTTCAACGGCAGTACCTGGGTCCCGCTGGTGGCGGGACGGCAGCCGCGCTACCCCGGCTGATCGCCGGTCGGCGCGGTGGCTTGTCCACACCCTGGGCCGGGGCGATTGTCCGAGCACCGCACGGCGGCTTGGCTGGGTCTCATGGACTGGGTCGACGCTCTGCTCGCGATCGCGCTCGGTGTGCAGTGCGCCGGATGCGCATCGCCGGGCCGGCCCTGGTGTCCGGACTGCGCCGACCGTCTTGCGTGCCTCGTGGATCCCGGGTGGCTGCCGACCGCGACCCCCACGGTGGCCTGCGTCCCGTACGCCGACTGCGTTCCCGAGGCGATCGTGGCGTTCAAGGACCGAGGGGTCCGTGCACTGGCCGGCCAACTCGCCGATGTTCTGGCCGCGGGTTTGGTCATGGTCGACCAGTGGCCCGGGACCCGGCCACTGGTGGTTGCGTCCCCGTCGGCGCCTGCTGCTGTGCGACGTCGCGGATTCGATCACATGGCTGTGCTTGCGCAGCGCGCGGCGCGGACTCTCGGACTGCCCTACCGGGGGCTCCTGCAAGGCAGGCGGCGGGCAGATCAAGCCGGACTCGGTTTCGCCCAGCGCCGGCAGAACATGCGTCATGCCGTGCGGGTGAGGGAACCCGGTTCCGGGCCGGTGGTGGTGGTCGACGACGTGCGCACGTCCGGGGCCACCTTGGACGCATGTGATCGCGCACTGCGCACCGCTGGCTACACGCCGTTAGCCCATGTGGTCATCGCTAGTGCGATGGGCGGACCCGACGTGCGGTAGGTGCCTGCGAAGGGTTAGCGTGAATTTGTTCACCGGGGGTGGCAATGAAGGAGGACTGTCGTGAGCGACGTCGCTGAGATCGTGGTGCACGGACGACACGTCGAGGTGTCGAGGCGGTTCCGAGAGCACGTACACAGCAAGTTGGAGCGCATCGACAAGTTCGGCATCCCACTGCGGCGGGTGGACGTGGAGGTCTCCAAGGAGGCCAACCCCCGCCTCGCCGATCGCGCCTTCGAGGTCGAACTGACCACGCGTGCCAACGGTTCGGTGATCCGGGCCGAGGCGGCAGCGTCCGACAAGTACGCGGCGCTCGACATCGCCTACGGCCGGCTCGAGCAGCGTCTGCGCCGGGCCGCGGACAAGACCCGGTACCACCGCCACGGTGCGGAGTCGACGCGCAGCCCGCGCGCCGCCGGCTTCGACAACCTCGAGGTCCCGTCGGTCGAGGACGAGGTCGAGGTCGACCTGGACTCGGACACGGTGTGGGAGCAGGGGCCGCTGGTGGTCCGGGAGAAGACCCACGAGACGGTCCCGATGTCGGTCGAGCAGGCCGTCACCGAGATGGAGATGATCGGGCACGACTTCTTCCTGTTCATCGACGCCGAAACCGACCGGCCGAGTGTGGTCTACCGCCGCAAGGGATGGGATTACGGCGTGATCTCGCTCGAGGAGGAGGCCGCGGCTCCGGCCCGGCGTTCCCGCAGGGCGTAATCGCCACAGGGGCGGCTGGCAGCCTGCTACCAGCCGCCTCTTGCTACGATTACGGCTTGGTAACGTGCGCGCTTTGCCGTGCCGTGAAAAGGAGTGATCTGTGGCCAACGTTCTCGAACGCGCTCTTCGGGTTGGCGAGGGGCGCCTGCTCCGTCGCCTGAAGAACTACGCGGAAGCGGTCAATCACCTCGAGGAAGACTTCAAGGACCTCACCGACGAGGAGCTCAAGCACGAGACCGTCGAGCTGCGCGAGCGCTACGCCAACGGGGAGTCGCTGGATGACCTGCTCCCCGAGGCATTCGCCGCCGTTCGCGAGGCGGCGGTGCGCACCCTCGGCATGCGTCACTTCGACGTGCAGTTGATGGGTGGCGCGGCCCTTCATCTCGGCAACATCGCCGAGATGAAGACCGGTGAGGGCAAGACGCTCGTCGCGACCCTCGCCGCCTACCTCAACGCGATCGCGTCCCGTGGC
>CALFYG010000030.1 GCA_937952095.1 uncultured Micrococcales bacterium | reverse complement strand
GTGGCCGGGCCCGACCTGACGTTGACAGCGCCGATGGCGACGTAGGGTGTCGCGGCGTCTGCGTGGCCGGCGAACACCACGCCGACGAGTCCGAAGCTGAGGGCGACGCTGGTTGCGACCGCGACAACCGCGCGGGTGGCGGCGTTCGTGCGCTCGTGCATGCCTGTCGTCCACCCCCTCGTCGTCGACGGACGGCTGCTGGTCGCGTCGTCCCAACTGTCACAGCAGCCTCAGATTGCGCAGGACTCTAACCACGTCCCAGGCGTCGCCAACAGGGTGCGCGAGCCATTGCGGTGCATACCGCAAGCCGACACGCCGCAAGGCGGGCAAAAACTACAGATGCGTGATTCGGCTGGGTCGGCGCCTCCTACAGTGGGCCCATGCCGGTGGCGATGAGCGAGGAGCGCTTCGAGGAGTTGGTGGACGCCGCCCTCGACCTGATCTACGACCGGCGCCGTTACGACGGCGATGTCCTGGCCCACGATCCGCTGACGCATTTCCTTGAGGTGTTCGCCGACGCCCAGAGCGTGTCGGCCGGTCGTGCCGATGAATTGGCCGGTCTGCCGCTGTTCGAGCGGTTGCAGCGTCGCATCATCGACGGCGAAGCGAAGGGCCTGCAGGCGGACCTGGACGAGGCATTGCAGACCAAACCCGCCCTTGAGATCGTCAACGACGTGCTCCTGCCGGGGATGCGCATCGTGGGTGACCTGTTCGGTTCGGGGGAGATGCAGTTGCCGTTCGTGCTGCAGAGCGCAGAAGTCATGAAGACCGCAGTGGCCCACCTCGAGCCCCACATGGAGAAGAGCGATGAGTCCGGAAAGGGCACGATCGTTCTGGCCACGGTGAAGGGCGATGTACACGACATCGGAAAGAACCTCGTCGACATCATCTTGAGCAACAATGGCTACTCCGTGGTGAACATCGGCATCAAGCAGCCGATCGGCACGATCCTGCAGGCCGCCGAGGAGGCCCGGGCCGACGTGATCGGGATGTCCGGGCTTCTCGTGAAGTCCACCGTGATCATGAAGGAGAACCTCGAGGAGATGAACACGCGAGGGGTGTCCGGGCGCTTCCCGGTGCTTCTCGGTGGCGCGGCCTTGACGCGCGCGTTCGTGGAACAGGACCTCGCGCAGATGTACGACGGCGAGGTTCGGTATGCCAAGGACGCCTTCGAGGGCCTGGCCTTGATGGACGCGGTCATGGCGGTGAAACGCGGTGAGCCGGGCGCCGCTCTCCCCGAGCGCCGGCAGCGGCGGGTCCGGACCACCCCCCGCCCGTTGGCGCCGGAGGATCCGGATGCGACCTCGGACGTCGCGCGCGACACACCAGTGCCGAGGCCCCCGTTCTGGGGTGACCGGATCGTCAAGGGCATCGCACTGAAGGACTACGTCGCGTACCTCGATGAGCGGGCGTTGTTCCGTGGGCAGTGGGGCTTGAGTCCTGGGAAGTCCGGCCCGGACTACGAGGAACTCGTTGCGACCGAAGGGCGTCCGCGCTTGCGCACCTGGCTGAACCGGGTGACCAGTGAGGGGCTGCTCCAGGCTGCTGTCATCTACGGCTACTGGCCCGCGCACTCGGACGGGAACGCGGTCATCATCGGGGCTCCGGATGACCCGGAGCAGGAGATCGCACGCTTCGACTTCCCGCGGCAGAAGCGCGGCCGTCACCTGTGCCTGGCCGACTACGTGCGACCTGACGGTGACGTGATCGCCCTGCAGCTGGTGACCATGGGTTCGCGGGTCGATGAGGCCGCGGCGGCCCTGTTCGAGCAGAACGCCTACCGCGACTATCTGGAGCTGCACGGCCTGTCCGTGCAGCTCACCGAGGCGCTGGCCGAGTACTGGCACTCCCGGGTGCGGGCCGAGCTGGGGATCGACGGCGGTGATGCCCCCGAGGTCGCGGGCATCCTCAAGCAGAAGTACCGCGGCGAGCGCTTCTCGTTCGGCTACCCTGCCTGCCCGGACCTGAGCCAGCAGAAGCCGTTGTGCGAGCTGCTCGCGGCGGAGCGGATCGGCGTCAGCCTGTCCGAGGAGTTCCAGCTGGATCCGGAGCAGTCGACCTCGGCGATCATCTTCCATCACCCGGAGGCGGCGTATTTCAACGCGACCTGACGCCCTGCTGTTCGACCTCGACGGCACCCTGCTGGACAGCGAGGTGCTCTGGGAGGCAGCGCAGGAGCGGACCATGACGTACTTCGGCCAGACCTGGACCGCCGAGGATCAGGCAGCCTCGATCGGTGGTCCGTTGGAACGGGTCGTGGCGCACATGTCCACGCGCACGGGGGCGGACGAAGGGCATGTCGCACGGGTCCTCGTCACGGAGATCGAACACATGGTGGCCACCCTGCCTGCGCAATGGATGCCCGGAGCGCGCCACCTCCTCGCGCAGGCCAGGACGGCCGGTGTGCCCACTGCGATCGTGAGTAACTCCTGGCGTGTGCTGCTGGACCTTCTGCTGGCGAACGTGGACTTTCCGGTGGATCTCACGGTGAGTGCCTCAGAGGTGGGACGGCCCAAACCCCACCCAGACCCATACCTGCGCGCCTGTGAACTGCTGGAGGCTACGCCCGGACGCAGTGTGGTGGTCGAGGACAGCCCGACCGGGGCCGCTGCCGGGCTGGCGGCGGGTTGCCACGTGCTGGCCGTCGGCCCCGCCGTGCAGGAACTCGATGGCCGAGGGGTGCGCCACGTCGCAACGCTGGACGGTCTCACCCTGGACGACGTGAGCGCGCTATTCAGTGGCGATGGCGTCCAGGATCCGAAGGCGTGATCCCCGCCACGCCGGCCACAGCGCAGCCAGTACCCCACCGACGGCGGCCAGCAAAAGGAACAGCACCAACTGCGCGCCGTTGACGGCGAACTTCTCGATGCCTTCCGTGGCCAGGATGCGCTGCAGTAGGACCCCGAACGCCACCCCGATCACCATGCCCAGCACAGCCCCGAAGACAGCGATGATGAACGCCTCGAGGACGATCGTGCGGCGAATGCCTTTGCGCATCATCCCCACCGCGCGAAGAAGTCCGATCTCGCGGGTGCGTTCGAACACACTCAGCGCCAGGGTGTTGACGATCCCGAGCAGTGCGATGAGCACGGCGAGGACCAACAGCGCGAACAGGAAGTTGAGCAACTGCCCGATCTGATCCCCGATGCTCTGCTTGAACGCTGCTTGATCGAGGACCTGGACATTCGGGTACGGCTCGAGCGCGAGGTTCAGATCCGCCTCGACGGTCTGTGCGGAGGCCGTCGGGTCCTTGATCACGTACACCACGTTGTCCTGGTCGGAGGCCCCGAGCTCGCGCGCGGTCGGCAGACCGACGACATAGCCGGTGAAGCCGCCGGCGGCCTCGTAGATCATGGCGACGTCCAGGTCGACCGGACCCACCACGCTCAAGACCTGAACGACAGTGCCGACCCCGGCGCCGATTTCGTCAGCGGTCTCTGTGTCGAGTGCGACCTTGCCCGCGGTGAGGTCGTCGAGCGACCCTTCCGTGGCCGTCAAGGAGAGGGCCTGTTGAATGTCCTGCGGGTCTACGCCGGTGATCAGGGTGTCACCGCTGCCGGGGGCGCGCGCAGGGACCTGCTTCACCACCGCCGCCTGCGCCACTCCCGGGGTCGCCCGGACGGCCGTCGCAACGTCGCCAGTGAACGGCTGGAACCCGTATCCAGTGACCACGAAGTCCGCGCCGATCACGTCGTCGACGATCCCTGCCACCGATGCCTGGGTGCTGGCGGCCAAGACGCTGATCGCTGACATGAGAGCCACGCCGATGGTCAGTGCGCCGGCGGTCGCTGCCGTCCTGCGCGGGTTGCGACGGGTGTTGCCCCGCGCCAGCCGTCCCACCACACTGCGGAAGGGACTGCCGATAGCCGCTGCGGCCGGACGGGCCAGTTCGGGGGCGGTCGCGAGGACACCGATCAGGACGGCCAGCGCGCCTGCGCCGGCCATGATCGCGGCCTTGGTGGTGCCGTACTCGGCGAGTTGCGGGGACATCACCGCCAGGCCGATACCCGCGCCGAGCAGGAAGCCACCGATCACGGTCCTTCGGCCGAGACCGCGAGTGCGGGGTTGTTCGTCGCGCAGTGCGGCCATCGGCGGGATGACGCTGGCCCGACGGGCGGGCAGCACGGCGCTGGCCAGGGTGATCACCAGGCCCACGGTCAGGGCGACGATTATCGTGCGCGGCTGGAAGACCAGCGCGGCGGACGGGAACGGCGCCCCCGCAGCCTGGAACAGCAACTGCAGTCCGCGTGCGACCCCGGCGCCCACAACGATTCCCAGCAGGCTGGCGACCAGTGCCACGATCACAGCCTCGGCGAGGATCGAGCGCAACACCTGCCCGCGGGATGCGCCGATCGCCCGCAACAGGGCCAGTTCCCGGGTCCGCTGGGCCACCAGCATGCTGAACGTGTTGTAGATGAGGAAGGTCGCCACGAACACCGACACGATCGCGAAGACCAGCAGGAAGGTGTTCAGGAAGCCGAGTCCTGAGTCCAGTTGCTCGGAGACCTGTGAGGCGATCTCGTCGCCCGTGATGGCCTCCACCCCCGCGGGCAGAAGCGGCCGGATCTCATCGGCGATGGCTTGCTGGGACGCTGTGGGCTCTGCCAGTACGGACAGGCTCGTGGCCTGGCCGGGCTCCAGCAGCAACCGCTGTGCGGCTGGGAACGACCAATACACGAAGCTCACCCCGAAGGAACTGCCGGCGCGGGGTTCGGTGGTGCCGGCCAGCGTGAAGTCC
>CALFYG010000029.1 GCA_937952095.1 uncultured Micrococcales bacterium | reverse complement strand
GGCCGGCTCGCAGATGGCACTCGACCTCGTTACCCGGGTGTTCTGCGACCCAGGCGACGTCGTTCTCGTGGAGGCGCCGTCGTACGTGGGCGCGCTCGGGGTGTTCCGGGCGTACCAGGTCGACGTGCGGCACGTGGCCATGGACGCGAACGGCCTCGTGCCGGAAGCCCTCGAGGAGGCGCTGGCGGCCTGCCGCGCCGAAGGTCGACGGGTCAAGTTCATCTACACGATCCCCAGCTACCACAACCCAGCCGGCGTGACGCAGGATCAAGCCCGGCGTGAGCAGATCCTGCGCATCGCACAGGAGGCGGGCGTGCTGGTCCTGGAGGATGACCCGTACGGCCTGCTCGGGTTCGACGGTGAGGTCCCGCAGGCGATCCGTGCCATGGACTCGGAGTCCGTGGTCTACCTCGGCTCGTTCAGCAAGACCATCGCGGCTGGGCTGCGGGTCGGCTGGGCGGTGGCGCCCCACGCGGTGCGGGAGAAACTGGTGCTGGCCGCAGAGGCAGCGACCCTGTGTCCGTCGAACTTCGCCCAGTTGACGGTGTCGGAGTACCTGCGCACCCAGCCCTGGATGGATCAGGTCAAGGCCTTCCGCGAGCTCTATCGGGAGCGCCGTGATGCGCTTCTCACGGGGATGGAGCAGCTGTTCCCGAAGGGGACGTCGTGGACGGTACCCACTGGCGGTTTCTACTCGTGGGTCACGCTTCCGGAGGGGATCGACGCCACGGCCATGCTGCCGCGGGCGGTCTCACAACTCGTCGCGTACGTCCCGGGTACGGGTTTCTACGTGGACGGCCAAGGCCGGGACTCCATGCGACTGTCGTACTGCCACCCGACCCCGGAGCGGATCAGTGAGGGCGTGCGACGCCTCGCCGGTGTCATCGAGTCCGAACTCGAACTCATCCACACGTTCGGCAACGCCCCTGTCCACCTACCCCCGGGACCGGCCACACCGGGCCCGGACCTGGCCTAGGAGGTTCCATGTCGGTAGTGGTGCTCGCCGGCGGACTGTCCGCCGAGCGTGACGTGTCCCTGCGCTCCGGCAGGCGGCTCGCTGAGTCGTTGCGCGCCGAAGGGGTCGAAGTCAGTGTGCTGGACCTCGACGCGGCACTACTGCCCTCCTTGCAGGCGGATCCGCCGTCGGTGGTCATCCCGCTGGTGCACGGCGCTGCCGGGGAGGACGGCTCCCTGGCCGACGTGCTCGACGCAATGGGCGTCCCCTACGTGGGCAGTGGTGCGGTGGCCTGCCGACTGACCTTCGACAAGGCCATCGCCAAGGGCATCGTCGCCGAACGGGGCGTACGTGCTCCACGTGGCTACTCGCTGCCGCACGGGATCTTTCGGGATCTGGGTGCTCCGGCCGTCATGGCGTCGATCGTGGAACGCCTGGGATTGCCGCTGATGGTCAAACCGACGCGGGGTGGGTCTGCGCTGGGCGCCACTCTGGTGCGCACCGCAGAGGAGCTCCCGCCGGCGATGGTCGCGGCCTTCGCCTACGGCGACTCCGCGATGCTGGAGCAGTACGTGCAGGGGACCGAAGTCGCAGTGTCCGTGGTCGACCTCGGGGATGGTCCGGTGGCGTGGCCCGCCGTGGAGATCCAGCCCCGGTCCGGTATCTACGACTACGCAGCCCGGTACACCGCTGGAGAGACCGAGTTCTTCGTCCCGGCTCGGATCACCGAAGAACAGGCGCAGGAATGCGCACAGACCGCAGTACTGGCGCACGAGGCCCTCGGGCTGCAGGACTGGTCACGGGTCGACTTCATCGTCAACGACGAGGGCGTGCACTTCCTGGAGGCCAACGTCGCACCGGGGATGACCGAGACGTCGTTGTTCCCGCAGGCGGCGGCCGCCGCCGGGCTCACGCTGGGCAAGGTCGCCGCAGCGCTGATCGCCTGGCACTGATTCGACCTACTGCGCCATCAGGTCGAGGATCCGGTGGAGATCGTCTGCGTCGGCGAAGTGGATCGTGAGCCGGCCCCGGCGTCCCGACATGCTCACGTCCACAGAAGTGTCGAAGCGTGCAGCCAAGGCCGTCTCGACGGTCTGCGCCAACTCGGACTTCTCCGTGGTGCGGCGGCGTCGGCGCCGCTTGGGCACGTCGGAGGCCACCAACTCCTCGGTGGTGCGCACTGAGAGCCCCTCAGCGACGATCCGGTTGGCCAGCAGCTCCATCTGCTCCTCGGTCTGCAGGGACAGCAGGGCTCGGGCATGGCCCGCGCTGAGCACACCGGCCGCCACCCGCCGCTGGACGGCCGGAGGCAACTTGAGCAGGCGCAACGTGTTGGACAGGTGGGGTCGCGAACGGCCGAGCCGGTCCGCAAGTTCCTCCTGGGTGACGCCGAAGTCCGACAGCAGT
The DNA here is from genome assembly GCA_937952095.1 of uncultured Micrococcales bacterium. Lineage (GTDB taxonomy): Bacteria > Actinomycetota > Actinomycetes > S36-B12 > UBA10799 > JADKAV01. The sequence continues at coordinate 3,968 of CALFYG010000029.1, read as the reverse complement.
TGCTGGTAGGCCGCCGCTTCCTCGAGGGGATTGAGTTGCACACGGTGCAGGTTCTCCAGCAGCGCATCGCGTAAGAGGTCGGCGTCGGCGGTGTCCCGGACCACTGCCGGGATCGTTGTCCAGCCCGCTTCGCGGGCGGCACGCCACCGCCGCTCCCCGGCCACGATCTCGAACCCCTGCCCGGTGGGCCGCACGACGATCGGCTGCAGCAAGCCGATCTCCTGCAAGGAGTGGACGAGTTCGGCCAGCGCCTCCTCGTCGAACTGCTGTCTGGGCTGGTTCGGGTTGGCCGTGATCTGCTCGACGGGGATGTCCTGCAGGCTCAACCCCGGCACCTCCTGCAATCCGGCCTCGGCCGGCTCCCGAAGATCCACGTCCGCCGAGGTCGGGATCAGCGCGCCAAGGCCCTTGCCCAGCGCCCGCCGGCTCATGACTGCACCGCCTCGGAAGCCGACTCACGCAGGTCGATCGTGCGGTGTGTGAACTCCTCGGCAGCCGATCGGTAGGCGAGCGCGCCCCGCGAGTTCTGGTCGTAGGCCACACCCGATCTGCCATGGCCCGGCGCCTCTGACAGGCGCACGGAACGGGGGATCGCGGTATCCAGCACGAGCTCCCCGAAGAACGCCCGGACTTCATCGGCCACTTGTTCGGACAGATTCGTCCGACTATCGGTCATGGTCAGGAGAATCGACGAGATCCGCAGCGACGGATTGAGGTGCTCACGGACCATGTCGACCGTGCGGATCAACTGTCCGAGGCCCTCGAGGGCGTAGTACTCACACTGGATCGGGATCAGCAGTTCCTCGGCTGCGACCAGGGCATTCAGGGTGAGCAGACCCAGGCTCGGAGGGCAGTCGATGAGCACCACATCCGTGGGGTGGTCCTCACAGTAGACGGCCAGGGCTTTGCGCAAGCGGTACTCACGCGCCACCATGGACACCAGTTCGATCTCCGCCCCGGCGAGGTCCAGACTCGCCGGCACCAACCGGACGGTGTCGGATTCGGGCACCGACACGACCGTGTCGGCCACGGGAACATCCTCGATCAGCACGTCATAGACCCCGGGGTTGTCGGTGCGGCTGGACACCCCGAGTCCCGTGGTCGCATTGCCCTGGGGGTCGAGATCCACCACGAGCACGCTCTTGCCCAGGTCGGCGAGCGCAGCCGCAAGGTTCACCACCGTGGTGGTCTTGCCGACGCCGCCCTTCTGATTGGCAACGGTGACGATCATGCGTCCTCCCCGGTCGTGGGCCAGCCCAGACCAGCCGATGGACGATCGTCACCGGCGGCCTCGTCGGGCTCCTGGGGCCATCCCAGTCCTGCGCGTTGTTCCATCGTCACCCCTTCTGCGTCGGTTCCACGACAACGACGCGCGTGCGTGGCGGGGAACCGACCATCGTCACCTGTGCCTGCCACTCGTGGGCGGTCAACCAGGGTTGGGCCTGCGTGATCTCCGCTTCAGCCCGCTCCCCCTTCATGAGCACCATCCGTCCCCCGCCGGCAACCAGCGGTGCGAGCCAGGGCAGCAGTTTGGACATGGCGGCCACAGCCCGGGCAGTGACCCGGTCATACTGCGCGTGACAGTCCTGGGCACGGCCACGTACCACCGTCACGTTGCGGACTTCGAGCTGCGCGACGGCCAGTTCCAGGAAACGGATCCGGCGCTCCAGGGGTTCCAACAGCGTCACATCGAGGTCGGGCCGGGCGATGGCCCACACGATGCCCGGCAGGCCGGCGCCTGTTCCCACGTCGAGGACGGTGGCGGCGGCGGGGAGGCACTCGCGGTCCTCGGTCACAGCCAGGCTGTTGTCGATGTGGCGCTCCCACAACCGCTCGACCTCGCGGGGCCCGATGAGCCCCCAGTCGACGCCCGTTGTGGCCAGGAGGTCCTGGTAGGCCTGCAGTTGTTCCACGTGAAACGTCAGGCGGGCAGAACCACCACGAAGCGGTTGGGCTCCTCGCCGCTGGACTCACTCACGAGGCCCGCGGCCGCCACGGCATCGTGGACGACCTTGCGCTCGAACGGAGTCATCGGAGGCAGCGACACGGCTTCACCCGTGCGCTTCACCTCGTCCACCGCACGCGTTCCCTGCTCAGTGAGGTCCTTGCGCAGCGCGGCGCGGTAGCCACCGACATCGAGCATCAACCGGGAGCGGTGGCCGGTCTCGCGCATCACCGCGAGACGGGCGAGATCCTGCAGGGCGTCGAGCACCTCGCCGTCATCGCCGACCAAGTCGTCGAGGTCCTCCCCCACGATGGCCACCATGGCACGTCCGTTCTCGACGTCCATCTCCAGATCCCCGTCCACATCGATGATGTCCAGGAACCCCTCGAGGTAGTCCGCGGCGATATCGCCCTCGGCCTCCAACGGGTTGTCGGTCATGTCTGACTCCGTTTCACGTGAAACTCAGCTGCCTTTGCGCTTCTTGCGCGATTGGCGTTTGGGTTGATTGCGCGCGGGCGGGGCCGGCTCGACGACCTCGGGCACCACCGTCGTGGTGGTCGCGGAGGTCCCGCCGCCCTTCTTGGCCCTCTTGGCCGCATCGCGCTTCTCTTTGGCGTCGTACGCGGGCGTCCCCGGTTGCGGATTGTTCCGGATCACCCAGAACTGCTGTCCCATGGACCACAGGTTGGTCGTCAACCAGTAGATGAGCACCCCGAGCGGGAAGTTGATGCCACCGACCGCGAACATGATCGGGAACACGTAGAGCAGGAGTTTCTGCTGCCGCACGATGGGGTTGTCCGCGGCGGTGTTCTTGACGATCAGCTGACGCTGGGTGATGAACGTCGTCAGCGACATCAGGATGATCATGACCAGCGTGACGACCCGGGTCGCGGTGGGGTTGGGCGTCTCGTCGGCATTCATGAACGTGCCGTAGATGGGCACCCCGAAGATCGTGGCTTCCCGGCCTTCGGCGACCAATGCGGGCGTGAGCACCCCGACCGCCTTGTCCTGGGCCATTCCCTGCAGCACCCGGAACAACGCGAAGAAGATCGGTGCCTGCACCAGGATCGGCAAGCACGAGGAGAGAGGGTTCGTACCGGACTCCCGGTACAACTTCATCATCTCTTCGGACTGGCGCTGCTTGTCGCCGGCGTACTTCTTCTGGATCTCTTTCATCTGCGGCTGGATGAGCTGCAGGTTCCGCTGGGCCTTGATCTGCTTGACGAACAGGGGGATCAGCAGGATCCGGATGACGATGACCAGTCCGACGATGGACAGACCCCACGCAGCGCCCGAAGCCGCACCGAAAATGGGGGAGAGCAGCGAATGGAACGTGACGAGGATCCAGGAGACGGCTATCTCGAGCCACTCTAGGATGAACATGATACCCCCCTGGGGTTTCCGTCGAGGTCAACATCTGCACGCCACTTCCCCCTGGGGGGTGGTGGATTGATCCCACCGAGTTGCCAGGGATGGCATCGACCCAAGCGTGCCACAGTCAGCACGCCACCCTTCAGCAGCCCGTGGGTTTGCAGACTCTGCACAGCGTACGCCGAACAACTCGGGTAGAACTTGCAACTCGGCGGGGTCAACGGGGAGATGAATCGCTGATACAGACGCACCAGGCCGATCGCCAGCAACGACGGCAGTCGGATGATGAAGTGCAGAACTTTCATAATCTGCTGACCGCCGCTTCGAGGCTGTGAGTCAGTTCCTGGTACGTTGCGTCGGCAGGAAGCGCTCTCACCACGTACGAGCCGCCTGGCAGACGGTCCCAGACGTCGGCCAAAGCGTGCCGGACCTGCCGTTGCCGGCGATGCCGCTGCACCGCCCCGCCGAATCCTCTGCCCACCACAACCGCGGCCCGTGGCCTGGCGAGGTCGGGTACGTAGTGCACGACGATGGGCCCCGACCGTACGCGGCGTCCGTGCCTGATCGTGGAACGCACCCGGGAACGCGGGTGCAGCCGCTGGTCGCGCGCCAACACGTCAGACCGTGAGGCGAGCGCGGCCCTTGCTGCGGC
>CALFYG010000028.1 GCA_937952095.1 uncultured Micrococcales bacterium | reverse complement strand
GAGGCATCATCGAGGACCGGACCATGCCCGGGCCACACCGCGGTCGCACCGGCATCGGTCACAAGCTCCATCAACCGCTGCAACGACTCGAGATAATCGGCCAATCGGCCGTCCGGATACGCCACCACCGTGGTTCCGCGGCCGAGGATGGTGTCGCCGGTCAGCAGCGCCCGCTGCCGCGGCAGGTGCAAGGTGACCGAGTCGGACGTGTGCCCCGGTGTGGCGACGACCCGGATCTCGGTGTCACCGTGCGCGATCACGCCACCCACGGGCAGGCCCTCTCCCCCGAGTCGATGTGCCGGATCCACCGCCCGTACTCGCGCGCCGAACGCCTCACCGAAGAGGCCGGCGCCGGCGCTGTGGTCGGCATGGCCGTGGGTCAACACGATGTCGCGGACCCAGCGATCCCCCAGCGCAGCCTGCACCGCGCTCAGATGGGCGTGGTCGTCAGGACCCGGGTCGATGAGCACGACGGAGTCGGCGTCCACTTCGATCAGCCACGTGTTGGTGCCGTCGAGTGTCATGGGCCCGGGATTGCCGGCCAGGACACAGACGCCGCCCTCGACGGCGCCACCGGTCCAGGGACCCATGGCGCCGGGCATCGCGACGAAACCGGTCACAGAGGGTCCCCGGTGGCCGCGTTGACGAGGATCCAGTCGATGTCCCCGTCCCCGGCCGCGATCGGCCGGGGCATGATCGGCACCGGCTGCCGCGGGACGGCGAGCGCCTCCGCCACCGTGGCGAACCGGCCCACCTCGGCCAGCGTGGCGGCCGTGGGCGGCAGCATCGGCAGCAGCAGCGCGTCCTGCGGGCGGAACCACCCGATCGCCTGGTGTTCGCTGGTGAGAGTCGTCAGGTCCTGCCCGGTGGGCAGCGGCGCGGCGTAGAAACGCGTGTCGAACCTGCGCGCCTCCACCTCCGGAGTGACCCAGTGCGCGAACGGTCGTAGCGCGTCCAGGGCCGGGCGTGCCCCCAGGTCCGCCAGCGCCTCCGCGAAGTCGCGCTCCCGCAGTTGCTGGACATCGTGCTGAGGATTCGGATCCGCGAGCAGCACCCCGCACTCCTCGAAGGTCTCCCGGATCGCTGCGACGAGCCACGGGTCACCGAGGGCTTCGTCCGCGGCGTCGAGCGCACCACCGGGATAGACATACATACCGCGCGCGAACCCGAGAGTTGAGGCTCGCTGCAGCAGTGCGACCTCGATGCCACCATCGGTGTCCCGCAGCAACATCAGCGTGGCCGCGGGCCTCGGCTGCGGCGGCGTCCAGTCACCTCCGTACACGACCGCCCTCGCGCGTTCGAGCAACTCCGGTGGCATCCGCATCAGAGGACCTCGGCGATGACCTCGACCTCGACCGGGGCGTTGAGCGGCAGGGCCGCGACGCCGACCGCGGACCGGGCGTGGATGCCGTACTCACCGAGCACCTCACCGATCAGTTCCGACGCCCCGTTGATCACCTGCGGCTGCGCGGTGAACCCCTCGGCACTGGCCACGAAACCCACGACCTTCACGATGCGCACACCGTCGAGACCCGATGCCTGCGAGGCGACGGCTGCCAGGGCGTTGAGCGCACACTGACGCGCGCAGTCCACCGCGTCACGTGCAGAAACGTCGGAGCCGACCAGTCCGGTGTGCAGCAGGACGCCGTCCGCGAAGGGCAACTGCCCGGAGGTGTAGATGTGATTGCCCGTGCGCACCGCCGGGACGTATGCCGCAACGGGAGCCGGCACCTCCGGGAGGGTGATCCCGAGTTCGGCGAGGCGTTGCGCGACGGTCACGCCTTGGCCCGCTTGAAGTAGGCCACCAGGTTCTCCGGAGTGGGCCCGGGCACGACCTGGACGAGCTCCCAGCCATCGGCCCCGAAATTGTCGAGGATGGCCTTCGTGTTGTGGATCAACAGCGGTGCGGTCAGGTACTCCCAGGTAGTCATGCCACCGACCCTAGGCCACCATCGAAGCCCGCGCACCGGGTATGGGATGCGTCGATCGGCCTAATCTGGAGGGGTGAGCAAACGTGCCCCGAACTGGTCGCGCGTGCGCCTGCACGTGGTGTCCGGCAAGGGCGGGACGGGCAAGACCACCGTGGCCGCAGCACTGGCGCTGGCACTGGCCCGTGGGGGCAAGAAGGTCCTGCTGCTCGAGGTCGAGGGCCGGCAGGGGATCGCGCAACTGTTCGACACCGCACCACTGCCCTACCAGGAGACCAAGATCGCTGTGGCCGACGACGGAGGCGTCGTCTACGCCCTGCCAGTCGATGCCGAGGCCGCGCTGCTGGAGTACCTGGAGATGTTCTACGGGATCAAACGGGGCGGCTACGCCCTGCGCAAACTCGGGGCCATCGACTTCGCCACCACCATCGCCCCCGGGTTGCGGGACGTTCTGTTGACCGGCAAGGCCTCGGAGGCGGTCAAGCGCGGCGAGAAGGTGGGTCGGCTCGCCTACGACGCTGTCGTGCTGGATGCCCCGCCCACCGGCCGCATCACCCGCTTCCTCAACGTCAACACCGAGATCGCCGGACTGGCCAAGGTCGGGCCGATCCGCTCGCAGGCGGACTCGGTCATGGGGGTGATCCGCTCGGCGCGCACCGCGGTGCATCTGGTGACCCTGCTGGAGGAGATGCCGGTCCAGGAGACGCTCGACGGGCTGCGGGAGTTGCAGGAGGCGGGACTGCCGCTCGGGGCGGTCATCATCAACCAGGTACGCAGTTCCGAACTCGACGCCGGCGAACTCGCGATGGCCGGATCGTTCTATGCCCGCCATGCCGGGATGCCTGCCGGCGAACCGCCGCACGGCTGGCCGTGGTCGGCGCACTGGTGGAAGCCGGCCGGATTCCGCCGCGACATCGTCAAGGCCTGTGCGCTGATCGTTGCGGAGGGCGAGAAGTTCGACCGGCAGCGCAAGCCGAAGCTGAGGAAGTCATGAGCCGCAACGACCCCACCGAAATCCTGGTCGCGGTTCACCTCGATTTGCCGTCGAAGAACGCCGTGCTCGTCTCCATCAACGGAGAAGGCCGAAGGGCAGTCTGGATCGCTCGTTCGCTGATCTCCTCCTGTCACCTGATCGGCACGTCGACGGAAGGAACGGACGACAAGGGCCAGAGAGTCCGGCTTCCGCTTGCGAACATGACCGTGCCTGAATGGCTTGCGAAGGATCGGGGGTTCATTTGAAAATCCCGTCGCCCCGCGCCTTCGTCGAATTCGTCGCATTCTTCGCTTTCGCGCTCTGCGTGATGTTCGGCGTCATCCTGGCCGTGGTGCTGCTGGCCCTTTTCAACGCTTGCGAGAAGGCCGTCGACGGC
>CALFYG010000027.1 GCA_937952095.1 uncultured Micrococcales bacterium | reverse complement strand
CCTGGTGGCCGGAACCCGGGCACAGCAGCGACTGCTGGCACTGGCGCCGCTGGAACTGTCAGACGAGGACCTGGCCGCCATCTTCGAGGAGTCTCTGTGAAACCCACCCGCGAGGACTTCCCCGTCGTCTACACGATGACCACCCGCTGGAACGACAACGACCAGTACGGCCATATGAACAACGCCACGTACTTCGAGTACATAGACACCGCGGTCAACGGCTGGCTGATCCAGCAGACGGGATCGGACATCCGGGATCTGCCCGCCATCGGGATCGTGGCCAGAACCGGGTGTGACTACTTCGCCGAAGTCGGGTTCCCGGACGCGATCGAGATCGGGCTGGCCACCACCCGCATCGGCACGTCGAGCATCACGTATCGACTCGGGGTCTTCCGCGCCGGCGACCCCGAACTGCGCGCACTAGCGCATTTCGTGCACGTCTACGTCGATGCGCAGACCCGCCGGCCCGTGCCGATCCCGGAAGCGATCCGAGCTGCTGTCGAAGCGCTGCCGCAGATGGAGCCCTGATGCCGGTCGCAGGCCCCCCCTCCCAGCCATCCCGACGTGCGTTCCTCGCTGGACTCGCCGGGGCCGTCGGCGCGGTCGGACTGACAGCGTGTTCGGAGCAGACCGGCGGCCGACCTGTGGCGGTCCCGGTGAGCGAGAACGCCGGCGGCGACCACCCCAACCTCGTGGTCATCGTCAGCGACGACCACCGCGCGGATCACGTCAGTTACCACCCGGACCACCCGGCGTTCCTGAGCACGCCCAACATCGACAGACTGGCGCAGCAGGGAATGGTCGCGAACAACGCCTTCGTCACCACGGCTCTGTGCAGCCCGTCGCGCGGCACCTTCCTGTCCGGCCAGTACGCGAGCCGCCATGGCGTGCAGAACAACCTGACGGCCTGGAACCCCGACACTGAAACGTTCTTCGAACCGCTCATGGCCGCCGGCTACGACTGCGCCTTCATCGGCAAGTGGCACATGCCCGGGAAGCTGCCCGACCTGCGGGGTGTCGACACCTTCATCACGTTCACCGCGGAGGAAGGCCAAGGGCAGTACGTCGACTGCCCGCTGCTGATCAACGGCGAGATGGTCGATCGGCCGGGTACCTACATCACTGAGGACCTGACCGACCTGGCGCTGGAGTGGATCAACAACCGGCCCCCAGGCAAGCCGTACGCGCTCTGGTTGGCACACAAGGCCGTGCACCACCGGTTCATCCCGCCGGAGAATCGGCGCGGGGCCCTTGCCGATGCCGACCTGTCGAACCTGCCGCCAGAGTCCTTCGCCTTCCTGTCCCTGATGGACGAGAACATCTGGGAGGGGACGCTGGGGAACCTGCAGACGCTGTACCGCAGGTACAACGAGACGCTGCTCGGCCTCGACGACCAGGTAGGCCGCATCCTCGACGACGTCGACCTCGACGACACGTATGTCATCTACACCAGCGACAACGGCTACTCCTGGGGCGAGCACGTGCTGACCGGCAAGCGGTGGGCGTACGAGGAGAACACCCGGGTGCCCTTCGTCGCCGCTGGTCCGGGGATCGAGCCCGGGACGACCGACGCGATGATCCTCAACGCCGATGTCGCCCCGACACTCCTGGAGTGGGCCGGAGTCCAGGGTCTGACACAGGCGCAGGGCACGTCGGTGGCGGGCGTGCTCGCCGGCGGCGACGCGGTCCGCGACGAGTTCATGTACGAGTACTTCCCGGACTACCCGTACCACGTCCCGGGCATGCAGGCCGTCCGCGACGACCAGTGGCTGTACGTCGAGTACGACCGCGGCCGGGATCCGCAACTGTTCGACATCGTGGCGGATCCCCGCACTCAGAACGACGTCGCTGCAAGCAACCCCGACGTGACCGCCGACATGGCTGCGCGCCTGCAGAGGTTGCGGGATCAGGTCGCCGCCGGCGGTGTCGTGTGAACAAGGTCCTGGCACTCCTCCCGGCCGCCATCGTGCTGGTCGCCTCGATCTTCGTGAAGGCGTTCGCCGAGCGGTACGAGGTGCTGGGTGCGGCGTACGCACCGCTGCTCAACGCCGGGGTACTGCTGCGGGCCTTCGGGATGTTCGCGTCCGTGGTCCTGGTGTGGGGCCTGTTGCGCTCCCGCGGCGCCTCCCGCGGCGTGCTCGCACTGGCGATCCTCTCAGGGCCGATCGCTTACGGCATCACCGCCGCTATCGACGCCTTGGCGTACTTCCCCGCCGGGCAGGCCGCCTACTACGGGATCAACCCCATCGCGATCGCCACGGTGGCGGGGCAATGCGCCGCCGCTGCGGCCTCTGAGATCGTGTGGCGTTGGTGGTCCCGGCGCCGCGGCCAGGATGTGGGTTCACCGGTGACCTGGGGCATCGTCGCCGCGATCGGCGCTGGGCTGATGACCGTCTTCTTCACCGTGCTCTACCAGGGTGGGGTGCCGTTCTTCTACGTCTACCAGCGCGGGTACATGTTGCTGTTCACGTAGCGCCCCCATCCGGATCCGTGAGCACTTGTGTGATCCGGGAGCACTTCGGAGTCGAGGAATTGCTCACGGATCACCGAACTGCTCACGGATGTACCTAGCGCTTCACCGGAGGCGCATCCTTGGGTGCCATGAGCGCCCCGATCTCGCGGAAGATGCCGTCGCTGGCGTTGGGGTAGCTGCCCTCGGCGTCGAACGC
>CALFYG010000026.1 GCA_937952095.1 uncultured Micrococcales bacterium | reverse complement strand
TGGTTGAGGACCCGCCCGTAGTACACCTTGTCCGTGTAGACGCGCTCCAAGGACACCACGCGACCGGTGCGGGGTGCGTGCCACATCATGCCGTTGCCGGCGTAGATGCCGACATGGCCGATGAAGTTGTCCTTGTAGTTGTAGAAGAAGACCAGGTCGCCGGGTTTGGCCTCCGCAGCGCTGATCTTGCGGGACTTGTCGTACTGCCAGACGGTGTACGCGCCCCCGAGGTCGATGCCCACCTGCTCGTACACCCACTGCGTGTAGCTGCTGCAGTTGAAGCCCTGCTCGGGGGAGTAGCCGGTGGCGACGTAGGGCACCCCTGCCTGCGAGGCGGCGACCTTCAGGACCTTGGCAGCGGTGGCGCTCGACGGCGCAGGCAAGGTGGTCGAGGTCGCCGGGGGAGCCGGCGCAACGGCCGGCGGTGTGAAGCTGACCTTGCCGACCTTGCGCCAGGTCTTCGCGTCCACCACACCGGTCACGGGCAGTTTCGCGGCTGTCTGCAGGGCCTTCACGAACGATTCGGTGATCGGGCCGAAGTAACCGGTCTGGGGCTGGACGTTGAGTTCCTTCTGGAGGAACAGCACGGCGGCGCCACGATCGCCGAACTTCAGGGTTGCCGCGGCGTGGACGTTCGATGTGGCCTTCTTCGGCTTCTTCGCAGCCTTCTTCGCAGCCTTCTTCGCGGCCTTCTTGTTCGCGGCCTTCTTCTTGGCGGCCTTCTTGTCCTTCTGCTTCTGCTTGGACTTCTTGGCCTGGGTGTGCTTCGACTTCTGCTGTTCGGTCAGCGACGCCCAGGTCAGGGGGCCGACCACCCCTGTGGTGGGGATGCCATGTGCCCGCTGGTAGGTTTTGACGGCCTCCAGCGTGACGGGGCCGAAGTATCCGGTCTGTGGGGTGACACCCAACAGTTTCTGGACGCGTTTGACGGCTGGGTGCTCCATGCCGGAGGCGAGGATGGGTTCGCCCTCGGCAAAGGCGGGCGCGGCGGGCGCGAGCAATGCGCAGACCGCGATGCCGCCGATCAGAGTGCGCCTCATCCGTAGCCTCCAAAGTGTGCCGATTCCATCGGTATCTGTTTCGCGAAAGTCAAGCGACACGCCCGGCGTTTCACGTAACGGTTATGTCACGCTAGCGGATCCCGCACTGTGCTCGCCACCGCGACCTTGTACCCGAAAGCCGGACTTAATGCCTGATCAGAGGAGTATTTTCCGGTGCCGGGCACATGTGGTGGCACCACCTCCCGTTGCCCCTACATCTTGTGGATAACTCGCGGCGAGAACGTGACCTATGTCACCCCTTTGCCACGGTGTGTGACCGAGATGGCCCAATGGGGATCGGTGGCGGGTGACAAAGTGCCTTCTTGCGCGCTCGGCGGGCTGCGACACAATGTCCACGTGAGCGGCGAGCTGATCGATACGACCGAGATGTATCTGCGGACCATCTTCGAACTCGAAGAAGAGGGCACTGTGCCGCTGCGTGCGCGGATCGCCGAACGCCTCGGTCAATCTGGTCCCACCGTCTCGCAGACCGTGGCACGAATGGAGCGCGACGGACTGGTGATCGTCTCGGGGGACCGCCATCTGGAACTCACGGACGCCGGCCGGGCGTATGCGACCTCCGTCATGCGCAAGCACCGGCTGGCCGAATGTCTGTTGGTCAATGTGATCGGACTGCCCTGGGAGGACGTGCACGTCGAAGCCTGCCGGTGGGAGCACGTGATGAGCGAGGCTGTCGAGAGGCGCATCTGGGAACTGTTGGACCAGCCGACCACGTCGCCCTACGGAAACCCCATTCCGGGTCTGGCCGAACTCGGCGCAGCTGTCGACGAGAGCATGTCCGCAGCCCCGGCGTTGAGTGCGGTGGTGGGACGCCTGGACGCCTCCCCGATCCGGGTCCTCATCCGGCGCATCGACGAGCCTCTGCAGACCGAACACGATGTGATGGCGGCACTGCGACGGGCCGGCGCCACGCCCGGTTCCACGGTCAAGGTCAGCCGGTCGCCCGGCGGGCTGCTGGTGGGTAGCGGCGGCGAATACGCCGAGGTCTCGCTGGGGGTCGCCGACCACATCGCCGTCGAACCTGTCTGATGCCCGCGCTGCACTGGTTCCGGCGCGACCTGCGGATCTGCGACAATCCGGCACTGGCCGCCGCCGGGCCGGATGCGGTGGGGGTGTTCATCCGTGATCCCCGGTTGCGTGGGGTCGGGGCCGTGCGCACGGAATATATCGACGAGGCGTTGCGCGAACTCGGCGAGCAGCGACCGCTGGTGGTGCGTGCCGGTGATCCAGCCAGTGCGTTGTTGGACCTCGCCGCCGAGTACGGGGCCACAGACGTGTACTGCACCGGCGACACCACGCCGTTCGCCCGTAGGCGGGACGGTGAGGTCGCCGATGCACTCGCCGCGGCCGGAATCACCCTGCACACCGTCGACACCCCGTACGCCATACCGCCGGGGGAGGTGCTCAACGGCTCCGGTTCGGCCTACCGGGTGTTCACGCCGTTCTACAAGGCGTGGCTGGCCCGCGGCTGGCCGGCACCCGCGGATCCGGTGGTCGAGACCCCGGCCGTGGCCCGTTGGCGGCGGTTCCGCGACGAAGCCCTCGGTGCCTACAAGCGCGACCGGGACTTCCCTGCGCTGGCGGCAACCAGCCGGCTGTCCGCCGCCCTGCACTTCGGCCAGATCCACCCACGCACGATCCTGGCCGAGACCCCCGACGCGGCCACCGACCCGTTCGCGCGCCAACTCGCGTGGCGGGAGTTCTGCGCCGACGTGCTTTGGCACCAGCCGCAGGCGGTGTGGTCCAGCCTGGACCCCCGCTTCGACACCGACATGCGCTACGACGATGACGACGCGATGTTCGAGGCGTGGAGGCAGGGGCGCACCGGCTACCCCTTCGTCGACGCCGGCATGCGGCAACTCGCCGCCGAGGGCTGGATGCACAACCGCCTGCGGATGGTGACCGCCAGTTTCTTGATCAAGGACCTGCACCAGCCCTGGCAACGCGGCGCGGCGTGGTTCATGCAGCACCTGGTCGACGCCGACGTGGCGAACAACCAACTGGGCTGGCAGTGGGTGGCCGGGTGTGGGACCGACGCGGCGCCCTACTTCCGGATCTTCAACCCCGTCACCCAAGGCCGCCGGTTCGACCCCGACGGGGAGTACATCCGTCGCTACGTCCCCGAACTCTCCGACGTCCCGGACCCCCACGAACCTGGGGTGCTCGCCCCCGACTACCCGGCGCCCGTGGTGGACCATGCCCGCGAACGCGACGAGGCCCTCGCCCGCTTCCAGGCGCTGCCCGCACGCTGACCCGGCGCACATCCGGTGGGCCGGAATCACCGGTGATGGTCCGGATCAGTGGCAGAATGTCCGAATGGATGCCCCCGTCGTAGCGGTCTTGAGCCTCAAGGGTGGCGTCGGCAAGACCACGGTGACGCTCGGGCTCGCGAGTGCGGCCATGCACGAGGGCAGGCGGGTACTCGTCGTCGACCTCGATCCGCAAGCCAACGCGACAGCGGGACTCAACCTCGCCGAGCAGGCGCCCTACTCCACCTCCGACGTGCTCTACGACGGCCGGGAAGGGGTGGCGCTGGACGCCATCAGCGCCTCAGGATGGGGACCTGAGGTCGATGTGATCGCCGCTGAACGCGCGCTGGAGCATCGTGCGGTGCCCTCGGGTATCGATCCGGTCCGGCGTCTGCAGCGAGCACTTCGCGGTGTGACATCCCGGTACGACCTGGTGCTGGTGGATTGTCCGCCGTCCCTGGGTGAGCTCACGCGTAATGCACTGTTCTCGGCCACGCAGGCGGTCATCGTCACCGAGCCCTCGTATTTCGCGGTGCAGGGGGCGGAGCAGGCGGTGGAGGCGGTGCAGGTGGCCGTGCGGGAGGGCAACCCGCGGCTCAGCGTCGTCGCGATCGTGCCCAACCGGACACGGGCGGTGTTGTCTGAGCACCGCTTCCGCCTCGACGAACTGCGCAGCGTCTTCGGGGTGAAGGTCACCGAGCCGATCCCTGAGCGCACCGCCATCCAGCAGGCGCAAGGGGCGGGAGTCCCGATCCACGCTTGGAAGTCCGCCGGTGCCCGATCGGCGGCGAAGACCTTCGACGACCTCCTCGGCCGGGTGGCCGACGTGAGCAGTCGCGACATAGCCGACGAACTCGCCCGGGAGGGACAATGATCAACCCGCCGCCACGGCCCGCACTACGCAAGGCCCCCGATGCGGATGTGCATCCCGTCGCGGCGGTCCCCACTGCCCCGACCCCTGCCCCACGGCCCGAATTGCGGCCGGTGGTGGGTATCGGCGGGCGGACCTCCGACACCCTCGTCGCGCGCACACCGAAGAAGACCAAGCGCTCCACGCTCGAGGTCAAGGTGCCGAAGGCGCTGCTGAAGTCGGTGAAGAGGCAGGCGAAGACCCGGGGGGACAGCCTCGACGA
>CALFYG010000025.1 GCA_937952095.1 uncultured Micrococcales bacterium | reverse complement strand
GCCTCGCGTTGGGCTTGCAACTGCCCGTGCAGATACAGCACGCCCTTGGCGGGACCGGTCGCCCCGGAGGTGAAGGCGATGGCGGCGGGTGCGTCCGCGGCGGGCGGATCCGGCAACGGCGAGTGGGCACCGCGCGCCTCGATCTCGTCGAGCGTCATGGCCACCTTCAGACCGGGCACCTCCCCCACACTGATGAAGTGCGCAGCCAGACCCATCGTGCGAGCCGCCGCCAAACCCTTGAACCCACCGATCACATACTTCGGACCCGCACTGCGCAGCGCGGTCCGGATGCCGCGCAGCCCGAGACCGGCGTCGACAACCACCGCCACGGCGCCTCTGCGCCACACGCCGTAGATGACAGCCGTGAGATCGACGCCCGGTTGCACCAGCAGCGCGATCCGATCACCGGCGTCCACCCCGCTGGCAGCAAGTCCGGCGGCGATGTTCTCGATCCGGTTGTGCAGATCTCCGAACGAGATGCTGCGGGGGCTCGTGCCCAGTTCGATCACGGCAGGCGAAGGATCCCCGCGTCGTTGCGCGACCCCATCCCACAGGGGACGTGCCATCGGCACCTCGCGCACCGGCCTGTCAACTCCGAGGTCCTGCACCCAGGTGGCCACATCGGCGGCGAAGGTCGGCGCGTCCTCAGGGACGAAATGGCTGGACCCCTCGTATCGGTGCACATCCGCGTGCGGCATCCGGGAGATGAGGTCACGCAGATAGATGTCGGAGAATACGGGGTCGCGGGGACCCCACAGCAGCAGGACCGGTACGTCCGTCAACGCCCCGAGTCCGTCGGCGATCGCGTCCAGGGTGGCTGCACTGGGGTGCTCCGGTTCCAGCGGGATGTCCTGGACGAACTGCTCGATGGCCACACGCCGATCGGCCTTGTTGTAGGGCGCGTAGTACCCCTTGCGCACGGCGGCAGGAGGCACGGGCTTGGAGAAGAACAGGCCACCGCGAATGAAGTTGCGGGTGTTCCTGGTGACAGCGGGCAGGACCCCCGGTGTGCGGGCGGCACGAATCACTGTCGGCGCCGACGACTCCTCAGGTTGGTGCACGCCGGTGTTCGACAAGACGACGCCGGCGAGTTGATCGACGTGGCGCAATGCCCACCCGAGGGACACCGGGCCACCCCAGTCATGTGCGACCGTCACTACCGGGCCGGTCAGTCCGAGCGCGGTAGTGACAGTCTCGAGGTCGTCGACACGTTGCGCGAGCCTGCGCATGGTGCCAGTGCGGTCGGAGAAGCCCATGTCCATCTGATCCACCGCGATGACCCGCCAGCCCTCCGGCGGCGCAGCGACCAGGCGTCGCCACAGATAGGACCAACTCGGGTTGCCGTGGACGCACAGCAGGGTGCCGCGGTCGCCGGACCCCGAGTCCAGGACATGCCAGGTGCGCGAGACACCAGTGGAATCGACGGCGGTGACTTCCCTGGACCATGCGGGATCGAGCCCGCTCAAGCCCGTAGGCGGCAGGCTCACCAGAGGATCTCGGCAGCCATCGCGTTGATGCCGGAGCCCATGCCCATCACCAGCACGCGGTCACCCTTGGTGATCTTGTCCTGGTGCATGGCCAGCGTGATCGGGATCGCCGCAGGACCGATGTTGCCCAATGTGGGGAAGGTCAGCGGGATCTTCCCTTTGTCCAAGCCCAGTCGCTGCGCGAGCGCATCGCAGTGGACCGTCGAGACTTGGTGGATGATGTAGTGGTCGATGTCGTCCCAGTCGAAGTCCTGGGACGCCTCTTTCATGGCCGCTTCGGCCACATCCAATCCGGCGAGCAGAAGACCGCGACTGTCGGTGACCATCCGATCCATGTCGCCAAGGCACAGGTTGTGGTGCTGGGTGGCGGCGTGGGCGACCCCACCGATGAACCGGTGCGCATCGGGGTGCTGGTCCGTACGGCCGAGCACCATGCCGGCCGCTCCGGACCCGAGGGTGAGGGTGGCGAAGTCGGACAGGATGTCGGTCGCCTCGGTGTCCGGATCCTGCAGGCGGGCGATGGTCCGCTCCTGGATCAGACGACTGCCCTCCGCATCCACCACAAGGGCGTAGTCGATCTGGCCGGAGTCGATCATGCTCCCGGCCAGCTGCATTCCATTGACGAACCCCAAGCAGGCGTTCGACAGGTCGAAGTTGAGGCAGGACGACGGCAGATCCAGGGCGTCGTGGACGAAGACCGCCGACGAGGGCTCCAGCCGCGCCCGGCACACGGAGGTGTCGATCAACAGCCCGATCTGGTCCGGCGATATGCCCGCGGCGTCCAGTGCGGCCTTGCCCGCTTCGGCAGCCGACTCGGAGTAGGTCACGCCCTCAGGCCACCACCGGCGCTCGTTGATGCCCGCGACCTGCTCGAGCATTCCGCGGCGCAGCCCGAGTCGTTCGAGCGTGGGTTCGAGCTGGTCATCGAACGACGCAGAGGTGACGACCTCCGGTGCTTCGAGGGCGACCACAGAAAGAATCGATGTGTTGTTGAAACGGTAGACGCTGTTCGCGCTCACTAAGACTCCTCAGAAGATGCTTTTCGATGGTCTCACGAGCACAATCGCAGGGCACGCGAGCCGCTGGACTTCGAACGGGACGCGAACCTTGGGGCTGTGGCCGCCCGCTAGAATCGGGGCGTCCAAGCGCCCGTAGCTCAACGGATAGAGCAACCGGTTTCTACCCGGTCGGTTGGGGGTTCGAATCCCTCCGGGCGCGCTTCCCCCACGAAACCGGGCCTTCGCGCTCGGTTTCGGCGTCTTGTGTAGCAACGCGTGTAGCAGCGCGCCGCACATGCTCCCCGGCGACCCACCGCTCATAGGCGAGGTTCTGCGGCGTCCTGACGCGCACCAGAGCGGCCCAGCGGCCCTTCTCGCGGTCGCTCCAGCGCCATGCCACGAGCAGACCGGACAGCGGCTCGGCGCTGAGGTCGGCGACGGCGGCAGGGTCGACGGTGACGGGATCATGCACGGGCGGCAGCCTAAGCGGTGGTGATGACGGGGAAGGACGCGCGCCGCAGTCGTGATCATCAGCCAGGGCATCGAGGTCGACGACGCGGGCGATCGGCGTCTCGGTCGTCAGTCGGACGGGCCCCACGGCGGCCGCGGCCGGTGTCGGCGCGGACCTGGGGCGAAGGAACACGGCAGACAAGAGCAACCGTCGGTGAAACGAGCCTCAGCGAATCCCGCTAAGCCGCCGAACGTCAATTGCATGGGCGATTGTCGAGGACTCCTCCCAACTCCTGCTGGAACCTCTTGGCCACGCCCTTGGTTTGTTCGTTCTCGAACGGAACGTAGACGACCCATTCACTGCCCTTGATTGTGGGATGCCAGACCCGCTTGGAACTCTGCTGAGCGCACCAACTCTTCAGCCCGTCCTTGTAGGTGATGAACACGACGTCGGACATTTCCGGTCCGTAGTGGCAGTAGCGGATCTTGGAGGCCTTGTTCTCGTACAGACTTGGCCACTCCTCGCTTGCGTCGTGACACAAGCCAGCAGCGATCACTGCATCGTAGACCTCGAAGGGGTAGTTCAGGGCGGGTTCTGGCGCCGTGGTCGTCTCAGACGACGTTGGCAGAGACTGACTCGGACTTGGAGTGGAAACTGCCGAGTTCCCCGAGCCGTTTCCGCCGCATGCCGAAAGGAGAGCAAGGGCCGTTGCCAACGCCCCCAGGCCAATTCGATGGTTCGTGTGCATGATCGACCCCCAGTCTGATCTTCATCACGAGTGTCCTCCGCGAGTATCTTGGTCTCAACTCGCGGCGACCCTCCGCCATCCTCATACGCTTGCGCACAAGGCTGCTTCGGCCTGAGGACGCGAAAATTCGGCTGAGCGATCCGGTCGCGGTAGCGCCGCTGCATCACGCGACGGCTGATGAAGCCGGCTGTTCAGACGTATCTTGCCCGGGACAGGCACCGGCGAAAAGCGGGACCACAAGTGCCAGCCCCCACGCTTTGGGCAACGGGATCATGCCGTCCCATCCCACGGGGGAATGGGCCCGATCCGTGCGAACGCAGAGCTAGGCGACCTCGGTGTCGATGATGATCACGTCAAATCCGTTGTCTGGATGGTACGACCATCGATACTTGAGGCCGTCGATTTTGATCTTCTGAATGCCCATCAGAGCGGTCGTACCGTTCATCATCTTGATGACGTACTTGGGTGTGTCCAGCGCGCCCAAGACGCAGCCGACCGTTTTGATTCCCTTGTTGTCGTACTCATTCGCAGTGTCGACTCCCAGGAAGGTGCGATTGCCGGACAGGCCCTTCGACATCTTCAGTAGTTTGCAGGTCTTCTTTGCTTCCTGAAGCCGGTAGGTGACAGGCTCGGGAGTGTAGTAGTCAGTAGGCTCGGGTGTGCCCTCCGGTCCCGGCAGGGACTGAGCCGGCGGCGACGGTGAGGGTGAGTTGGTTGAGGCAGCTGTGGTTGACCCAGCGCCGCACCCTCCCAGGATCAAGACCAGAACGATTGCTGCCGCGTTCCGCATGAACGCCTCCCCGGTTGCGGTCCGCGTGCGAGGGCCCGATTCATCCCGCTGCCAATACGCGGAACCGATTGCCCAGAGTCTACTTTCGCAGCGGACAGTGATGCTCGGCTTGACTGCCTAGGTCAACGCGAATCCAGCTGATACTCCCTCACGAGGCAAGAAGGGTAGTCCCGCGATTACGCACTCTCGGTCTCATCCACAGTTGTAGTTGATGATCTCGGTCGCCTGCTCGTTGGTCATCTTGGGCTCTCCGAGTTGCTTCAGTTTCCAGTTCATGGACTTTGCGGGATCGGATTCCTGTTTCTGGGCATCGGTCATCTCGTTCCAGGTGTCGCACATGTACTGGAGGCTCTGAGCTGTGCCCTGGTCGAAGACCTGTGTGAACACCGACTCCATTTCAGCCGGAGTCATGGTTCCAGTCGCGACTGATGGTGTTGACGACTCGGGCGCACTGGTCGCAGGTCCTGGATAGGCGGGCCACGGACTTGATGGCTCGGTTGAGACCTCGGACGTTGACGAGGAACCGCCGCCACAACCCGCCAACGCCACGATTGTCAGCGATGCGATTGCGAATCTCATGAATCCCCCCGAAGATTGGGCAATTTCAATGTCAACAAAGCCTAATGCAGTTGGCCTTGAACAACGAGTGTTGTGGCAATCAGAGCAGAAGCTTTAGCCACAGTCGTGTGCTGTTGGGCGATCCGCGATGGGACCCAATTGATCACGCGCAGGCTCGCTTCCACGTCAGCCATTCACCACCCGTGATGTCCGCGTAGTTCTCCATCACCGAACGAGTCTGGTTCGTGGTCGGCTGCATATACCAAGTGCCTCCGGAGATGATGCCAAACTTGTCCAGATCAGACATGCCCGTGCACGCAGAGGAGGCCGCCGCCGCAGCGGAACTCCACGGCCTGGGGGAAACCACGAGGCCGGCGAATTGGTCATTCGGCGATTCCATACAAACCGTCGCGTCACCCATCGCCTCAGCAATGCTCTCGGAAGGCGAATAGCACATCCCTGCGCTAGCTAGGCGGGCCACGACCTCCTCGGCGTCCGCTGCCGCAGGCATGGCTGGCGTTGCCAAGTTAGACGAACCGGGCCCGCTTGGAGACGGGGACGGTGCCGACGCTTTCTCACCGGATGCGCAGGCCGCCAGAACGACGCCCACGCCGACGACAATGAAGAGACGAGAGATCACGACACCCCCTGAGTTGCGACGAGGCCAGCGTTTCAGACTTCTCTAACCGGTTGCAAGAGCGTGCCGATCGAGACCAGTGAGTCATTTCTACTCGAAAATGCGATCTTCGCAGGCGTCGGAGGGGCAGTTGACAGCAGGGCCGACCGGGACAGACTGGGGCGCATCGAACCTCCCGTGATCAGACGGGGGCTATTCGCAGGCGACCCCATCACAACTGCAGTTCGGCCGCGGCGGCAACCGCATAGGCAGTGGGTGGGATACCTTGCCGTCGGCGCGTACAGAGTCGCAGTGGGCGTAGCCCAGCCGTGTGGGGAGCATCGTCTATTGGCCGCCGTCGTGCTCCCAATAGCACGCGCGGCGCAGTCACTCCAGCAGTGGGCAGCGGCCCTGATGCATCGCCCCTGACCCCGTGATCGTGCGGTTCACCCACGCGGAATCTGCACCTAGTCTCGATACATGCGCCGCAATGCCGCCTTCGACCCGCTCGTCACGCCGGCGGAAGAGTGACGGGCGGTGGATCGCCTCGTTCGTCGAGGTGGTCGACGGGCAGCGTAAGCGCCGCGTGATCTACGCGGAGTCCTCCGAGGAGGCCCACCGCAAGTTACGGCAGGCGCTCGGCCGCATCGACCAGGGCCTGCCCGGACTCGACTCTTCGGACACCTTCCAGACGATCGCGGAGACGTGGCGGCGCACAGTGGCGCGGACCTCGGGGCTGTCGTCGAAGTCTCAGCGGACCTACGCCGACGTGCTGAGGTTGCACGTCTACCCGATGATCGGCGCGGAACGAATGAAGGATCTGAAACCGTCGCGGATATCGGCGGTCCTGGTTCGCATGGAGGATGCCGGGCTGTCGAAGTCGTATCAGCACCAGGCGCACAAGGCGATGTCGAAGGTGTTTCAGGCGGCGATGGCTGACGGGCTGATCGCCAGTAACCCGGTACGCGCTGTGAAGGCCCCCAGGGGCGGCCACAAGTCCAAGGTGGTGCC
>CALFYG010000024.1 GCA_937952095.1 uncultured Micrococcales bacterium | reverse complement strand
GCGATCGAGGCGCCGGTGGATGCCGACATCGTGATTCCGGTCCCGGAGAGCGGGACGCCCGCGGCGATCGGCTACGCGCAGCAGTCCGGGCTGCCGTTCGCGCAGGGCCTGGTCAAGAACGCCTACGTCGGGCGCACCTTCATCCAGCCCTCCCAGACCATCCGCCAACTCGGTCTGCGGCTCAAACTCAACCCGCTGCCGGAGGTGATCGGCGGCAAGCGCCTGGTCGTGGTCGACGACTCCATCGTCCGCGGCAATACCCAGCGCGCCATCGCCCGCATGCTGCGCGAGGCGGGTGCGCGGGAGGTGCACGTGCGGATCTCGTCGCCGCCGGTGCAGTGGCCCTGCTACTACGGGATCGACTTCGCCTCCCGCGCCGAGTTGATCGCGCCGGGGCTCAGCGTCGACGACATCCGAACCTCGATCGGGGCGGATTCGCTCGGCTACGTCTCGCTCGACGGGCTCATCGAGGCGACGGGGATCGCCAAGGACCACCTGTGCCGTGCGTGCTTCGACGGGGAGTACCCCGTGGCTCTGGCCGACCCGGGTCTGCGCTCGAAGCACGTACTCGAGGTGACCGGTTGAGCAGCTACGCCGACGCCGGGGTGGACGTCGAGGCCGGCGAACGTGCCGTCGAACTGATGCGCGAGCGGGTCGCCGCGACGATGCGCCCGGAGGTCGTCGGCGATCTCGGTGGGTTCGCCGGGCTTTTCGACGCGTCGGCACTCGCGCGGTACAAGCGCCCCCTGCTGGCCACCGCGACCGACGGCGTGGGCACGAAGATCGCCGTGGCGCGGGCGATGGACATCCACGACACCATCGGGATCGATCTGGTGGCGATGGTGGTCGACGACCTCGTGGTGTGCGGTGCCGAGCCGCTGTTCATGACCGACTACATAGCCACAGGCAAGGTCGTCCCCGAGCGGATCGCGGCCATCGTCAGTGGGATCGCCACCGGCTGCGAACAAGCCGGGTGTGCGCTACTTGGTGGGGAGACGGCCGAACACCCGGGGCTCATGGCCGACGACGAGTACGACGTGGCGGGCGCGGGGACCGCGGTCGTCGAGGCCGATCGACTGCTTGGCCCTGACCGTATGCGTGCCGGCGACACCGTGATCGCCATGGCCTCCTCCGGGCTGCACTCCAACGGCTACTCGCTGGCCCGCAAGGTCCTGCTGGCCGATGCGACTCTTGACACCGAGGTCGCCGAGTTCGGCCGCACGCTGGGCGAGGAGATGCTCGAGCCCACCCGGATCTACACCCAGGACTGCCTGGCGTTGGCCGATGCCGGCCTCGTGCATGCCTTCGCGCACGTGACCGGCGGCGGGCTGGCGAGCAACCTCGCCCGGGTCCTGCCCGAGAACCTGCATGCCGACGTCGAGCGGTCGACCTGGCAGATCCCGGCGGTCTTCCAAGTCCTGTTGACCCGTGGCGTGAGCCTCGAGGACGCCGAGCGCACCTTCAACATGGGCATCGGCATGTTTGCGTTGACCCCGGACCCCGACGCGGCACTCGAGATGCTCGATGCGCGCGGGGTGCCGGCCTGGGCGTGCGGGCGGGTGCGCCCCCGCGCAGTCGAGGACGTTTCGGACGCCCCGGCCAAGGGTGGCTCGGGGGGTTCCGTTCACCTCGTTTGACGGGGAGACCGGGGAACTGCGCCGAGGTCTACAGGGATGACCGCAACCCTCCGGCAGTCACCCGGGCCCCCGGAGGCATGGACATGCGCCGCGTGTAGGACTACGGTTGGAGCACTCGACCTCGGGAGGCGATCGTGCTCGGCAGGACTATGCGATTCGGAATGGCCGGTGCCCTCGGTGCCGGTCTGCTGATGGCGGGCGGGGTCGCCCCCTCGCAGGCGAAGACCGTCAAGGTGTGCGTCAAGAAGAGCTCCGGTGAGATGCGCCTGCTCACGAAGAAGAAGTGCAAGAAGGGCTGGAAGAAGGTCACCTGGAACCAGAAGGGCGCCACCGGCCCGCAAGGCAACCAGGGCGCGCAGGGAGCGAACCTGACGGTCAAGGACGGAACCGGGAAGGTGCTCGGGAAGTTCGTCGGCATGTACCCGGCGGGCTTCACGCTGATGTTCGTGGAGATCGACGGCGGCGTGTACCTCTACGCACCGAACGGACAGGTGTTCCCTGCGATCTCTTCTTCTCCGGCCTTCAAGACGAACACCTGTACCGGGACCGGATACATCAGGTCGTCATCGCCGCAGAGCACCCTGCTCTACACACAGTCGGCCGGTGGTCCTTCGCGTGTGATCTACCGGGTGTCGAACCCTTCGCCGGGGCCGATCTCCGCATGGGCGTTGACAGCCACGACCGAAACCGTCAACCAGACCATGTACATCCTGAATTCTTCGGGGGTGTGTGTGGCTGACGGAAACCACAACGGAACGATCGTCGCCCTGCAGTCGGTCACGGCGCCCAGCGACGTTCCCGGACCGCTGACGATCAGTTGAGACGGTGAGTGTCATGAAGAGGACCATGGCGATAGCGGCTGTGGCCGCCGTCACTGCTGGAGGACTGTCGGTCGCCCAGCCGGCCACCGCGGCGAAGAAGTACACGGCGTGCGTGAAGAAGTCGACCGGCGAGATGCGACTGCTGCTGGGTAAGAAGAAGTGCAAGAAGGGGTGGAAGAAGACCACCTGGACGAAGAAGGGGCCTCGAGGTGACCAAGGGACCCCAGGTGCCACCGGGCCGGTGAACTCGATGGGTTCGGTCGTGGACGGCACCGGTGCTGTCGTGGGGGAGTCGCTGTCGCTGACCGCCCTGGGTACCACCCAGGTGTTCTCCGTGCGTATTGACGGCGGGACCTTCACCTATCTTGGAAACGGCTGGCTGTATCCGCTGAATGCGCCGGTCGAGTACGACAACGCCGCCTGTACGGGCACGCCGTTCATGGAGTCGGACGATCCCGTCCTGACCTCATTCCATCTCAACGATCCGGGCTTCAGGGCTGTGTACCGCGTCGTTTCACCGGCTCTGGGACCGGCCCAGGCATGGAAGGTAACCGGCCAGAAGACCGCTGTGGTCGCGGCCCCCAACTGGTATCGCAACGATTCGGGGGTGTGCACCGCGGGAGCCGCATTCACCGGTGACCGGATCGCGTTGACGGAGGTTCCGGCGCCGCCGGACCGCCCTGGACCTTTGAAGTTGTCCTAGGGCGCCCCCGACCGATCGGCTGAGGTCGACCCCTGGGGAACCCATGCAAGTTCCTGCAGGCTAGGCTCGGCGAACCATCACTGGAGGTTCGCGGATGCTCAAGCCGATGCTCGGCGCAGGTACAGCCATAGCCATAGGGACCGGGGCGCTCCTGGGCGGTGCTGCGGTGCCCGCCCAGGCGAAGACCGTGAAGGCCTGTGTGAAGAAGAAGTCCGGGGAGGTGCGCATCCTCACCGGGAAGAAGACGTGCAAAAAGGGCTGGAAGAAGGTCTCCTGGAATCAGAAGGGCAAGACCGGCCCGCAGGGCAACCCGGGGGCGCAGGGGCCGAACCTCGTGGTCAAGGACGGGACCGGCAAGGTGCTGGGCAAGTTCCTGGGGGTGCTCCCGCAAGGCATAACGATCATCTCGGTCGAGATCGATGGCGGCTCCTACCTCTATCTGCCCAGTGGTGCCCTCTATCCCGGCTTCTCGTCGAGTTCGCCCAGTTTCAAGAACAACACCTGCACGGGCCCGGCCTACGTCTCCAGCAGCTCGGCATCGTCGACGCAGTTCCTGACCGGTTCGGCGGGTGGACCGACGCGTTTCGTCTATCGGCCGACCACCCCGGTGTTCGGAGCCCCCTTCGCCTGGCAGTTGACCACGACCACCGAGGCCGTGGTCAATCAGCCTCTTTGGCAACTCGATTCCGCCGGCGCGTGTGTCGTTGATGAGGCCAGCTTCACAGGCACACTTGTGACGATGGCCTCCGTGACCGCGCCGCAGGACGTGCCTGGCCCGCTGACGATCGGCTGAACGACCATGAAGAGACTGGCCGCAACCCTTGCCGCCTTCGCCATGGTTGGCACCTCCGCAGTTGCCGTGGCGCAGCCGGCATCCGCTGCCAAGAAGTACACGGCATGTGTGAAGAAGAAGACCGGAGAGGTGCGGATCGTCACCGGGAAGAAGAAGTGCAAGAAGGGCTGGAAGAAGAGGTCCTGGACAAAAGCCGGGCCTACCGGCAGCAAAGGGGCCGACGGCCCCAGCGGTTCCGCGAACACATTCGGACTCGTGGTGGACGCAGACGGGGCGGTCGTCGGTCAGGCCTTCGGCACCTTCCCGGCGCCGATCACGATCTTCCCGGTGTTGCGTGACGGTGGACTGTACATCTACTACCCGAACGGCTGGCTCGTGCCACTGAGTGCCACGCCCTATTATGACAACGCCGCGTGTACGGGCGTCCCCTTCCTGACCGTGACGACCTCGCTCGAGCGCGACGCGATCCTTCAGGACTCCACCACCCGCGTGGTGTACCGACCGCTCAGCGAAGTGTCTGTGGGGCCCGCGAGCGCCTACAAGCCGGATGGAACGTCGACGTCGGTGCTCAATCAAGCCCGCTGGGAACTGGACGACGATGGAGTGTGCCAAGCCGAGGTGACCTTCACCGGCTATCGCTTGCCCCTGGTCAGTGTTGCGGCCCCGCCCGATTTCAAGGGACCGCTTCGGTTGACCTGACGCCGTTGGCCTGGACCGCTCGTGTGGCTTAGACGCCCATCTGCGGCGCGGGCTGGCCCGGCGGGATGACGGTGCGCTGCTGGGGGAGGGCGCCCTCGAGCAGGGCGTTGACCTCGCTGGCGAGGTAGCGGCGATGGCCACCGAGGGTCTTCACGCAGGAGAGTTTGCCGGCCTTGGCCCAGCGGGTGACGGTCTTGGGGTCAACGCGGAAGAGCGCAGCGACCTCAGAGGGCGTCAGCAGTTCCTCGGGGTTGCTCAGATTGGCGCTCATCCCTGCTCCATATGTCCGATAAGGGGGTCGGACTTGAGTCTTACATCCATCGGGCAAGTGGGCAACTGCTTGACGGTTGGACGGCTTCGCCCGCGCTCGCCACGCGCGAAATCCGGGTAGGGGACGTGCGGATGCGGCGTGTCACGGGGTACGCTTTCCCCGTGGGCTCGATGCCCAGCATGGAAACTGTCAACTGACCTTCGGGACGGATCCCGGGCGAGGGGGTCGAGCCATATGGGGCGCGGCCGTGCAAAGGCCAAGCAGACCAAGGTTGCGCGCGAACTGAAGTACAACGCGCCTCAAACCGACCTTGCTGCTCTGCAAGCTGAACTGAGTGGGCAAGCGAAGTCCTCCCACGACGAGGACGAGGACTATGCCGAGTACGACGAGTACGCGACGTACGACGAGGATGCGGGTCGATGATGCCCGGATCCTGGGTGTGTGACCCCCCGTTGCGGCAGTCCGGCCGCTGATTCACCCTCCCGGGGGACGACCCCGAGCATTGTGAACGATCTGTTACCCGTTCTTGACCGGTTGTAATCGAGATCCGGAAAGAAGTAGCCGATCCTATACAGCGTGGTCATGAAAGCGAACCAGCTCAAGAACGGTGACACCATCTCGGTGGACGGGGACCATCTGGTCGTCTTCCACTTCTGCGAGGAGCAGGGCCAAGTGGTCCTGGACGTGGTCAGTGAGGTGTCAGCCCGCCGCTTCGAGTTGCATTACGCGCCGGACGCGCGCATCAGCGTTCTCTCCTAGAACTGGAACGTCATCCGTTTCGGCCCTTGGAGGGCCTTGTCGATGGTCGAACGCAGGGACTTCTCGTTCATCGCCCCGGGCTGTGAGTGCAGCACCGTGTTGTTCTTCATCACGACCAGCGTGGGGATCGCCGTGACCCCGAAGGCCTGAGCCAGGCCGGGGTTGGCGTCCACGTCGACCTTCCCGAAGATCACGTCGCCGTACTCGGCCGAGACCTTCGTGAACACCGGGGCGAAGGATCGGCAGGGCCCGCACCATTCCGCCCAGAAGTCGATCACGACCGTCTTGCCCGCGGTCTCCTCCGTGAAGTTGCTGTCAGTCAGTTCTTTGGTTGCCACGTAGGGTCCAACCATGAGGTGCTCCCGGGCATTCCATGCGTGGGCGCGCCCCCTATCCTTGCCACGTGTCCCAGGCAGCGATCAGTTGTGGCTCGGCGCCGACGGCGCGGGCCGGCGCTGCGGTGCTGGAGGCGGGTGGCAACGCCGTGGATGCCGCAGTCGCTGCGGCGTTCGCATCGACCGTCGCAGAGCCCGGGGTGTCGAGCCTCGGCGGAGGCGGTTTCCTGCTCGTGCGCCTCCCCGATGGTTCGCAGCAGGTCATGGACTTCTTCACCGCAGTGCCCTCCGGTCCAGCCGGGCAGCGCGAGACCGTCACGGTGGTCTACTCGGGAGCGACCCAGGACTTCCACGTCGGGAACGCGACCGTTGCGGTCCCCGGGTGCCTCGACGGGTTCCTGACCGCCCACCGGCAGTGGGGACGTCTGCCCCTGGCCGAGGTGGTCGCGCCGACCATCGACTATGCCGCGGACGGCGTGCTTCTCGATGCCCGGCAGGCCCACGCCATGGCTCTGATCGAACCGGTTCTGCTGCTGACCGCGGCGTCCCGGGAGCGAATGGCACCTGCGGGTGTTCTGCTCGGGGAGGGTGACCACTACCGCGACCCCGAACTTGCGACGTTGCTCGGGCGGGTGGCCACTGGAGAGGTGCGCGGGGTCGCGGACCTCGTCGAGGAATTCGCCGCATTGATGCCTGAAGGTCCCGTGACCGCGCAGGATCTGCGTGGGTTCGCCCCTGTCATGCGGGAGCCGCTGGTCGCACCGATCCGGTCCGGCACCATCACCACGAACCCGCTGCCATCGTTGGGCGGGTCCATCGTGGCCCACGTGTTGCGGGACCTGGCAGACGAGTCCCACCCCACGCCCCGGGCGATCGCGGAGGCGCTCGTGGAGACCACTGCCTGGCTCAAGGCCCAGGTCAGTGGTCCGGTGTCGACTGCCGGCACCACTCACATCAGCGTCGTCGACGGCGACGGGATGGCCGCCGCCCTGACGGTGTCGAACGGTGTTGGGGGCGGGGTGTTCCTTCCAGGCACGGGGATCCATCTGAACAACATGATGGGGGAGGACGACCTGCATCCCGGTGGCCCGGAGGCCGCGGTGGCCGGAGAGCGGATCCGGTCGATGATGGCGCCCAGCGTCGTCGACTACGACGGGGGCTGGCTGATCCTGGGCACCGGCGGTAGCGAGCGGATCCGCAGTGCCCTGACGCGCGTGATCACGCTGATGCTCGGTGGGGACGCGGATCTCGCAGGGGCGGTGGAGGCCCCGCGGGTGCATGTGGACAACCAGGGCGTCATCCAGGTGGAGCCGGGTCTCCCCGAGGAGCAGATCGAGCAACTGCACGCTCTGGGAAAGGTGAGTCTGTGGCCCGAGCGGCACTTCTACTTCGGTGGGGTCAACGCGGTGCACGTGGGCACGGACGGGAAGACGACCGCGCATGCCGACCCGCGACGCGGGGGCGCGGCGATCACGCTGGAATAGGCCTGGGCCGCCGCGCCCGCGTGTTGGGCACCAACGCAACAGCGGATGATCCAGACACGACGAAGCCGCCGGTCCTGTGGACCGACGGCTTCGATCGATGGATCAGGCGCAACCCCAGGGGCCCCACCCGGAGCGCTTCCACAGCCGGTAGGCCATGTGGTCCTGGGCGAACTTCGGGGCCTGGTGGGCGTAGCGGGCGTACTTGCCGCCACCCACGCCGAGCCAGGTGCCTGCGGCGAACTGGTAGGCGCCGTAGTAACCATTGCCGGTGTTGATGCCGTAGTTGCCACCGGACTCGCACTGGCGGACACGACGCGGCATGGAGCCGTTGGCCCACGCCTTGGCGGCGGCGATCTCCTTGAGCTGCTTCTTGCCCAGGTTGTACCGCTTCACGTACTTGACCTGGATCGGGTAGGACGCCGGCTTCGAACGCGACGCGCGGTCCTTGCCGCGGTTGGAGTCCTTGGTCGCCGTGGTGGGGGCGGCCATGGCCGGGGCGACGGTGGTGACACCGATTCCGGCGAGCGTGAGGGCGGCAACGGGCATGACAAGTGCTTTACGCAAAAC
Source organism: uncultured Micrococcales bacterium (assembly GCA_937952095.1). Taxonomy (GTDB): domain Bacteria; phylum Actinomycetota; class Actinomycetes; order S36-B12; family UBA10799; genus JADKAV01. The sequence continues at coordinate 25,615 of CALFYG010000024.1, read as the reverse complement.
AATTCCTTGGTCGGACGTCCCCTCACGCAGCCGGTACTGCACCGCGGTCCATGGGGCGGTCAACGAGGGCCGGGCCCTCGCCTGCATCGAAGTGAACTCCGACGCGACTCTTCGACCGTGACATACCCCGCGGGGGCTCTTCAACCGACTGTGACGAATTACACCGGTGTCCCCCCAGGGGTTGTGACCAGGATCACGCGCAGCCGTGTCCTCATCTACGGATTCCGTAGGTGGAATCCCACTGGCGGGCTGTCTTAGGTCCCCCTTAGTGTCGAACCCATGACAAATGCGATCGAGGCTGAGGGCCTGGTCAAGGTGTACCGCGCCCGTCGGGGGTCCGCTGAGGTGCGCGCACTCGACGGCGTCGATCTGGACGTGCCCCAGGGGACTGTGCTCGGTCTGCTCGGACCCAACGGTGCGGGCAAGACCACCACGGTGCGGATCCTCACGACGCTGCTGCGCCCCGACGCCGGGCGGGCCACCGTGGCCGGGTACGACGTGGTCAAGCAGTCGAACGAGGTGCGGCAGTCCATCGGCCTGTCCGGCCAGTACGCCGCCGTCGACGAGAACCTGACGGGTTGGGAGAACCTGTACATGTTCGGCCGGCTGTACGGGATGCCCAAGGCGGAGGCCAAGTCCCGGGCAGACGAACTCCTGGAGCAGTTCACGCTGTCCGATGCTGGTGGGCGCACGATCAAGACCTACTCCGGCGGCATGCGTCGCCGGCTGGACCTCGCAGCCGCCCTGATCGGTAAGCCCAACCTGCTGTTCCTGGATGAGCCCACCACCGGTCTGGATCCGCGCAGCCGCTTGGGCATGTGGGACGTGATCCGTGGCCTCGTACGGGAAGGCACCACGTTGCTGCTCACCACGCAGTACCTGGAGGAGGCCGACGAGCTCGCCGACACCATCGCGGTCGTGGACACCGGGAAGATCATCGCCCAGGGGACCGCGGACGAGTTGAAGGCGCAGGTCGGCGGGGAGCGCATCGAAGTCGTCGTGAAGGACCGCGCGCTGCTGCCGCAGGCCCGGGAACTGCTGGCCGTGCAGGCTCAGGGTGACGTGGACTTCGACGAGCACACCCGGCGGCTCACCGCCGCGTCCACCGGTGGCGCCCAACAACTGGTGTCCATCGTGCAGGCCATGGGGGACGCGGGTATCGGCATCGACGACATCACCTTGCGCCGGCCCACCCTGGACGACGTGTTCCTGACATTGACCGGCCATCACACCGCAGACGAGAGTGTGGAGGAGAACGCATGAGCGCCCAGCAGAGCGGAGCCGTCTCCGACGCCATGGTGATCACCTGGCGCAACCTCAAGCGCATTCCCCGGATCCCGGAACTGGCGATCTTCGCGATCCTGCAGTCGATCATGTTCGTGCTGCTGTTCGCGTTCGTGTTCGGGGGCGCGATCCCACTGCCTGATGGGGGTGACTACAAGGAGTTCCTCATGCCGGGCATCTTCGCGCAGACGATCGCGTTCGCCTCCGCCACGACGGCCATCGGCATGACCGACGACATGGGCAAGGGCCTGATCGACCGGTTCCGCTCCTTGCCGATGTCGCGCTCCGCGGTCCTGTCGGGACGCACCGTGGCTGACACCATCTATCAGGCCGGCATCCTCGTGGTTCTCATGCTGGCCGGACTGGTCGTCGGCTGGCGGGTGAACAACGGACTGGCGGCGTTCCTGTTCGCCGTGGTGTTGCTGCTCGCCTTCGCCCACGTCATGGCATGGTTGGGGATCTGGATCGGCCTGTCGGTTCCCAACACCGAGACCGCGCAGCAGTTGACCTTCGTCACGATCTTCCCGCTGACATTCATCTCCAACGTCTTCGTGCCACCGGCGTCGTTGCCACCGATCCTGCAGCCGATCGCGGAGTGGAACCCGGTGAGCACCCTGACCGCGGCGACCCGGGAGCTGTTCGGCAACCCCAACCCCTACGTGGGTGACGGCATCCCCGGGCAGTACCCGATCCTGGTCACCGTGGGGTGGATGGTGGTCCTGCTGGCGATCTTCGCGCCGCTGGCGATCCGCAAGTACCGCAACACGAGCCAGTAGGACGCTTCGCCGTACCGAACTGGTTGAGAAGCGATGAGATCGGCACTGTTCCAACCAGTTCGGTACCCGAAGACCAGTGCAAAAGGGACGAAACGTGCGGCGTTTCCGACGGAACTGGTTGAGAGGCGATGAGATCGCCACCTCCCCAACCAGTTCGGTACGCGAAGGCTCAGCGGGAGTACTGAGCCGGGACATCCGGCGCCTTGCGGATGCGACGCTGCTCGATCCAGGCCAGCAGTTCTTCAAGAGGCAGAGGTTTGGAGTAGTGGAAGCCCTGGGCCCGGTCGCACCCGAGCCCCAGCAGGATCGTCACCTGTTCCCGGGCCTCAACACCCTCTGCCACGGTCTGCAGGCCCAGGTCTTCGGCGAGCTGCACGATGGCGCGCACCAACCGGGCGCTGGTGCTCGTCTCGGACATGTCGGAGACGAAGCTGCGGTCGATCTTGAGCATGTCGCAGGGCAGGGCGACGATCTGCGACAACGACGAGTAGCCGGTGCCGAAGTCGTCGATGGCCACCAGCCCGCCAAGGTGACGGATCGTCTCCAGCGTGTTGCGGGCCAACTCCGGGTTGGACAGCAGTGACGCCTCCGTGACCTCGACGATGACCCGGCGGGGTAGGTCGAGGGTGCGAAGTTCATCGGCCAGTGCCGGGTTGAGTTCCGACTGGCTCACGTTGATGTTCACGCGCAGGTCAGGGCTCGTGGCTGCGGCGATCACCGACCAGTCATCGGCCACGCGACGCCGCACGAGGCGATCGATGTCGCGCACGAGTCCGCTGTGCTCGGCAGCGTCCATGAACTGGTCCGGGGTCACGATGGTCCCGTGTGCGGTGCGCAGGCGGGCCAGCGCCTCGACCGATCGCACGGTTCCATCCCGCAGCGACAGGATCGGCTGGTAGTAGACCACCACGCCGTCGTTGTTGAGGGCCTCCCTGATGCGTAGTTCGGCGGCGAGTCGGGTGACGAGATCCTCGTTCATCCCGGGCCGGAACCTCACGATCTGCGCCTGCCGGCTCTTGCGCGCCCGTCGCAGCGCGATGTCGGCCTGCTCCATCAGTTGGGCGGGGTCGGTCACTTCTGCGGCGGGCGCCACGGAGTAGCCGACCCGGAAGGAGAGATCCACCTCGAGGTCGTTGGGGAGGATCAGCCCTGCCAACGCCCTGTGGAGTTGGTCGACCACCTGCTCCAGCGTCGCGGCGACCCCGGGTGAGGACATCAACAGACCGAAGGAGTCCCCGGACTGCCGACTGGCAGCGATCACCTCGGCGGGAAGGCCCTCGAACTGCTTCGCGACCGCCTGCAGGATCTCGTCACCGCCGGCACGGCCGAGGCTGTCGTTCCACACCCCGAAGTCCGAGAGGTCGAGCACGGCGAGCAGGAGGTCGTGGCGGGTGGTGGCCCCCAACGCCGCGGCGACCTCGGCCTGCATGGCATCCGCGGTGAGCAGGCCGGTGAGTTCGTCGCGCCGGGAGGTGCTGTCCATCGTGCGGGCCAACCGGCGGACGTCGGTGACATCCGTGCCGGTCACCACGAACCCCTGGAAGTCGATCTCACGCACCGGGCGCACATGGACTTCGACCTCGCGGTCGCCGCTCACCCTGTCGCGCAGCAACATCTCGTGCGGGCCGGCGGGGATGGACTCGCTGGTGACCCCGGCCAGGATGATCTGCGTCTCCCCGGGTTCGGGGTCGGTGACCAGATCGCTGAAGTACTCGGCGTCGGCGAGGTCGGAGCGGGTGCGCGGGGAGGCGAACACGATGCGCCCACCGGCGTCGAGGACGATCACGTACTCGGCGCTGTCCTTCAACAGGGTTCCCACCCATCCAGACGCCGCGGAGTCGGACAGGGACGTCACCATCGCCTCGTTCTGCGCGTCCCACATCCCCGTCATCGAGGCGAGCCGCGCCACGGTGATGCCGACCAGCATGGCGCTCCAGGCGACGACGCTGACCACCACCAGGCCGCCTCCCAGGGCACCACTGGCGTTCCCGATGAGACCCAGCCCGGCGAAGAACAGCGAGACCATCGGGAACACCAGGGACAGCCCGTTGCGCCAGCGTGTCTCGCGCGGCGACTCGCGTTCGGCGGCGGCGCGGTGCCCCAGGGCCACCAGCATCCCCGTTGCCACCACGTAGCCGATGATGGACGGTGTGATCCCGGTGCGCCGGTCGGCCCCGAGTTCGCCGGCGACGTCACTGACCAGCCAGAGCAGGACGCCCCCGATGAGGAGAAGGAGTTGAGGCAACGGAAGTGCGCCCATGCGCCTACTGGCCACCATGAGTACGACAACGATCCCGATGCCGGCGAAGAGCGCCCACTGATCCAGTCGTACCCAGATCTGCCACGACTCTTCGGTCGCGGGTGCCCATGCCGGCAGGATGACGAGTTGCCAGATGATGGCCAACGAGGCGATGGCGACCAGGGAGTCGACTGCGACGAGCAGGCGTTCTCGGCGGCCCATCCCGCTCGGCCAGGCCAGGAGGACCGCGCCGATGCCGGCTACAGGGGTGGCGATCAGCAGCGGGATGCTCTCGATCCGGGGATCGAACGTGGTTTGCTCGTTGAGGGTGACCAGGTAACCCACCGCCTGGCCGAAGAGCAGGAAGGCCGTGCCGAGTCCGGCCATCAGGAAGAAGGGCCGGCGCCGGGTCTCCCGGCGCGCCCGCTCGGATGACGACCAGGTGATTGTGATTCCTGCCAGGACGGCGTAGGCGGCGGCGAGCAGGTGGGAGGCGGTGTGGACGGTCGCACCGGATCCCCCCGCGGACACCGCGCCGATGGCGCAGGCGAGCGACAGCCCGAGCAAGGCCCAATGCCACAGGCGGATAGGTCGCGCGGCACCGTCGTTCGCGCGTGCCGCTGACAGGCCCTCCATGGCCCGAATGTACGGCTCGGGCGGGGTCATCCGCAGAACAAGATCAGGGCGCCGCAGAGCTCCCGGACTGTCCCAGCCGGTTGTTCAGGTAGTCGATCAAGCGGGAGGACGGTTCATCCCCGGGGTGTTCGTCGAATTGGATGTTCACCGCGTCCTGGCCCCAGGAGTTGATCGTGTCGCGCAACTGCCGCAACGCCTTCTCGCCCGTCTTCGCGATGAGACGCTTCTCCGCCCATTCGTGTTCGCGCCGGCGCAGAGCCGATTCGATCTGGTCGCGCTGGTCGGCGGTCGTCTGCAGCCCGTAGACCTTCTCCACCGCTTCCGCGATGTCGATCCGGTAGTCGTGGGCGAGCAACCGGAACTCGCCGGGCTTGGCGTCCATACCGTTGACGAGGTCGATGAGGGCGATCACGAAACTGATGACAGGACGGAAAAGCGTCTCGCGGGGCACCTTGGGGGGTCGCGTCTCCGGCGCTCCGAACCACCATGGTCGCTGCACGACCATCTCGTAGGAGAACTTGTTGATGGGGTCGTCGTGGTGGTTGATCATCACATGGCGACCGGCGCCGACCGGGATCTCAGAGGCCTCGGAGACGTTGACGAGCCTGCCCCCGTCTGTCATCGCGTCAGCATCGTGGAGCCAGGCCTTCCACAAGTGACTGCGGAACGGTACGCCGAGGTACAGACCACTTTCCAGGCCCACCGCGTCGAACTGCGGTATCCCCTCGGGTCCGGCGACGTCCACGGCGACCTGCGCGCCGAGGCTCTCACCGAACTGCACGATGCGTGGACGGTTGGCTGGCGCGAGTTCGTCGAGGCGTCTGCTCACCGCCTCGATCACCGCGGTCTGCAGTTCCACGCCCTCGTCGGTCTTGTTCAGGGCCAGCGCGCTGGGCACGTACGCGTACTGCGGCACGACCACCGCGCAGTCCCCGCGGGTGAGGTACTCCAGCGCCTCCGCCATCACGTAGTTGACGTATCCGACGCCCGTGGGCGAGGCGATGCAGATCACGCTGCGTGACAGCCCGCCGGTGGCCGTCAACTCTCGCACGGCCGTGGCAGCGCGCTCCTCCACGGTGCCGTCCCGCGGAATCACCACCCGCACCGGCTCAGCGGCGTTGCCGCCCATCACCTGTTCGATCTCCGCGGGGCTCAGCCGCATCAGGACGAAGCGGCGGCCTTCTTTGCCGATGTCCTCGAAGTCCACCTCGCTGTTCGGACCGCAGGAGACGTAGGGGGAGGTCGGCTCCTCGCGGTAGGCGGGCTCCACGACCTCCGACTTCTTCTGCGTCATGCGACGTACCTGCTTGAGACCGAATACGCCTGCCCCTGCGAACCCTGTGAACATCACGCCGTGTCCGATGAACTCGGAGAACTCCTCGAGATCCGCGCCCGCGATGGAGTTCACGCCCTTCGCGATCAGCCGCGCCCCTGCTTGCTCGGTGATCGCGAGTGTGGCCAGGCCCAGTGTGGATCCCACAGCCGTCGCCGTGGCCACTGCGGCGGTACGCGCCTGCACGCTCAGGGCGGTCCCGTCCTCGGCCTTCTTCACCGCGTTGAGCAGGTGGTCGTCCGTGTCGTACATACGGGCGCGGCGCATCCGTCGCACAAGCGTGCCGCCCGCCATCAGCGTGCCCATCCCGAGGTCGAGCAGCAGGGTGGTGCGGGGGCTGCGCTTCAGGTGCAGCAGATCATGGGCCACCAGATCACTGATGGTGACAAGACCACCGGCCAGACCCACCACCGACAGCAACTTGAGTTCCGACCATGCGACACCGGTCATCAGGTTGTCGCCGCTGCGCGGGCGCAACGAGATCTCCCCGAGTTTGCCTCCGCCGGCCGTGACCCCGGCGGCGACCAGCCGAGCGGTGGGGCCAGGGCGGTTGCCGGGCAGTCCGGAGGCGACGCTGGAGACCGTTGCCCAGGTGGTGGTGCCGAGGGCGTAGTAGGCGCTGGCGCTGACACCGAGGGCAGCCGCCTGTTGCACGGGCGTGCGCGGGAGCAGGCCTCGCGAATAGCTCGCGGCGGCTGCCCACGCGGCCGTCATGACTCCGGCTCGTACCGACTGGTCGGTCGTGAAGTGCCGGACCAGTCCTCCCAGCAGCGTGCGCGCAAGACCCATGCGGAACATTGTGTCGGCTGTGGCGGTCACGCGCTGTATTTCGCAGTCAGCGGCTCACACTAGGCTGTCGCGCGTGAGCGACGAGGCGACCGATCGTAGCGCCACTGCTTTGGCCGAACGGTCCAACAAGATCCGGGCGGCCGTCCTCGGAGCCAATGACGGCATCGTGTCGACCGCGGGTCTCGTGCTGGGAGTGGCGGGTGCCACCACCAGCACCGAAGCGATCCTGGTGGCCGGGCTCGCGGGCATGGTGGCGGGGGCTCTGTCCATGGCAGCCGGGGAGTACGTCTCGGTCAGTTCGCAGCGCGACATCGAGCAGTCCGCAGTGGCCGAGGAGACTCGCGAACTTGCCGATCACCCCGACGAGGAACTGGCCGAACTCGCAGAGGTCTTCGAGAAGCGTGGGTTGTCCAAGGACATCGCTCGCGAGGTCGCCGTGGAGTTGACCCAACGCGACGCGATCGCTGCGCACACCCGGGAGGAGTACGGCATCGAGCCCGGTGAGTATCTCAATCCATGGGCGGCTGCTGTGTCCTCGCTTCTGGCGTTCACAGTTGGGGCCCTGCTGCCGCTGCTGGGTATGGCGCTGTTCGACCCCGGCATTCGGGTGGTCGCGACATTCATCGCCGTGCTCGTGGCGCTGGTGGTCACCGGATACGTGAGCGCGAAGCTCGGTGGCGCCAGGCCGCACCGTGCAGTCCTGCGCAACGTCGCGGGCGGTGCGTTGGCCATGGCGGTGACCTACGGCATCGGGCTGCTCATCGGCGGGGCGGTCGGTTGATCCGCAACCGCACGTCGATCGGCGTGCTTGGTGTACTGGCTGCCGCGGCCCTCTTCTCCACCTCCGGTACGTCCAAGGCGCTGCTGGCCCCCGACGCGTGGCCACCGTCGGTGGCGGCAGTCCGGCTGCTCGTCGGGGCGGCCGGGATGGTCGCGTTCGTGCTGTACCGCGGCTGGCGCGCGGAGTTCGTGGGTCTGCTGCGCCACCGGGTCGTCTGGCTCATGGCGGTCGGTGTGGCGGGATACCAAGCGTTCTTCTTCCTCGGGGTCGAGGTCACCGGGGTGGCCGTCGGCACATTGGTCGCGCTGGGCTCGGCGCCGCTGCTCGCGGGGCTTCTCGGGTGGATGGTGGGCGAAGGGGCTCCCGGCTGGGTCTGGCTCGGGGCGACGGCGGTGGCAGTGTGCGGTCTGCTGCTGATCACCGGTGGTGGGTCGGCCGACGTGTGGGGTGTCGTGTGCGCGGTGCTCGCCGCGGGTTCGTACGCGATCTACACCGTCTTCGGCGCGCAGTTGGCCCGCGAGGGTCACCGGTCGAGCGTGGTGATGGCCGCGCCCTTCACACTCGGCGCGCTGCTGCTGGCGCCCTTGCTCGCGGCTGCCGGGTGGGTGGTCTCGCCCGCTGGCATCGTGCTCGCACTGTGGCTGGGGCTGGCTGCGACGTCGTTGGCCTACATCCTGTTCGGACTCGGACTGCCCGTACTGCAGCCCGGTCACATCGCGACGCTGACGCTGCTTGAGCCCGTGGGTGCGACCATCCTCGGCGTGGTGGTCCTCGGGGAGACTGTCACGGTGGCGGGGTGGCTGGGTGTCGGGCTCGTCCTGGCCGGACTCGCGGTGGTGGGACTGCGCGATCGTGCGTGATGGCAACTCGTGACAAACGACAGGAGAGGCGTATGGCTGCTCGCCATACGCCTCTCCTGATCGGATCTACTGGCACGCCTCCGGGGTGAAGACGATGTCATCCAGGAAGTTGCCCACGGAGATGGAGCTCGCGGTCTTCACCGCCTGGAAAGCGAACCGGGTGGTGGTCTGCCCTGCGGGGATCTTGTACGAATCGGTGTACTGCACCCAGGCGGTGTTGCCGGTGGTCAGGTCCGAGCCGGACTGGGTCAGCTTGCCGTTCGGCGCGCCGACCAGCACGCGCATCGTGTCGGTGCCGGCGCGACCGCGGTGCTTGAGGTGCCAGCGCATCGTGGTGCCCGGCGTGGTCGGCAGGTCTTGGTACAGGGTGCCGGCCTTGTTCGCGTTCAGCTCGGCCAGTTGCCGTCCGTCGGGTGCGGTCACCTTGCCGTTGGAGCTGCTGCTGAACCCGTTCGACCACAGTTCCACGAAGTTCTCCGCGGTGTTCTGCCACGCAAGATCCGGGGTGCTGGACGGCAGGATCCGGTAGCTCGCGTTGGGGATGGCCGGCGATTCGAAGCTGCCGTTCTGCAGCGTCGAGGTGAAGCAGATCTGGGGCTGCTCGCAGACCGGGGTCGTCATACGGACCAACTGCTTGGAGGAGTTCTCGCCGATGCCGGTGACAACGACCTCATAGGTCCCGCACGGAACCGGGTCGAACGTGGCGCGGCCGGCTTGGTTGGTGACGCTGTGACGGTCGCTGAAGCCCTTCGTACCGTTGGCCTTGGCGATGTCGATTCGCGCGATCGGGTAGTTGGCCGCCGACCCCACGGGCTCGGTGAAGTCGACCGTGATGGTCTGGTCCTTGCCGACGATCTTGATGTCGGCGTTCACGGGGTCGTAGCCACTGCGGTAGAGACGGTAGGGCTTGCTCAGCAGCCCGGCGCTCTTGCCGTTGACCGTGCGCATCACGAAGTCCCAGTTGACCGTCGGGTCGAGTTGCTCGAACGTGGCCGACTTGCGGTCCGGGTCGAACTCCTTCCAGGTGTAACCCTTGTCGGACAGGCGCTTGTAGCCGATGCGGTAACCGGTGACGGGGCCGTAGCCGGACCACTTGGTGGGCTTCCACGACACTGTGGCGGCAGCCGGTTGTGCCGGCGGGCGGACCACGGTGAAGTCCGGAGCTGTGGCCTTCTCGTTGCCGAGCACGACCTTGCTGGTCACGCAACTGCCGAACTCGTTTCCGGCTGTGATGCGGGCGGTGTACATGCGCTCGGGATCGAGGTCGGAGATCGCGAAGGAGGTGTCCTTCTGGGTGCTCTCGTGCACGACCTTGCCGCTGGCAACCGAGCGAACCTGGACGTCGTAGCCGGTGATCGGTCCGGCACCCGGCCGGCGCGGCTCGTTCCAACTGACCTTGGCGTCGGTGCCTGAGCCCGAGCGGCTGGCCTGCGTGTCTGACACGCTCCCGGGCGCCAGCGACGGCACGAAGGTCTTGCCGGTGGTGCCCATGAGGTCCTTGTCCGCCACCGCGGAGACGGACACCCGGTAGGTGGTGCAGTTGCCCTCACCGTGGAACACGACCGAGGTCTGGTCGGCTGGGACGATCAGGTTCGTGTCCCTACCGCCATCGTTCACGCGCACCATGTAGTTGGCGATGCCGGGGACCGGCTTCCAGGCGATGTTCAAGTCATGGGGTTGGGCGCCGTCCCGCGCGACCGTCAGGCCCTTGGGGGCCGACGGCGGACCGGAGACCGAGGCCTGGGCAGGGGCCGCGATGAGGCCGGCGGAGGCGACGGCGGTGATTGCAGCAGCAGTGAGCAACTTCGACATGCCACGACGATGACGGGCCTGGTGCAGGGGTTACTCCGCTGATGCTCAAGTTCGGATCAAGGTGTCGGCGGCATGATGGAGGGGTGCGTCCCGCGCTGATCCTGGTCCCGCTGCTGCTGGCAGCCTGCGGATCGGCGGCGGACGCACCCCCCGTCACACCGATGCCGTCCTCGAGCCCGACTGCCACGACGCCGCCGCCACCGCCTCCTCCAGCCACGGCCGACCCTGTGATCCGGGGCATCCCCGATGCCCAATGGCGGCGGATGCAGGAGGCAGGTGTGGTGCGGCCCGGCTGCCCGGTCACGCGTGCCGACCTGCGCCGGGTGGAGGTCAACTTCCACGACTGGAACGGCGACGTGCAGCGCGGGGTGTTGGTCGTCAACCGGGACGTCGCCGAGGACGTGACGAAGATCTTCAGAGACATCTTCGAGGCGGAGTTCCCGATCCGCTCCATGAAGCCGATCGAGCAGTTCGGCGGCGACGACAACGCCAGCATGGCCGCCGACAACACCTCGGCCTACAACTGTCGGCAGGAGGGGCAGGCCAACTCCCCGGCCACCTTCTCCCCACACGCCAACGGCCGCGCCATCGACATCAATCCGCGGGAGAACCCCTGGCTCGATCCCCGGTGCGACTGCTTCATGCCCACGGCCAAGCATGCCGCGCGGACCCCGGGAAAGGGCAAGATCCTCGAGGGTGGCCCGGTGTGGCGGGCCTTCACGAAACGGGGCTGGATCTGGCAGGACATCGCCACCCCGGACTACCAGCACTTCGACACCGGCTATCCGTCGGTGGCGTGGTCCGGTTAGACCTTGAGCACTCGCGTCAGTCCTTGACGGCAGAATCTGACTAACCGGAGTGCTCAAGGTCTAACGGCTGGGCCCAACGGGTGCGGTGTGTGGGCCCATCGGGCGATCCTCGACCGGATCCCCTTGACCGACGCGCACACAGCCGGTGGGATCAGTCGGTGGATACTCTTGTGCGGCGCGATGTGCTGGCCGCGGCGGTTGCGGGCCTCGCCGGGCTGTTCGGTGTGCCCAGTGAACCTGCGGCCGCGGCAAGGATCCGCACGGTCGAGAAGCAGATCCCGCTGAAGTACACCTACAACCCGGCCACCGGGGTCACGAAGGTCCGCACCTTCCGCCGCAAGAAGGTGGTGGTGAAGTTCGCGAAGAAGTGGGTCCTTGAGAAGCGCGGACGGAAGTGGGTGCGGATCCCCTACGTCTGGTCGCCGAAACGCAAAGCGCTGATCTACTCCCGCGCCCTGCATCTCGCCCTGCTGGGCAAGGGGCGGCCCACGCCATCGCCGGACCCCGTGACCGACCCGGTGGGCGGAGATGACGCGACGGACCCCACCCCACCCCCCGGCCCGGAACCGCCGGTCCTGTCGGACAACCCGTACATCCCCGCGGACCTGAGCCGGCACGTGCTGCGCAGGCTCGGCTACGGCGTGAGCCCGGCCGGTCTCGCGGATGTCGCCCGGGCCGGCGGTCCGGCACCCTGGATCGAGCAGCAACTCGATCCGGCCGCGATAGACGATGGCGCCTGCGAGGCGATCGTGGCCAGGCTGCCCGACCAGGCCGAACCGATCTGGGAGGTCCGGGAGGCCATTCGGACTGGCGAGCGCGAGGGCTGGCGGCAGTTGACCAGCGTCCACACCGGGCACATCATGCGCGCGGCCTGGAGCCGCCGGCAGTTGCTGACGGTCATGGAGGAGTTTTGGGCGAACCACTTCAACGTCACCGTCCCCAGTGACAACATCGACGAGTCGCGCGCGCACTACCAGCATGTGATCCGTACGCACAGCCTCGGGCGGTTCGACGACCTACTGCTGGCCACGAGCATGCATCCCTCGATGCTCACCTACCTGAACAACCGCGACTCCGATGCCGAGCACCCGAACGAGAACCAGGGCCGGGAACTGCTGGAACTGCACACGGTCGGGATCGACGCTGGGTACGACGAAACCGACGTGCTCGACTCCGCGCGCATCCTGACCGGCCTCAGCGTGGACAACGAGTCGGGGGAGTACGAGTACAAGCCCTGGCGGCACTGGGTGGGACCGGTGCGGGTCCTCGACTTCGCACACCTCAACCCGACCCGCACCGGTGGGGAAGCGGTGGTGCGCGCCTATCTGCGGTACCTGGCCACACACCCTGCCACGGCCCGCCGGATCGCCCTGAAACTGGCACGACGGTTCGTCTCAGACAACCCGCCGGACGCACTCGTGAACGACCTGGCGTCGGAATACTTGGCCCGGGACACCGCGATCGCACCGGTGCTTCGCCTGCTCTTCGAGTCCGCTGCCTTCCGCGCGTCCGTCGGCGCGAAGACCTCACGTCCCTTCGAGAGCATGGTCGCCACCATGCGGACCCTCGACGTCGGGCCTGAGGAGTCCGGAATCGACGCTGCCACGTCGCTGGTCTGGATGGCCGAGTCGTTGGGACAGGCGCCGTTCGGCGCCCCCTACCCGACGGGATGGCCCGACGTCGCTGCCGCGTGGTCGTCGACGGCGGTGACGTTGAACCGGTGGAACACCACGCGGAATCTGGTTTCGGGGTGGTGGCCCTCGGAACTCACGCGGCCGGCGCTGCGTGACCGCGTCCTGCCCGCGAACCTGCCTGGCACCCACGGCGAGGCGGTCGATGCGATCGCCACGGCACTGTTCGGGATGCCACTGGCCGAGGAACACCGCGCGGCCGTGCTCGGATTCGTCGGCAAGACCGCAGGAGCCACATTGCGCAGCAACTCCGCCCTGGTCACCTGGCGCCTGGCCGAAGTCGTCTCGCTCATGCTCGACTCCCCCTACCACCACTACCGATAGGTCCGATGATGAACGCCTGCCCGGAATGCTTGGCCGCCGATGTCAGTCGGCGCAGCCTGCTGGCCTCGCTCGGGGTGCTCGGTTCGACCCTGCTCGTGGGCGGCGGGGTCCGGGTGGCGTGGGCGGATGGGCCCTGGCAGGGCGACACGGTTGTGGTCTTGTCCTTGCGGGGTGGGTTCGACGGGCTGTCCGCGGTCGTCCCGCTCGGTGATCCGGACTACGCGGACCTGCGACCCACCATCGCGGTCCCGGCACCGGCGGCGTTGCAGCTCGACTCCATGTTCGGCATGCACCCGGCCATGACGGCGCTGAAGGCACAGTGGGACCTTGGCCGCGTGGCGGTGGTGACGGCCACGGGCCTGCCCGACCCGAACCGTTCCCACTTCTCCGCCATGGACGAAGTGGAGCGCGCGGCACCGGGTTCGGGGATCCGCACCGGCTGGCTTGACCGGATGCTGTCGCTGCACGATCCGTCCGGACCGTTCGGTGCGGTGCAACTGGGGTCGACGACGATGCCCATGGCGTTCGCCGGCCCGTACGACGAACTTGGCATGAACCGCTTGGCGGACTTCGCGCTCGATGGGGCCTCGGACGCGGCCGACCGCGCCCGTTGGACCAGCGCTCTCACTGGCCTGCACGACCGCGCCGGTTCTGCGCTGAAGACCTCTGCCTCGACCACCTTGTCCGCGCTCGAGACTGCCGCTGAGCTGGCTGAGTACACCCCGACCGCCGCGTATCCCGACACTGATCTCGGACGGACGCTGCAGGATGTGGCCCAATTGATCAAATCCGAGGTGGGCGCGCGGGTGATCACCGCGGATGAAGGCGACTGGGACATGCACGCCGATCTCGGTCGCGTCGACGGCGGCTGGATGTTTGAAAAACTCACCGATCTGTCCGGATCGTTGGCGGCCTTCCTGGAGGATCTCGGTCCGGCGCGCGAGCAGGTCACCCTGATCACCATCAGTGAGTTCGGCCGCCGCGCCCAGGAGAACGAATCCGGCGGTGTGGATCACGGCTGGGGAAACGTCATGTTCGTCGCCGGCGGGAACGTCAACCCGGGAGTCCACGGCGATTGGCCGGGCTTGGCCGCTGGGGCGCTTGAGGACGGTGACCTGCGGGCGACGACCGACTACCGCGCCGTGCTCGCGGACGTGCTTGCGCACCGCTGCGGCGCCGATGCGGCGGCCATCAACGCGGTACTGCCGGGATGGAACGGGGAATTCCTCGGGGTGACTTCCCCCTGAACGCAGTGATCCCGGGCCAGGGGTGGTGCCCCGACCCGGGATCGTTGCGTGATCAGGCGCTCGGCGTCGCGGTGGCCGCGTCGTCGTCACCCATCGGACCGTGCCCGAAGCTGTGCTCCTCGACGGAGGTGACCTTGAAGTCCTTGTCCATCTTCACCTCGACCTCGGTGCCGTCGGCCTTCCGGACGTGTGCCTCGTAGGTGCCGTCGGCGTCCGTCTCGACACGCAGCACGGTGCCACCGGGGAACTCGGCCTGGGCGGCGGCGGTCGCCTTCTCAGCGTCCGCTCCGGTCAGCGGCGTCTCGCCCATACCCGGTCCGCCGTGGTGGCCACCCATACCGCCGCGGCCCATCATCTCCTGCACGCCGGTGACGTTGAAGTCGGCGTCGACCTGCACGATGACCTCGGTCCCGTCGGCCTTCTGCACGTGTGCCTCGAATACACCCTCGGAGTCGGTCTCGACACGCAGCACGGTGCCGTCCGGGATCTCCGCCTGCGCCGCGGCGGTGACCTTCTCGGCCTCCTCGCCGGTCAGCGGGGTCTCGCCGGCGCCTGGGCCCATGCCGTGCTGACCCTGGCCCGGCACCGCCGGCTGGCTGGAACTGGCCGTAGGGCTCTGGTTGGTGTTGTCGTCGGCGGCGGTCGCCATCGTCACGGCGCCGAGGGTCAAGGCCGCAGCGGCCGCGCCTGCGCCGATGATGCCGATCGTCTTCTTGTTCATTGGGTTTCCCTTCGTTCTCGTGCTACCGACAGTGACCTACGAGCACGAAAGCCAGGTGGGATCACGGTAAGAAGACGGTGTGACCGACGCGAAAGTTGCAACACGACTTCCCGACACTCGATGCTGCACACCGTGACCTTCTCCACGTTCATGGTGGACGTCCCGCCCTTCTGGCGCCTGGTGCTGGCGATCGGCATCACAGTGGGGGTGACCCTCCTGATGGTGTGGCTCTTCCACGGCCGTGTGCTGGCGCTCAACGCCAAGGACGAGATGGCCAAGGATGCTAGAAACGCCCGCAAGCAGGCCGCTGAGGATGCGGGTGAGACATTCGACGAACCGCCGTTGCCGGCACCGGCCTACGAACTGTCCGGTCGGGCGATCGGCTTGACCACAACGGCCTTCGTGTTCCTGCTTGCGTTCGTGTTCGGCAACTTCTGGCAGGCGTCGAAGGCGGCAACCGCCGCCACCGAAGCGGAAGCCGCCGATTTCGCGCGCGCCCGGGTGGTCGCCTCGAAGATCGCGCCGGACAAAGGTGGACCGCAGGTGGTGGCCGCTCTCGAGGCGTACCAGAACGACGTGATGAACCAGCAGTGGCCGCTGCTCGAGCACGCCGATTCCCCGGCCGCGTACACGACACTCGTCGAGGCGGGGCTGCCGGTGGCGGACGCTCTGCTCGAGGCATCCAAGGCAGGCGCCGACAACGCACCCGAGTGGGAGTCGTTGACGTCAGCGGTGGATGACATGTTCGACCAGGGCCGCAATCGTGTGGATGCGCTGCCCAACCGTGCTGCCCCCGGAGCGCTCGCCGTGATCTTCATCCTGGGCATCACCAACCTGGTGCTGGTGGCACTGTTCATCCCCGTGCGGCTCGGGGCCAATCTCTTCCTGATGGGGATGATGGCCGCGATCACCGCGTTGCTGCTCTTCATCGTCGTCGAGGCGAGCAATCCGTATGTGGGTGCCACGGCCGTGCACTGGCCGGTCACAGGCACATCGCCGTAAGCCTGCGCACCAAGCCGGGAAGGAAAGGGACATCGGGGAAGGGAAGGAACGTGGATTTTCCTTCCCGGGTGTTCGTTTACTTCCCGGGTAGGCGCATGCCCGCGTGCGCAAGCCCCCGTAGAGTGAGCCGGTGACCGACGCCGAAGTTATCCAGCGCTTTTACGCCGCGTTCGCTGTGCGCGACGCGGAGACCATGGCGTCGTGCTACGCCGCCGACGTCGTGTTCACCGACCCGGCGTTCGGTGAACTGCACGGGGAGCGCGCCCGTGACATGTGGCGCATGTTGTGCCGGGCGGGCAAGGACCTTGAAGTGACCGCCAGTGGCATCGAGGCCGCTGATGGCCGGGGCAGCGCGCACTGGGAAGCCGACTACACGTTCAGCGCGACGAAGCGGAAGGTCCACAATGTCGTCGATGCGCGGTTCGAACTGCGGGACGGCCTCATCGTGAAGCACACGGACGTGTTCGATTTCGGCGCTTGGGCGGCGCAGGCCTTCGGCCCGGTCGGTGCGGTCCTGGGGCGGACCCCGGTGCTGCCGTTCGTCATGCAGCGGCTGGCCAACCGGCAACTGGACGGGTTCCAGAAGCGTTCGCACGGCAGCGGATAATCGAAGGGTGTCCGCGGGCCGCCATCGTCTCCTGACCATCTCGGCCGCCATCGCGGTCGGGGTGCTCGTCGCGCTGCAGTCCCGCATCAACGCCGAACTGTCCCAATACGTAGGCGGGGGTGTGATCGCTGCCGCGGTGAGCTTCGGCACCGGCCTGGTCCTCGCCTGGGTGATCGTGTCCTCGCGTGCCCCACTGCGCGCCTCCGTCGCGGCACTGCCCGGGCTGCTGCGCGACCGTCGTTTGAAGTGGTGGCAGGTGCTCGGCGGCCTCGGCGGGGCGTGGCTTGTCACCACCCAGGGTCTGGTGGTGCCGGCGACCGGGGTGACGGTCTTCACCATCGGCGTGGTCGCCGGACAAGTGACGGGTTCGCTGCTGGTCGACCGTGCGGGGCTCAGTCCCGCGGGGCATCTGCCGATCAGCGGTGGTCGGGTGGTCGCCGCGGTGGTGGCACTGGCCGCGGTGGTGGTGTCCGGGTTGCACGCCGGGGTCTCCGAGGTGTCGTGGATCGTCGTGCTCGCGGTGTCCGCCGGACTCGGGATCGCCGTTCAGCAGGCGATCAACGGCAGGGTGGCGGTCGCCACCGGTCAGCCGATGGCTGCCACGGGCGTGAACTTCCTCGTGGGCTTCTCAGCCCTGTTCCTGCTGTCGACGCTGGTCATAGGCACGGGAGTGACCTCGCTGGGGTCCTTCCCCGGGCAGTGGTGGCTGTACCTCGGCGGTCCGATCGGGGTGCTGTTCATCGCGCTCGCCGCGTGGGCGGTGCGCGGGGTCGGAGTACTCGTCTTCGGTCTGCTGTCGATCGCCGGGCAGTTGCTCGGGTCAGTGGCCATCGACCTGCTCGCGCCGTCCGGGAACACCGGTTTCGGGTGGTCGGAGTGGCTCGCGCTCGCGTTGGTCGCTCTGGCTGTGGTGATCGCGACCAACCCGAGCAGGCTCAGTCCTTCGGCCCGCCGGCCACGTAGATGACCTGACCGGACACGAACCCGGCGCCCTCACTGACGAGGAAAGCGACGGTGTTCGCGATGTCCTCGGGCTGTCCGACCCGGCCCACGGGGATCTGGGAGGCGGCCATCTTGATGAAGTCGTCGAAGGCGACGCCGATGCGCTCGGCCGTGGCGGCGGTCATGTCGGTCTGGATGAAACCGGGTGCGATGGCGTTGGCGGTGACGTTGAAGCGGCCCAGTTCGATGGCCAGCGTCTTCGTGAAGCCCTGCATGCCTGCCTTGGCCGCCGAGTAGTTCGCTTGGCCGCGGTTGCCGAGCGCCGAGGTGCTCGAGAGGTTGACGATCCGGCCGAACTCCGCCTCGCGCATGTACGGCTGGACGGCGCGCGACATCAGGAATGCTCCGCGCAGGTGCACGCCCATTACGGCGTCCCAGTCGTCGACGGACATCTTGTGCAGCATGTTGTCGCGGATGATGCCGGCGTTGTTCACCAGGACGGTGGGTGCGCCGAGCTCAGAGGCGATCCGGTCGACAGCCGCTCCCACCTCGGCCTCATCGGCCACGTTCGCGCCGACGGCGATGGCGGTTCCGCCGGCAGCGCGGATCTCGTCGACCACCGGCTCGCAGGCAGCGGCGTCCAGGTCAAGGACAGCCACCGACATCCCGTCGGCCGCGAGCTTCTTCGCGACTGCCGCTCCGATACCGCGTGCCCCACCCGTGACGATCGCCGTGCGCGCCATGTCTGCCTCCTGTATCCGGTTCATCTCGAATTTATCCGCCCCCTCACGACGCCGGTTCAGTGGGCTCAAGGGCACCGCGTCGGGCGCCGATGAAGTGATCATGGGGATTCACGTCATGCGTTTCGAAAAGTCCTTGTCCGCCGTCGCGACCGCCAGCGCGGTGGTCGCGTCGTTAGCCCTTGGAGCGAGCCCCGCTGCGGCGGCGCCGCCGGACTACCCGCTCACCGGCGCCATCGAGAGCGTGGACGTCTCTGTGGCCCCCGACGGGACGTTCGCCTACGTCGCCGACCACGATCAGCAGGTGCTCAGGGTGGACACCGCCACCAACGCGGTGACCGACGACCTGCACTACATGTCGGGTCGGTGGGTGGAGGCGGTGGCTGTCTCCCCGGACAACACCTACGTCTACGCGGCTCACTACGTCACCCCAGCGATGAATGGTGTGGTCCGGCGGATCGACGCGGCAACGAACACCTTCGTGGGCAGCGACATCGCGGTGGGCAACTTCCCCTCAGATGTCGTCTTCGCGCCGGGCGGCGACTTCGCCCTGGTGGTGAATGGGGGGGGACGGCACCGTCTCGCGGATCGCGACGGCCTCCGATACGGTGACCGCGACGATCGCCCTTGGCGACAACTATTACCCCTACAGCGTCGCGATCTCGCCGGACGGCACATTCGCGTACGTGAGCAACACCAACCGCGACTCGGTCTCCCGCATTGATCTGTCGTCCAACACCGTGGTTGGTGCCATCGACGTGGGTGACTTCCCCATGGGTGTGGGGTTCAATTCCGATGGATCGAAGGCCTA
This sequence comes from uncultured Micrococcales bacterium, assembly GCA_937952095.1. Taxonomy (GTDB): domain Bacteria; phylum Actinomycetota; class Actinomycetes; order S36-B12; family UBA10799; genus JADKAV01. The sequence goes on along the minus strand of CALFYG010000024.1, from coordinate 6,211 downwards.
TGTGGCCAACGCCAACTCGGGGACGGTGAGCGAGATCGACACCGCAACGGACGCGGTCGTGCGCACCATCACCATGCCGGGTCGGGACGTCCGCGCGCTGGCGGTCACGCCTGACCGGGTGCTGACCGCCGAGTACACCACCGATGATCTGTACGCGGTGGACTCCACGAGTTCGCAGATCTTCGAATCCACCCTCGGGGTCGGCGCGTACGGGCCCAACTCGATCTCGTTGCCCAGCGACGGTTCGTTCGCCTACGTCGTGAACCGGACGGGATACGTCTCGCGACTGGAGGCTCCAACAACGCCCACCGTCACCAGCGCGGTCGGCGGTGACAAGGCGATCACGGTCTCCTTCGATCCTGCCGACGGCAAGGGTCTCGACGTGTCGTACCAGTACTCGCTGGACTCCGGGGCCACATGGAACAGCCCGGACCCAGCCGTCACCGGCAGCCCGATGACGATCCCCGGTCTGAACCCCGGAACGACCTATGCGGTGAAGATGCGGGCGGTCACGGCCTTCGCGAATGGGCCCGCCTCCTCTGCGGTGAGCGCCACGACCGACCCGGCTCCGGACCCGACGCCGACGCCGACACCCACGCCGACGCCGACACCGACCCCCGAGCCAGTGACGAAGAAGGTCCAGAAGGCCGCCGACGGCAAGGGCCAGCCGCCCGCACGGATCAAGGTCCGTGGCGTCACCGTGGTCACCGGGCGCAACGCCCTCACCAACGCGGGTCAGTCCATCCGGACACAGGTTGTGGCATCACTTCCCGATGCCACGGCGCAAGGCGAAGTCCGCTACGTGAAGGTGATCCGTGGCCCGCAGGGTCTGGTCAAGGTGCGCACGTATGGCAGGCCTGACCTCAAGATCGTGGTGCGCCAACACGCTCCGGCGACCTCCGAGTACAAGGCATTCAGCACCCGCTCGGTGTATGTCGGTGGCGTGAGGCGGTAGCGGCCGTTCAGACCTCGTCGAGGGGGACGTCGGGATCCACGAGGCGCGCGAGGTCCACTTCGCGGCCCGACAGGATGAGGTTTCGGATCGGGTCCACGACGTCCCACACGTTGACGTTCATGCCGGCTGCCACCCGGCCGTTGACGAGCCAGAACGCGATGAACTCCAGTCCATCGCCGCGTACGACGACCTCCGCCTTCCCGTCGGCGTAGCCCACGTACTCCATGCCGAGGTCGAACTGGTCGGTGTAGAAGTACGGCAGCCGGTCGTACACCGCGTCGCCCCCGAGCATCCCTGTCGCTGCGACGGCAGGCTGGTTCAGGGCATTTGCCCAGTGCTCCACGCGGAGCTGCCGCTGCAGTACGGGGTGGAAGGCGTTGGCGACGTCTCCGGCGGCGAACACGTCGTGGTGGCTGGTGCGAAGGTGCGCATCCGTCGTCACGCCGTTGTCGACATCGAGCCCTGCAGCCTGCGCCAATTCCACATTGGGCACGACTCCCACCCCCACAACCACGGCGTCGGCGGCCAGGTTGCGGCCGTCGGACAGGCGCACCGCGGAGACTCTGTCGGCCCCGACGAACCCGTCGACGCCGACCCCGAGTTCGAGGGCCACGCCATGGCTGCGGTGGACCTGCGCGAAGACCTCCGCCATCTGTGGGCCGAGCACGGCGAGCAGTGGCAGTTCTGCAGCCTCGACGACGGTGACATCGACACCCGCTTGCCGCGCAGCCGCTGCGACCTCGAGGCCGATCCAGCCGGCGCCTACCACCACGATGCGGCCGACCTCGTCGAAGACCTCCCGCAGCCGCAGCGAGTCCGGCAATTCGCGCAGGTAGTGGATGCCCGGCAGGTCGGATCCGGGGACCTCAAGCCGGCGCGGCCGTGTGCCTGTGGTCAGGGCGAGTTTGGTGAAGGGGATCTCGCGGTCTGTCAGCGTTACCGTGCGGCTGTCGAGATCCACGCCGGTGACCGGGCTGCCGAGTACGAGGTCGACCGCGTTGTCCGCGTACCACTGTTCCGGGTGGACCAAGGCCGAGTCGGGCTCGGCGGATCCCATGAGGATCCCCTTGGACAAAGGCGGGCGTTCGTAGGGGGGCAACGCCTCACTGCCGATGAGGGTGATGCTCCCGTCGAATCCCTGGGCGCGGAGGTGTTCAGCGGTCTTTGCCCCGGCCAACCCGGCCCCGGCGATGACGAAGTGATCCATTGATCGACGCTACCTCCGGCCGGGCTGGGGCGCGAGTGGCGAATGTGCTGCCGTGCGACGTTGTTGTCGTTTCCTTTCCCCGTTTGCGACGTTGTTGTCGTTTCCGATGCTCCTGAGCGACAACAACGTCGCAAACGAAGTCGATGAGCGACAACAACGTCGCAATCGGGACGGCGAGCAGCGGCTCAGCGCTTCTTCTTGCCCTTGTGATGGTCCTTGTGGTGGCCACTCTTGTGCCGCGGCTTGTGGGGTTTGCTCCCCGTGTCGAGCGTCAACTCGATGAGCTTGCCGGAGATCCGGGTCTTGCGCAGCTTCTTCCAGGTCTCCGCCGGCAGGTTCGCGGGCAACTCCACCAAGGTGTGATCCGCTCGGATGTCGATGTGCCCGAAGTCCTTGCTCTTCAAGCCGCCCTCGTTGGCCAGGGCTCCGACGATCTGGCGGGGGCCGATCTTCTGCCGCTTGCCGACGGCGATCCGGTAGGTCGCGCGCGCGGCGGGCTCGGGTGCAGGTTCCTGCGCCTGATCGAGCATGAACGGAGAGTCACCCTGCGCCACCACGGCCAGCGCTGCGGCGACATCGGCTTCCGGGACGTCGTACTCGTTGACGTAGTGGCCCACGACATCGCGGTAGAAGCCGAGGTCCTCGGACCCGAGCGCCTGCGTGATCGCCGCGTCGAAGCGGGCCAGTCGCCGGACGTTGATGTCCTCGACAGTGGGCATCTGCATCTGCGTCAGAGGTTGCCGGGTCGCCTTCTCGATCGCGCGGAGGAGGTGGCGCTCGCGTGGCGTCACGAACGAGATCGCGTCGCCCTTGCGGCCGGCGCGCCCGGTGCGACCGATGCGGTGCACGTACGACTCGGTGTCGGTCGGGATGTCGAAGTTCACCACGTGGCTGATGCGGTCGACGTCGAGGCCGCGGGCGGCAACATCCGTGGCGACGAGGATGTCCAGTGTCCCGGCCTTCAATTGCCCGACGGTACGCTCCCGCTGCGCCTGGCCGAGGTCGCCGTTGATGGCCATCGCGGAGTAGCCGCGGGCACGCAACTTCTCAGCAAGCGTCTCCGTCTCGTTCTTCGTCCGGACGAACACGATCATCGCGTCGAACTCCTCCACCTCGAGGATGCGCGTGAGCGCCTCGACCTTCTGTGGGTACGACACGATCAGGTACCGCTGGGTCGTGTCCGCCGAGGTGGTGGTCTTGCTCTTCACAGTGATCTCGAGCGGATCGTGCAGGTACTGCTTGGACATCCGCCGGATCTGGGCCGGCATCGTCGCGGAGAAGAGCGCGACGTTCTTGTCCTGGGGTGTCTCCGCGAGGATCGTGTCGACGTCCTCGGCAAACCCCATGTTGAGCATCTCGTCGGCCTCGTCGAGGACCAGGAAACGCAGTTCGGACAGGTCGAGCGTGCCCCTGTTCAGGTGATCGATGACGCGGCCCGGCGTACCCACCACGACATGCACCCCTCGCCGAAGGGCGCTGAGTTGGACCCCGTAGCTCTGCCCGCCGTAGACCGGCAGGACCTTGACCCCCGGCACCCCCGCGGAGTAGTGCTCGAAGGCCTCGCAGACCTGCAATGCGAGTTCCCGGGTGGGGGCCAGCACCAGCGCCTGCGGCTTCTTCTGGGAAAGGTCGAGGCGGTCCAGCACCGGCAGCGCGAACGCCGCGGTCTTACCCGTTCCGGTCTGGGCGAGGCCCACGACATCGCGACCGGTGAGCAGAGGCGGGATGGTGGCCGCCTGGATCGGGGTCGGGGTCTCGTACCCCACCTCGCGCAGGGTCTGCAACAACTCCTCGCGCAGTCCCAGTGAGGCGAAGTCCGCCGGTGCATCTTCAGGCACGGTTGGCTCCAGTCGTCAGGTGGCGTGGACTCCTGCGCCCGCGTCATGCCCGACTCTAGGCGACTGGCGTGTGTGACAGGTGGATCAGCGGGTAGGGGCTGCCATGGAACTCATTTTGTGGATTCTCGCAGTGGTCCTGGTGATCAGCGGCATCGTCGTGCTGGTGCGCGGCGAGGTGCTCTGGGGAATTGTGCTCATCGTGGTCGGGCTGCTCGTGGGACCCGGTGGCGTCAGCCTGTTCGCCTGAGTCAACCCAACGATGCGGCGACGGCGATGATGCCGGCGCTGACGATGAACATGGCCACGATCAGCGGCCAGACGAAGCGCAGGTACACGTCGTAGCCGACCTTGGCGATCGCCAGGCCACCGACCACGACGACCTGGGTGGGTGCCCACAGCATGGTCAGGCCCGCCCCACTCATCCACGCAGTGATGGTCGTCGGCCGGGAGACCCCCGCGAAGTCGGCCAACGGCGCCAGCAGGGGCATCGCCAGCGCGGCGTGTCCGGACGTCGAGGGCACCAGCAACGCCAGTGGGATGTTGATGACCGTGACGACGATGGCGAAGCCGGCCGCGGACAGTCCGCTCACCAGGTTCTCCATCGAATTGAGGATGGTGTCGAGCGTCTGGGTGTTCGTCATGATCGCCGACACGCCCCCAGCGAGTGACACGACCAACGCCGGACCGATCATGTCCGCGGCCCCGGCGCCGATCAGGCGAACGATCTCGGCCTCCTTCATCCGCGCGATCAGCCCGACGATGATCGACGCGAAGATGAACAGCATCGCCAATTGTGGGAACCACCAGTTGAGCTCCCACGCGAAGGGTTCGGCCGAGGTCTCGTGTTCGACGTAGTAGTCCGCCGGGCCTGTGCTCGCGCCGAGGATGCTGGACCAGGGGATGACCGAGAAGATCATCAATCCGAAGGCGAAGGCCGTGACGACGAGCACCCACTTCTGGGTCGAGGTCAGGGTGTGATCGGTGCCCTCGGGCTCGTGCTCGAGATGTTCGGCAGCGAGGTCGGTGTCGGAGGCATCCTCGGCGTCGGGGTCGGCCCAACCCACGAGCGACGAGTCGGGGTCCTTGCGTATCCTCGCCGCGTATCGCAGCACCCAGCCCACCGACATCGCGGTGAGAATCACCCAGAGCAGCATTCGCAGCCCGATCCCCTCACCGAGTGGCGCTCCCGCCTCACCGGACGCGACACCGATGGAGAAGGGGTTGACGGTCGACCCCATGACGCCGGTCAGCGCTCCCAGGATGATCATCGCGGCCGTCGTCAAGCGGTCGTAGCCGAGTGCGGCCAGCAGGGGGATGAACAGCGCGTAGAAGCCGAAGGTCTCGACGGAGAAACCCATCGTCGATCCGAGGATCGAGAACAGGATCATCACCGCCGCGATGAGCAGCCATCCCTTGCTGCGTAGGCGGTTCGCCAGTGAACCGACGGCCACCTCGAGGGCGCGGGTGGAGAACGAGACGGAGATGAACGCGCCGATGGCCATGATGAAGGCGATCACGCCGATCTGGCCGAAGAGCCGGCCGAACGCCTCCGTGCTGACGAATCCCTCAGCATCGAGCAGGCCGTACAGACCGTTGATGGGCGCCAACACGAGCTGCTGGACCCGGTCGCCGAACGACAACGGTGAGGGGATCTGCTGGTACGTACCCGGAACCGGGGAGCCGTCGGAGTCCAACTGGTACTCGCCGGCGGGGATGAGTAGCGCCGCCACCCACACCGCGACGGTGACCAGCGCCAGGGTCGTGACCGCGGATGGGAAGGTGAATGAGCGCTTCTTCTTCGTGGGCGCCTCGGTGGTGCTCATGCGCGAAACCTAGCGGCTCATGATCTTCGAGGGGAACCCTACAGTTGAGCAGTGATCGAACTCCTCGTCGCCGCTGCGATCGCTGCCGCTCCCTCGGGTTCGGATGACGACCGCGACGTGCTCTACCAGGTCTCCACACTCGGCGCGCTGCAGGTGGGTCTGCTCCAGCCGGCGGCATCGATGCAGGATCTTCATGCGCACGGGGACTTCGGGCTCGGCACCTTCACCGGGCTCGACGGCGAGATGGTGGTGGACCGGGGCACCATCTTCCAGGTCCCCTTCAGCGGCCGGGCCCGGGTGGCACCGGCGGCCTGGGAGACACCGTTCGCGGTGGTCACGTTCTTCGACGCGGACAAGACGTTCCGGGTGACGAAGCGTGTGGATGCCA
>CALFYG010000023.1 GCA_937952095.1 uncultured Micrococcales bacterium | reverse complement strand
GGCTGTTCGTAGAGCATCCGGACACCGGCCTCGCGCAGTTCGTCGGCAGCCACGTCGATGTCGGAGACCCGGTAGGCCACCTGCTGGATGCCTTCACCGTTACGTGCAAGGAACTTGCCGATCGGGGAGTCGGCGGACAGCGGGGCCAGCAACTGGATGCAGGAACCGCTGTCGCCCACAGCCATCATGGCCTCCCGGACGCCCTGCTCCTCGTTGACCTCCTCGTGCACCAACTCCATGCCGAAGGCGTCCTGGTAGAAGGCGATCGCCTTGTCCAGGTCCTGCACAGCCAGTCCAACGTGGTCGATCGCAGTCACGAAACTCATGGCGTTATCGTGGCACTAGGCGTCTATCCACCTACTCAGGAGGTCTGTCATGGCCGGAAACGTGATTGTCGCAGGAGCCCGCACCCCGATGGGGCGCTTGCTCGGATCCCTCAAGGGATTCTCGGCCGCAGACCTCGGGGGGTTCGCCATCAAGGGCGCGCTGGAGCGTGCTGGCGTCTCGCCCGACCAGGTCGACTACGTGATCATGGGCCACGTGCTGCAGGCCGGCGCCGGCCAGATCACCGCCCGTCAGGCCGCGGTGAAGGCCGGGATCGGGATGGACGTTCCCGCGCTCACCATCAACAAGGTCTGCCTGTCCGGCCTCGACGCCATCGCGCTGGCCGACCAGTTGGTCCGCGCCGGTGAGTTCGAGATCGTGGTGGCCGGTGGCATGGAGTCCATGACCAATGCCCCGCACCTGCTCATGGGTTCGCGTGAGGGTGTGAAGTACGGGGACTGGAAGGTCATCGACTCGATGGCTTTTGACGGCCTGACGTGCGCCTTCGATCAGTGTGCGATGGGTGAGTCCACAGAGTCCTACAACTCCAAGTACAGCGCGCTGACCCGTGAGCGTCAGGACGCGTTCGCCGCTCGCAGCCACCAGTTGGCCGCGATCGCCGAGAAGAACGGTGCTTTCGCCGAGGAGATCGTCGCGGTCGAGATCCCGCAGCGCAAGGGTGACCCGGTGGTGTTCGCCACCGACGAGGGGGTTCGCCCCGACACCACCGCCGACAGCCTCGGCAAGTTGCGTCCGGCGTTCGCCAAGGACGGCACGATCACTGCTGGCAACGCCTCCCAGATCTCCGATGGTGCCGCCGCGGTGGTTGTCATGTCGAAGGCGAAAGCTGAGGAACTCGGCTTGACCTGGTTGGCCGAGATCGGTGCCCACGGCGTGGTGGCCGGTCCTGACGCCTCGCTGCATCTGCAGCCTGCGCAGGCGATCAAGGCCGCCTGTGAGAAGGAGGGGATCACGCCGGCGGATCTCGACCTCGTCGAGATCAACGAGGCCTTTGCAGCGGTCGGCCTCGCCTCGACGGACGAACTCGGGATCTCCGAGGACATCGTGAACGTCAACGGTGGCGCGATCGCGCTCGGACACCCGCTGGGAATGTCGGGCGCGCGGGTCGTTCTCTCCCTGGCGATGGAGCTCAAGCGCCGCGGCGGCGGGGTCGGCGCAGCCGCACTCTGCGGCGGTGGCGGCCAGGGCGACGCCCTGATCGTGCGCGTCTGAGGGCGTGCAGCTCGTCGATCGGGCTCGCGCGGGAGACCCCCGCGCGACTGCCCGGTTGCTCAGCCTTGTGGAGACCGCCTCACCGCAGTTGCGGGAGGCGAGTGCTGCATTGATGGCGCACCCGGGTCGTGCACATGTGATCGGCCTGACCGGGGCCCCTGGGGTGGGGAAGTCCACCATGACCTCCGCGCTGATCGCTGCGTACCGCGCGCAGGGCTTGCGGGTTGCAGTTCTGGCGGTGGATCCGAGTTCGCCGTTCTCGGGTGGTGCCGTCCTCGGGGACCGCGTGCGGATGCAGACGCATGCCACCGATCCCGACGTGTTCATCCGATCCATGGCCACCCGCGGACACCTCGGAGGCCTCGCTGCTGCTGCTCCGCAAGCGCTGCGTGTGCTCGATGCCTGCGGCTTCGATGTGGTACTGCTCGAGACCGTCGGGGTCGGTCAGTCGGAGGTCGAAGTGGTGGGCCAGGCGGACACCGTGCTGGTCCTGCTGGCCCCGGGAATGGGCGATGGCGTACAAGTGGCGAAAGCCGGGATCCTGGAGATCGCCGACGTGTTCGTCATCAACAAGGCCGACCGGGACGGCGTCTCGGCCACCACCCGTGATCTGCGTGGGATGCTCGCACTGAACGCCGGAGGTGAGGAGGTGTGGGTCCCTCCGATCGTTCGCACGGTGGCAACGACCGGTGAGGGCATCGATGATGTGGTCTCAGCGGTGCGCAGCCATCGGGAATGGTCGCACCGGTCGGGCGACCTGTATGAGCGCCGACTGGTGCGCGTTCAGCGCGAGATCGAGGGTATCGCTCTGGACCTTGTGCGCGATCGCCTCACCAACGCCAGGCAACTGGCTGCACGGGTGCTCGACGGAGAGATCGACCCCTACCGCGCGGCGCAAGAACTGACAGAGGGGCTTTAGCGGACCGCTCTGCGGGTGATCGGGCCTGGACCTTCGCGCCCAACCGCTCGGACCTCGATCGCCTGGCGTCCTTCGGCGGAGGCGAAGCTGGCCCGCGTGCCCTTCACGACCGACCAACTCCCGGCTGGGCCCTTGGCGCTCCTGAGCCGGACCCAGTAGGCCTTCGCACCGGGGGATGGGCGCCACCGCGCCAGCACCGAGGTCGACGTGCGACGGACCGTCAGCCCGGCCACCTTGGTGGGTGCGCCGGCCAGTACCTCGACGGGGGCGGATCCCGGTGACATCGTGCCCACGCCTGCCCGGTTCGTGGCGCGCACAGTGACGCTGTAAGTCGTGCCCGTGCGCAGGCCGTCGATGGTGCAGCGCCGCTCCGTCTTGGCCAGGCAGGTTCGTCCGCCCGGCCAGGCGGTGGCCACGTACTGCTGGATCCGGCGGCCGCCATCCTCCAGGGGTGCCCGCCAGGCCACCTTCAGCGCCGCAGCCGCGGGGGTCACACGAACGTCCCGCGGGGACCCGGGGAGGCCTAGCGGCGCGACGGGCCGCGCGGATGTGACCGGTGAGCTTTCCGCCGTCGACGTCCGCGCGATGACAGTGACCCGGTAGGCCCGTCCGTTGCGCAGCCCGGCGATGGTGCAGGCGAGTTCCGCCGTGGAGCAGCTCTTGCCCCCGGGACTGGCGGTGGCCACGTATTCGCGCACCTCGTCGGTGGCCGAGGCCGACCAGGTCACATCCAAGGCTCGGTCGTCGGCTGTCACCCGCACGTCACGGGCGGGTGCGGGGACGGCGCCCTGCACGGATGCTGTGGCAGTTGCCGGTACCCCGGTCCCGATGCGGTTGAGCGCCGATACCCGGAAGGTGTACGACCGCCCGTTCTCCAGTCCTGCGTAACTGCATGAGGTGGTCGTTGTCGTGCACGTGCTGCCACCGGGGCTCGCGATCACGGTGTAGCCGGAGATCTCCGCACCTCCGTCGTCGGCGGGGCGGTTCCAGAACACAGAGGCCTGTCTGGTCGATGTCGTCACGACGACATCGCGCGGGGCGCCCGGCACGTCACGCAGGGTCAGATCGCGGGATACGGGTCCGTTCGCGTCTATCGTTTCCCGTACCACGCTGTCGCCGTTGGGCGTGCTCAATTCGTAGGCGCCCACGGGCACCGACAGTGCGTAGACACCACTGCCATCGGTGCTGGTGCTCGGCCGGTAGGTGGGCTCTGCGGTTCGTGTGGCGGTGACGATCACCCCGGGTTGTCCGTGGCCGGATCGACGACGCACTGTCCCTGACACCGTGATGCTCTGGTCGACCTGACCCGTGAGGATGTGAAGGTCGCATGTGGCGGCGTCGGCGGGATTGCAGCCCGGCGCGACACCGAAGGTGACCGTCGTGGCCGCTTCGCGTGAGTACTGATGCGGCCAGTACGTGGTGGCGAATCCGACCCGTTCGATCCGCAGGCGGTAACGCCCGAACGGAAGCGCGGTCGCCTGATAGTAGGCGGAAGTCGCGGGATCCCCGAACGCAGGAACCGGGTACACCAGGCTGTTGTCGAGGTTCTCGGCGGTCACGAGGGCGCCGACCAATGGGCCGGTGGCACCACCGGCATAGCGCGCAGACAGATTCATGCCGAGCGTGCCGGCCCCGGCGGCCTGCGCGTTCGGCGCAATGGCCACGAGTGTGCCCACAGCGATGACAAGGATGGCCAAGCGGCGGAGAAGGGTCACGATTGATCCAGGGTGGTGTTCGGTGTTGCGGGGTCGGGTGGCTGATCAGGGCCCGTGCTGGTTGCAGCGACAGGTGGCGTTGTTTTCGTGGTCGATGGGACGTACCCGGTCGTGGGCGGCGGTGTCAGCGCAGACGGAGCCCGGACGACCTGCGGCGCCTGCGTGGCTCGTTCGCGCGCTGCAGCCACCCGCGCCGCCGAATCGAAGTCTGGTGAATGGATGCTGAGCACGCGCAGTGTGCGCGCATCAGGCAGCCGCGCTCCGAGATTCATGTGACCCATGAGCTCGATCGTTTCGCTGCCGAGCGGCTGCTGGGAGGGGCTCTCGGTGATCTGTGGACGAGCGAGCAGGGTTATCCCCACCCCCAGGGCGGCGACGACGAGGCAGGCCACCAGTAGCGGTCGATTGGGTCCGCGCCGGGGTGGCGGTGGGGGAGGTGTCGTGCCGAGGATGCGAATGCGCGCGGGGCGCGCAGCACTGTTCGGGTGCACAAATGTCATGGCGGTCCCCCCGCGGCGTCAGATGGCTGACGCAACTGTAACCGTCGTGGATAGGGTGGGCCCGCGGGAGGTGTGGATATGTCCGTTCTTGTGGGTTACGACGGCTCGGAGGTCTCCGGGCAGGCGGTGCGGTTCGCCGCGAGGGAGGCGCACCTTCGTGGAGTGCCTCTGGAGGTGATCACCGCATGGGATGCTCCCACGGCGGACCTGGGGATGGGCGCCGGTTCCGTCGTCGATCCACAACTCGCCGATGCCGTGGCGCAGCGAGCCGCGGAGGTCGCTGCGGAAGGCGCCGGACTCGCCGGAGAGGGGGATGTCACAGCGCGTGCCGTCCCCGGACCGGCGGCTGCGGCACTTGTGGAAGGCAGCCGCTCATCGGACCTTGTCGTGGTCGGGTCGCACGGTCGGCACGGCATGGCCGACCTGCTCCTCGGCGGGGTGTCACGGCAGGTGGCCGCACATTCGGTGTGTCCGGTCATCGTTGTTCGCGACGACGCCGCCCGGTTCGGCCGGATCGCCGTCGGCATCGATGGTTCCCCGCCGGCACTTCGGGCCCTCGACTTCGCTTTCGAGCAGGCCAGTCGCCACGGGTGGGCGCTGCGGGTCGTGCACGCCTGGGACGT
>CALFYG010000022.1 GCA_937952095.1 uncultured Micrococcales bacterium | reverse complement strand
GCCGTACAGGTCTCACCAGGATGCCGATCTCTCACCAGGATGCCGATCTCTCACCAGGATGCCGGGTGTGTGTTGATTCGCTTATCCACAGAGTTGCGGCATTGGCGCTCTGGCCCCTCGGCGTCAACAACACTGGTCGGGTGTTCCGTAGGTCAGATCTCGCCTCGTCAGGAGCCTCCCGGGCTCAGATCGACCAGCTCTGCCAAGACTCCGAAAGGCTTCGGCGTGGAGTCTGGATTCCGCAGGGTATGGACCCCTGGGAGCGACACGATGTGCTGGCGGGGGCGGTGTTGTCCGACCTGCAGCCGAGCGCGATGCTGACCGGTCCCACCGCCGCCTATCTGCTCGGTTTGCCCCGCCCTCAGGTGCCTCCGGACCGGATCTTCGTCAGAGGTGTTCCGCGAGGTACGTACGGGGACGACGTGAAGGTGCTGGGGCAGGCGGCTCCGGCGACGGTTCGCGACGGTCTTCGAATGGCTGACCCTGCGGTGGTCGTGGCTGACTGTGCTCGATGTCTGTCCGCCCGTGACAGTCTGGCCATCGCCGATGCGGCAACCCACCAACGCCTGTGTGGGGTCGAAGATCTCGCGCACGTGGCCGAGGCCTTCCGCGGACGGCACGGCGTGCGCCGGGTCGCCTGGATCGCCGACCATGTTGATCCACTCGCCGAATCGCCAGGCGAAAGCTGGACTCGCATCGTCCTGACGATGCTCGGCTACGCTCCGCGCTCCCAGGTGGTTGTTCGCGACGCGGGCAGAACCGCGCGGGTTGATTTCCTGCTGGAGGATGGCCGCACGATTGTCGAGTTCGATGGGCTGATCAAGTATCAGGCGTCAGCGGCGACCGAAGTGACCAGTGAGAAGGACCGTCAAGCCTGGCTGGAGTCGCTCGGCTATGTCGTGGTCCGGGTTCTCTGGAAGCATCTCGCTGACCCCGACACCCTGGCGGCCCGATTGGCTGGCCTTGGCACATCGCCCACCCGCAAGCCGATGGTGCTTCCCGCCGGCTGGTACCTCGTAGATCCTGGTGAGAGATCGGCACGTTGGTGAGCCGTTGGCACGTTGGTGAGAGTCCCACGGCCGTACAGGTCTCACCAGGATGCCGATCTCTCACCAGGATGCCGATCTCTCACCGCGATGCCGAGCGCTAGCCCGCCTCAGCGCACCGCCGCGCGGCTCAGACGGTCCCGGACGGCGACCGCCAGCGCCGACCCGTCGTCGGGAGCCTCGGCCCACACCGTCGTCAGGACCAGGGCGTCGGCGTCGCGCAAGGCCCGGTACACGACCGCGGCGTAGGCGCGGGTGTCCTCGGGTTGCGCAAGCCGTACCGCCCCGGGTGGGGTGGGGACACCGTCGAGGGCCAGGAATCCGTCGCCAGGGGCAGCGTCTGAGCCCAGACGGACCATGGCGCGCGGGGCGTAGTGGGACGCCAAGCCGCCGGGGGCGCGGATCGCCGAGGGATCGCGTGCGACCGGGCGTCCACCGATCTGCTCGATCTGCGTGATCTCGACGGCGCCCCAGCGCAGGACCCGCGGGGCGTCCCCCGTGCAGTCCAGGATCGTCGACTCCACCCCCACCGGGCACGCTCCGCCGTCGAGGACGAGATCGCGGGCCGGGTCGAGACGGTCCCCGATATCGGCCACCACATCACCTGCGTTCGTGGGGGAGACCTGCCCGAAGCGGTTGGCGCTCGGAGCGGCCACCGGTCCCGCGGCGTCGATGACCGCCAATGCCACCGGATGCGCCGGGCAGCGCAGCCCGACCGTGTCCTGCCCTCCGGTCAGGGAGCGCGGGACGTCGTCGGCCGCCGGCACCACCAGGGTCAGAGGTCCGGGCCACAGCCCCTCCGCCAGGCGCACCGCATAGTCCGCCACGCCGGCGCCCCAGACCCGCAGGTCCTCCGCGCCTGCGACATGCACGATCACCGGATGGTCCGACGGCCGTCCCTTGATCGTGAAGACGCGGGCCACCGCCGCCCGGTCCCTGGCGACAGCCGCGAGGCCGTAGACGGTTTCGGTGGGCAGGCCCACGACCCCGCCTGCGCTGAGGGCTCGGGCGGCGCGCGCGACGGCACCCGGTTCGACGTGGCCGTCGCGCCACGCCGGGGTCACAAGGTCATCGGACATAGCCATCGATCGACCACATTGCTCCTGATCCGCGTGCAGTTGTCGTAGTCAATCGTCCCGATCGCCGGGTCCACCTGTGACGGCGGCCTCCCGGTGACCACCCAGATGCGGGGCGCGCGCTCGAGGTCGGCCACCAGCCAGTCCCGCAGCGCGGTGTCGGTGAAGTCCTTCTGCACCACGTGGACATCCGTGCCGTCCGGAAGGTTCCCCGGCAGGAGGAACGTGGACGGGTACTGCCCGTCGACCAGCACGACATCCCCGGCCTGGACCTCGGCGAAGGCCCCGGGTTGCACCGCGAACCAGGTCTCCCCGAAGGCGACCCGGCGTCCCTGTGCGGACTGGGTCAGCACCCCTGCGAGTACCACTGCGACCACTGCGACCCCCATCGCGACGCGGTCGCTGAGGACCAGGGTCAACGCCCACACCACCAGGACCCCGACGAGCATCTCTGCCGGGATGGCATAGCGCAGCACGCCGAAGACCGCCAGCCACACCACCGTCCCGATGGCGGCGAAGGTGATGACCGCGACCGCGGGGCGGGTGATGCCCCGATACCCGATGGCCGCGAGCACGAGGATCACCCCGAGTGCGAGCCAGCGGGGATCGCGCACCGCAAGGTCGAGTACCCGGGCTGTTCCCGTGGCCATGTCCCAGGGCCACCGCAGCCATTCCTGCGTCCCCGACACTCCGTACCGCTCATCGGTCAGTGACTCGGCCGGGAACCAGCGACTTCCGAAGATCGTGTTCCAGAAGGGGAACACCGGGCTGTCATAGGTGCGCCACAGGTGCCATGCCCACCATGCGCCGGTGACCGCCCACCCCACGACCGCACCCAGCACCCACAGTCCGAGGCGTGCAAGGCGCTGGTGGCTGATCGCGAGCAGTGCCGCCATTGCGGCGATGGCGAAGGGGGCGCTGGTGTACTTCAGGCCCACCGAGGCCCCCGCCAGAACGCCGGCCCACAGGGCCGGCCACAGCCCGCCGCGCAGGATCAGTAGCAGGCCACCGAGCAGCATGGTGGCAAGCCAGACATCGCTGTAACTGGTGCCGACCTCGCTGCGGAAGCCGGCGCCCACCATCGCGGCCGCCGCGGCCGCTGTGCTGAGGGCGAGCAGCCAGCCCCCGGACGCCGGAATGATCCGGGCGGCGATCCGGCGTGCGACGACGGCGGCGGTGCCGGCGATGGCCCCGAGTGCCGCCTGTGCGACGACCGGCGGAAGGGAGGTGACCAACAGATAGAAGGGCACCTGTGGCAGTGGGTTCTGGAACCGGCCCCCGTAGAGGTCGGGGTCGGTGAAACCGCCGTGGAGCAACTGCCATGGGTACCAGTAGTGGTACTGGAGTTGGTCCCAGTTCGCATCCTGACCCAGCAGTGCCGCCACGAGTGCGCAGACCGCGACCAAGCAGAGGTCGACGACCACGGTCCAACGGCGCACGCCGCCCATTGTGGCGTGCGGACGACACGCGGCTAGGAGCGGTACACGTAGACCGTGGTGCCGATCGGTGAGGACTGGTAGATCTCCCGGGCATCCCGGTAGACGCGGACGTTCACGCAGCCCAGCGACGCGCCGTTGTAGCCGTCACGGTGGAAGCCGGGGGAGTAGTGCACCGCCTGGCCGCCGCTGAAGAACAGGGAGTAGGGCATCGGCGTGCCCGCGAGGTCGCTGATGAGGTAGCGGATCTTGGAGAAGACGCGGAACTTCCCGTTGCGGGTGGGGGTCTGCTCCGCGCCGAAGCGCACATCGGTGACCAGCTGCTGCTTGCCGTCCTTCATCATCCGCAGCACCAGTTGGGTCTTGTCGATGCACAACACCCGACCGTCCTTGCACGCCGCGGGCAACTTGCCGTTCCCGTAGAGCTTCTTCAACTTCAGTGCGGGACCTTTGGTGACGTTGCCTGTGGGCCAGTAGCCGAACTTGTCCTGGAAGGACTTGTAGGCCCTGACGGTCTTCTTGTCGAACACCCCGGTCGTGGGCGCCGGCTTGCCGACGCCGTTGAGCTGTTCCTGGATCCGCTCCACCGAACGACCCTGCATCCCGGGACGGATCTTGGCCTTGCCCTTGTAGACGTCCTGCAACGGCGGGGCCTTCTTGACCTCCTCCTCGGCGACCGGGGTCGGCGTCGGAGTCGGAGCAGGGGTCTCCTCCACAGGGAACAGGAAGACGGCTGCGGCAAGGGCATCGATCACCCTTCCAGTGTCACCCGAGCGCGGCGGCGGATCAACACCGCCTTCGGATGAGTCGTGAGCCTAGGCTGTGACGCGTGTCAGCAGACGCCGAGGAGCCGGTCGACCCGGATGTGGTGGCCGCTGATCTGCCGTCGCGCAGGATCTGGGACATCGTCGCGGTGGTCGCCCTCGGGGGTGCTCTCGGCGGCGCGGCCCGGGAGGCGGTGAATCTCGCCTTGGCCGGGCACCTTTTCCCGTGGGCGACGTTGACCGTCAACGTCATCGGATCGCTGCTCATCGGTGTGCTCATGGTCTACGTGGTCAACCATCCCGAGCATCGGTACGTGCGCCCGTTCCTGGGTGTCGGGGTACTGGGCGGCTTCACGACCTTCTCGGCCTATGCCGTGGAGACCCGCGGACTGCTCGTCGCCGGCGAGGTCCCCCTGGCGTTGCTGTACATCTTCGGCAGCCTGCTGCTGGCGTTCCTGGCGACTTGGACGGGGCTCCGCCTGGGTCGCTTCGTGATCGGTGACGACCTATGAGTCTCCTGCTGGTCGCGCTCGGCGCCGCTGTGGGCGCGGCGGCCCGCTGGCTGGTCGACCGGTCCGTGCAGTCGCGGCACACGAGCGTCTTCCCGTGGGGGACGTTCGTGGTCAACGTGCTCGGGTCGCTGCTGCTGGGCGTGCTGCTGGGCGCACGCTCGGCACCCGATCTCGTGCTCGTGCTGGGCACGGGCTTCTGCGGCGGATTCACCACGTTCAGCACGTTCAGTTTCGAGACCGTCGTGCTGGCCGGCGAGGGGCGCGCCGCCGTCGCGCGCGGCTACGTCCTGGCGAGCCTGGCCGCGGGTCTGGGTGCCGCCTATCTCGGCTGGTGGCTGGGGAGCGTGATCCCCTAGCCCGGGTGGCGCTCCCGGGGCTCCTGGTCCGGCCTTTCCCACCAGCCCTTTTTCTGCGGCCACCGCCGCCGCGGCTGCCAGCTCTCCCTTCAGTACCCAGCGCCCTGCCGCCACTGAGCCTGCG
>CALFYG010000021.1 GCA_937952095.1 uncultured Micrococcales bacterium | reverse complement strand
ATGTCAGGAGATGTGAAGGTCTCCACCACGCCGTTCACTGTCCCTCCCCTTCCGCACGGCAGCCATCGGCGAAGTCGCATTCGCCACCCGGCCCGACCGTCGGATCCTGCACTCCGACCGCGACCAGGGTCTGGTCGACGGCAGGATTGATGACGTTGAGTGCCGGAGCCGGGAAGACACCGAGCGCGATGATCACGGCGACCAGCGGGGTGACGGCGAGCATCTCCCGGCCGGTCAGATCCTTGACGTCCTCACACCCCGGCTTGACCGGTCCGGTCATGGTCCGCTGGTACAACCACAGCACGTACAGAGCGGCGAAGATGATGCCCGTCGTGGCGATCACCGCCGCGACCGGGTACCTCACGAACGTGCCCAACAGCACCAAGAACTCGGAGACGAAACTACTCATCCCCGGCAGCGCCAGCGAGCTCAGTCCGGCGATCAGGAAGAAGCCGGCGAGCAGGGGCGCGACCTTGTAGATCCCGCCGTAGTCCTCGATGAGCTTCGACCCACGTCTGCTCATCAGGAAGCCGGCGACGATGAACAACGCCGCGGTCGAGAAGCCGTGGTTGACCATGTACAGCGTCGACCCGCTCTGACCCTGACTGGTCATGGCGAAGATGCCGAGCACGATGAACCCGAAGTGGCTCACCGACGTGTACGCGATCAGGCGTTTGATGTCGGTCTGTCCGATCGCCAGCAGCGCACCGTAGATGATGCTGATGACGGCCAGCACGATGATGATCGGCGTGTAGAACTGCGACGCCTCCGGGAAGATCGGCAGGCAGTACCGCAGCATGCCGAAGGTTCCGACCTTGTCCAGCACTCCGACGAGCAGCACCGCGCTGCCGGGCTGGGCCTCAGTGGCGGCATCCGGCAGCCAGGTGTGGAACGGCCACAGCGGCGCCTTCACGGCGAACGCGAAGAAGAACCCGAGGAACAGCATCCGCTGGGTGCTGGCATCCATCCCCAACTGCGTGAGAGCCAGGAAGTCGAACGTCCCGGCGCCGAACTCGCGCTGGCTCACGACATACAGGCCGATGACGCTGGCCAGCATGAACAGCCCACCGAAGAGGCTCACGATGAGGAACTTCACCGCGGCGTACGAGCGGCGGGCACCGCCGTACCGACCGATCATGAAGTACATCGGGATCAGCATGACCTCGAAGAAGACATAGAAGAGGAACACGTCGATCGACGCGAAGACACCGATCATGCAGACCTCGAGGGCCAGCATCAGTGCGAAGTAGCCCTTCGTCGGGGCATCGGAGTAGTCCGCCTCGTTCCATCCCGCGAGGATCACGACCGGCACGAGCACCGCAGCAAGTGCGATGAGGACCAGGGCGATCCCGTCCACCCCGAGGGCGAAGGAGATGCCGAAGGACTCGATCCACGGCGTGGAGGTCACGAACTGGAACGGTTCGGTGCTGTTGGGGTCGAACTGCAGAGCCATCGCGATGACCAGCACCGCCGTGGCGACGCTGAAGCCCAGAGCGACCTGCTTGGCGAGGTCCGGCTTGTCCTTGGGAAGCAGGGCCACCACCACGGCGCCGATCGCCGGCACCAGCATGAGGGTGATCAACCAGTTCATCTAGAGCCTCACCACCAGCATCACGGCGAAGAGCAGGAACGCTCCCGCCAGCATGGACATCGCATAGGACCTTGAGAAGCCGGTCTGCCACTTGCGCAGTTTGCCGGACACCGCCACCGTCGCCGATCCGAGTGCCAGCAGCGTGCCATCGATGCTGCGGTTGTCGAACCAGACCATGGCGCGGGTCAGGTACTGACCGGGGCGCATGAACACGGCCTCGTTGAACGCGTCTCCGTAGAGGTCGTGCCGAGCAGCCACCGTCAACGGCGAGACCGACGTCGGTGCCGTCAGCGGCACGTCGCGGCGGTACTGCTGGTAGGCCAGCAGCGCACCCACGATCACCAGCAGCAGGGTGCCGCCACTGATCACCCAGATGGGCAGCGGGGGCTCCGGGTGCTCGAAGCCGGTCACCGGTTCCAGCCAGTTCTCGATGGCCCCGTTCCAGGCGAGCACGAATCCGCTGACCGCCGAGAGCAGACCGAGGATGATCAGCGGGATCGTCATGACCGGCGGCGACTCGTGTGGATGCACGTCGTCGGTCCAGCGCTTCTTGCCGAGGAAGGTCATGGTGAACAGACGGGTCATGTAGAAGGCCGTGATGCCGGCACCGAGTGCGGCGGCGAGACCGACGAACCAGTTCTGCGCGAACGCCGCCTCGATGATCTTGTCCTTCGAGTAGAAGCCCGAGAACGGAGGCACACCCATGATGGCGAGCCAACCGGCCGCGAACGTGATGAAGGTGATGAACATGACGGTCCGGATCGCACCGAAGCGACGCATGTTCTCCTGGTTGTTGAACGAGTGCATGACCGACCCGGCTCCGAGGAACATGTTCGCCTTGAAGAAGCCGTGGTTCACGAGGTGGAAGATCGCGAACACGTACCCGATCGGTCCGAGACCGGCGCCGAGCATCATGTAGCCGATCTGGGACATGGTCGACCCGGCCAGCACCTTCTTGATCTCGTCCTTGGCGGTACCGATGATCGCACCGAAGATCAGCGTCACCGTTCCGACGATCACCACAAGCAGCTGTGCGGTGGGGGCGGCGTCGAAGATCGGGTTGGAGCGCACGATCAGGTAGACACCGGCGGTCACCATCGTGGCCGCGTGGATCAGCGCCGACACCGGGGTCGGGCCCTCCATCGCGTCCAACAGCCACGACTGCAGCGGAACCTGCGCCGACTTACCACACGCGGCGATCAGCAACAACACGCCGATCCACGTCAGGTCGCCCTGACTGGCCTCACCGACCTCGGAGAAGACGTCCGGGAAGGTCACCGTCCCGAAGGTGACGAACATGAGCATGATCGCCACCGACAGTCCGAAGTCACCGACGCGGTTCACCACGAAGGCCTTCTTCGCGGCCACGGCGGCGCTCGGCTTGTACTGCCAGAAGCCGATGAGCAGGTAGGAGGCCAGACCCACGCCCTCCCAGCCGACGTAGAGCAGCAGGTAGTTGTCGGCCATGACCAGCAGCAGCATCGCGGTCACGAACAGGTTCAGGTAGGCGAAGAACAGCCGCCGCTTCGGGTCATCGTGCATATACCCGATGGAGTAGATGTGGATCAAGGAACCCACACCGGTGATCAGCAGCACGAAGGTCATCGACAACTGGTCGAGCTGGAGACCGACGTTGGCAGTGAAGTCGCCGACGATCACCCAGTCCCACAGATGCTGGATGATGCCACGGTCCTCCGAGGGCCGCTGCAACATCGCCAGCCACATCATCACGGCCAGCACGAAGGAACCGATCGGCAACACGGTCGCGAGGTAGTGCCCCCACTTGTTCGTGCGGTTGCCCAGCGTCAGCAGGATGAACGCGCCGATCGCCGGCAGCGCGATGATCACCCAGATGTAGTTGAAGATCCCCTCCGGCGGGGCATACGTGATGGTCGGCGTCGCGGACGCCAGCAGGTCTGTGTTCATCAGAACCTCAACAGACTGGGTTCGTCCACAGACGCACTGCGGCGCGTGCGGAAGATCATGACGATGATCGCGAGACCGACGACCACTTCAGCGGCGGCCACCACCATCGTGAAGAACGCGAAGACCTGTCCCTCGAGGTTGCCGTGCATCCGCGCGAAGGCCACGAACGCCAGGTTGGAGGCGTTGAGCATCAACTCCACGCACATGAAGACCACGATGGCGTTGCGGCGGAACAACATGCCGAAGGCCCCGAGGCTGAACAGGATCGCCGCTAGGACGATGTAGTGATCAGTCGTCACTTTCCCTCCCCTTCATCGGCCTGACCGTGTTCGATCTCGTCGACGACGACGTTGTGCTGATGCATCACCTCGTCGACCTCCTCGACGTCGACACGGTCGACCTCGGAGTGCTGCACGGCCATGGGCCGGGGCACTGAGATCTCGGCAGCCGAACCGTCCGGAAGCAGTGCCGGGGTGTCGACCGCGTTGTGCCTGGCGTAGGTGCCTGGCGGTGGCAAAGGACTGGGGTGTCCGCCCTTGAAGCGGGCCGTGGACATCTCGCGCTGGGTGGGCTTGGGGTCCACGTGTTCGCGGTGGGTGAGGATCATGGCTCCGAGCGCCGCGGTGATCAGCAGCGCCGACGTCACCTCGAACGCGAAGACGTACTTCGTGAAGATCTGCTCTGCGATCCCCTGCACGTTCCCGCCGTTGACGGTGTTCGCCTCCTCGAGCGAGCCTGCCGGCATCCCCGCGACCGTACTGTTGAGCAGCCCGACCAACAGCACCCCGAAGCCGATACCGAACAGGATGGCGGCCGGGCGTTGGCCCTTCAGCGTCTCCACGAGGGAGTCCGAGGAGTCGACGCCGACGACCATGAGGACGAACAAGAACAGCATCATGATCGCGCCGGTGTACACGATGACCTGCACCATGCCCAGGAACGGGGCCTGCAGGCTTACGTACAGGATGGCCAGGTTGATCATCGTCATGGCCAGGAACAAGGCGCTGTGCACGGCTTTGCGCGAGAAGAGCATCCCGAGCGCGCCGAGCACGGCCAGTACCGCGCAGACCCAGAACACCGCCGCCTCCCCGGTGTTCT
>CALFYG010000020.1 GCA_937952095.1 uncultured Micrococcales bacterium | reverse complement strand
CATCCGTTAGTCGAAAACAGCCGTGAGCCTCTCACCGGAGTGCACAACCTCTCACGAACGCGCACGGGACTAACCAACACACGACTAAGCGGCCGCAGCGCCGCATCCGTTAGTCCCCGGTCCATCCGTTAGTCGAAAACAGCCGTGAGCCTCTCACCGGAGTGCACAACCTCTCACCGCAGCGAGGACTCAGTCGGGCCGCCCCGAACCTCCGATCCGCAGAATCCCTCCGGAGGCCCCGATCGACAAGATCGAGCCAGTGGATCCGATCGACAACAGCGACCCGGAGGACCCGATCGACAGCAGGGACCCGGCCGATGCCACCGAGAGAACCGAACCCGCCGACAACGCGCTGAGGAACGACAACGCGCTGCCTGCTGACAGCGCGGAGTAGATGGAGTGTGTGCTGCGCCAGGACCTGAGGGAAGCCATGCCCCCAGCCAATCAGAGATGAGCAGCGTCAGACGGGTGGGATCTCCCCCGATGACCTCATGATCAGTTCTGTCGGAATGCGGATGTGCTCCCCCGGACCTGTCCGCAACCCCTCTTTGCGGTCGAACAGAAGACCGGCCGCCGTTTGTCCGATGCGGTAGATGTCCTGCTCCACCACCGCCACCGCAGGATCGAGAAGGTCGGACAGGAGGAACTCGTCGAAGCCGAACAACGCCACGCGATGCTGCATGTCCAGGCCGCGCAGAGCTCGTACGGCTCCGATCGTGATCAGGTTCTGGGCTGTGAACAGCGCCGTAGGCGGTTGCCGGCTCAGCAACAACGCCCGTACCGCTTGTTCGGCCACCACGTCCGAATGCACGTCGGTGACGATGAGTTCGGGATCCGGGACCAGCCCTGCGCCAGCCATGGCCTCGCGGTACCCCTGCAGACGCTCACTAGCCGTGCTGATCGTCATGTAGTCACCGAGGAACGCGATCGAGCGGTGCCCGAGCCCGATCAAATGGGCCACCGCATCGCGGGCACCCTCGAGGTTCTGCGAAGAGACGGTGTCTGCGTCGATTCCAGCTGGGGCGCGATCGACGAACACGATGGGGGTGCCGCGTTCCACCTCGCGGGCGAGGTATCCGTGGTTGCCGGCGGTCGGAACGATGATCAGCCCATCCACCTGACGTGACAGGAAGGCCTGCGACAACTCGCGTTCCCGCTCGTCGTCTTCGTCGACGCTGGCCGAGATCACCGCATATCCACGGGCTCGGGCCCGGTCCTCGATCGCGCGCAGCAGGGAGGCGGAGAACGGGTTCGCTACGTCCTTGAGGAGCAACCCGAGGGTGCGGGTGCCCCCCGCGGAGCGGCGCAAGGTGCTGGCGGTGAAGTTCGGCCGATAGCCGAGTTGCGCGGCCGCCGTGAGGACCTTGGACCGCAATTCCTCGGAAACCGCGGGCTCCTCATTAATGACTCGGGACACGGTCTTGATGCTCACGCCGGCCAGTTTCGCGACCTCGCGCATGGTCGGGCGCGCACCTTGCGTGTCCATCGTTGTCATGGCATCGGACAGTAGCAGATCTCGCCACTTTCCACGATTTTGTGGGAAATGCTTGCATTCGGGTCCCGTTAACTGTTAGTTTCCTGACAACGTTGTCACACCGAGTCGACAACGAGGTCCACAGAAAGGGACATACCGTGAAGAAGAACCGGTCCACGCGGCTGAAATTCGCCGCGCTGGGCGCGACCCTCGTGGTCGGCCTCGCCGCTTGTAGTTCCGGCTCGTCCTCGAGCTCCGAATCGCCCAGTGCCGCCGCCTCGTCGGACGGTGAGATCGGCGTCACGCTGATCACCAAGACCAGCGACAACCCCTTCTTCGTCTCCATGCAGGAGTCGGCGGAGGAAGCCGCAGCCGCTGCCGGGGTGAACCTCACCCTGGCCGCCGGCAAGGAGGACGGCGACGAGCAGACCCAGGTGCAGGCGATCGAGAACGCGATCTCCTCGGGCCAGAAGGGCATCCTGATCACCCCGAACGGCCCGGGCGTCAACTCGGCCATCGAGAAGGCCCGCGACGCCGGCATCTACGTGATCGCCCTGGACACCGTCCCGGACCCCGCGGACATCGTGGACATCACCTTCGCCACTGACAACTTCCAGGCTGGCCAACTGATCGGCGAGTGGGCCGCAGGCACCCTCAACGGCGAGAAGGCGACCATCGCGATGCTCGACCTGTTCGACGACAAGGTCGTGACCGTGGATGTCGCACGTGACACAGGCTTCCTCAAGGGCATGGGCATCGAGGTGCCGGACCCGAACAACAACGGCAGTGAGGCTCCGACCGGCAGTTACTCCGGCGGCGAGTACGAAATCGCCTGCCACGAGGCCACGCAGGGCGCCGAGGACGGCGGCCGCAGCGCGATGGAGAACTGCTTGTCGGCGAACCCGAACATCAACCTCGTCTACACGATCAACGAGCCCGCCGCGAACGGCGCCTACGCTGCACTGCAGGCCGTGGGCAAGGAGAAGGACGTCACCATCGTGTCCGTCGACGGCGGCTGCGCGGGCGTGCAGAGTGTGAAGGACGGCGTCATCGGCGCCACCTCGCAGCAGTACCCCGGCAAGATGGCGCAAGAGGGCATCGACGCGATCGCCAACTACGTGAAGACCGGTGAAGCGCCGCAGACCTCCGAGGGTCTGAACTTCTACAACACCGGCGTCCAGCTGGTGACGGACAACCCGGTCGACGGTGTCGAGAGCATCACCGCCGACGAGGGTCTGCAGAGCTGCTGGGGCGAGAAGGCCTAGCACCCGACGCGTGGGGGCAGGCTTCCCCCGAGGACCTGCCCCCACGCACTCCACCACCATCTGAGGAGAGAGCGTGAGCACCCAGCAAGCGACAGCACCCACACCCGGGGATGCGGCTGAACAATTCATGGACCGCACCAGCCCCTTGCAGAAGTTCCAGGGCCTGCTGCACAAGTACCCCGCGATCGGTCCAGCCATCGTGCTGGTGGCCGCGATCATCGTCTTCACGCTCATGAACGAGCGTTTCATCTCGCCGGCCAACCTCTCCCTGATCACCCAGCAGGTGGCAGTCGTCGGCACCCTGGCCATCGGCCAGACCATCATCATCCTGACTGCCGGCATCGACTTGTCGGTCGGCGCCATCATGGTCCTGAGCTCCCTGATCATGGCCAAGCTCTCCGCAGACTCAGGTCTTCCCGGCTGGCTGGCCCTGGCGATCGGTCTCGTGAGCGGTCTGGTGGCCGGTCTCATCAACGGCCTGCTGGTCACGCGTCTGAAGCTGCCCCCCTTCATCGCCACCTTGGGGACGCTGAGTGTCTTCACAGCCCTTGCGCTGCTGTACTCCGGCGGCACCACAATCCGCGGCAAGGCCATGTCGCCGCTGCTCACGTGGACCGGTGAGCCCATCAAGATCGGCGGGTTCGTCTTCACCTGGGGTGTGCTCATCATGATCGTGCTGTATCTGTTCTTCGGCTACGTGCTGGCCCGTACCGCCTGGGGCAGGCATGTCTACGCCGTCGGCGACGACTCGGAGGCTGCCCGCTTGGCGGGCATCAGCGTCAACCGCGTGTTGTTGAGTGTGTACGTGGCGGCGGGTCTGGTCTTCGCGATCACCGCGTGGATCCTCATCGGGCGCATCGACGCCGCGAGTCCCAACGCCGGCACCGACGCCAACTTGGACTCCATCACCGCGGTGGTCATCGGCGGCACGAGCCTGTTCGGTGGCCGAGGCACGGTCTTCGGGACCCTGCTCGGCGCGCTGATCGTCGGCGTCTTCCGCAACGGCCTGTCCCTGGCGGGCTACGACGTCCTCTACCAAACCCTCGTGGTCGGCATCCTGGTCATCCTGGCGGTGGCCGTCGACCAGTGGATCCGGAAGGTGCGTGTCTGACATGACTGAGACCCCTGAGACCTCCACCCGGAAGGTCATCTTCAAAGCCCGTGGCCTGGTCAAGGTGTTCGGCCGCGTCGTCGCCCTCGATGCCTGCGACCTCGATCTGTACGAGGGCGAGGTCCTCGCAGTGATCGGCGACAACGGCGCCGGGAAGTCCAGCCTCATCAAGTGCCTGTCCGGGGCCTTCATCCCCGACGAGGGGACGATGGAGCTCGACGGGCGTACGGTGACGTTCAAGCGGCCGCAGGACGCGCAGGAGGCAGGCGTCGAGACGGTGTACCAGACGCTGGCCGTCTCACCGGCTCTCGACATCGCCAGCAACATGTATCTCGGGCGTGAGATCCGGCGCAAGGGTCCACTGGGCTCGGTGTTCCGCATGCTTGACCGCAAGACGATGCGCAAGCAGTCGGAGGACAACGTGAAGGCCCTCGGCATCTCAACGCTGCAGAACGTCGGGCAGGCCGTCGAGACGCTGTCCGGCGGTCAGCGACAGGCGGTGGCGGTGGCCCGCGCGGCTGCGTTCGGCAGCAAGGTCATCATCCTGGACGAGCCGACCGCCGCCCTTGGTGTGCGCGAGTCGGCGCAGGTCCTCAAAATGGTGAAGGACCTGCGCGATCAGGGCATGTCGATCATTCTGATCAGCCACAACATGCCCCACGTGTTCGAGGTCGCCGACCGGATCCACGTGCAGCGACTCGGGCACCGGGAGGCAGTGATCTCGCCGAAGACCCACACGATGAGTGAGGCGGTCGCCATCATGA
>CALFYG010000019.1 GCA_937952095.1 uncultured Micrococcales bacterium | reverse complement strand
TTGCCGCGGCCGCGGCCGCTGGTGCTCTGCGCCCAGTCGATGGCGCGCCGCATGGCGTCGATGCGGATCTCGGCGCTGGGCTTGCCCTCGCCCTTGGGTTTGTCGAGCTCGTCCTCGTCGTCGGTGATGTACTCCGACCACTTGGCGAGGTCTTCCTCGAGGCGGGGATTCCCGCCGAGTTCCTCTTGCAGAGCCCCGTAGTTCGTGTCAGGGCTGAAGTACTTCAGCTCCCGCGCCACCTTGGTGTGCTTCGCCTTCTGACGGCCGCGCCCCATGCGTGACCCCCTCGATCTCAGGTTGCGAATTGGGTGAAAAGACTGCCGATCAGTCTAGCATGCGGGCCCTTCCCGCCCGTCGGGTGCACTGTGGACGACGGGTAACGTTGACCGGGTGACCGGGAGCGACATCGACACCTCGGTCGTGGTCGTCGGCGCGGGGCCCACGGGGGTGGAGTTGGCCGGGCAGATCATCGAACTCTCCCGGCGAACCATCAAGAACGACTTCCGGCACATCGATCCGAGGAAGGCCCGCGTCATCCTCATCGAGGGCGGCGACCACGTCCTGAGCAGCTTCGGTGCACACCAGTCGGTCAA
The DNA here is from genome assembly GCA_937952095.1 of uncultured Micrococcales bacterium. Taxonomy (GTDB): domain Bacteria; phylum Actinomycetota; class Actinomycetes; order S36-B12; family UBA10799; genus JADKAV01. The sequence goes on along the minus strand of CALFYG010000019.1, from coordinate 11,094 downwards.
GGCCCAGGAGCAGCTGACGAAGATGGGCATCGACGTGCGGCTGCAGGGGCTCGTGGACGCCGTGAACGAGACGGGGGTGGAGGTCCGCTACCGCGACGGACGCGTCGAACACATCGCCTCGCGCTGCGTGATCTGGGCCGCCGGCGTGCAGGCCTCGCCGCTGGGCAAGCAGGTCGCTCAGCAGAGCGGGGCGGACGTGGACCGTGCCGGTCGTGTGAAGGTCCAGCCGGATCTGACACTGCCCGGTCACCCCGAGGTGTTCGTGCTCGGCGACATGATCGCGCTCAACGACCTGCCGGGTGTGGCGCAGGTGGCCATGCAGGGGGCCAAGTTCAGCGCGGGCAAGATCCGCGCCCGGCTCGAGGGCAAACCCGAGCAGGAGGCGTTCAGTTACTTCGACAAGGGGAGCATGGCCACGATCTCGCGTTTCCGGGCGGTGGCCAACGTCGGCCGGCTGGAACTGCGGGGTTTCATCGCATGGTGTGCCTGGCTGTTCATCCACATCCTGTACCTGGTCGGGTTCCAGGAGAAGGTCTCGACGCTGGGTCACTGGGCGGTGGCCTTCATCGGCCGCAGCCGTGCTGAGCGGACATTCACGTTGGAGCAGGCGCGGGGTTCACTGACCAACGAACGCGAGCCCCGGGTGCCGGGGACGGGTTGACGCGGCGGGTCCGCCTCACCGCACGTCTTCGATGCCCCGCCGGGCCAGTTCGTCCGCCCGTTCGTTCTCGGGGTGACCGTTGTGGCCCTTCACCCACTCCCACGAGACCTCATGGCGGTTCACCGCCGCGTCGAGTCGCTGCCACAGGTCGACGTTCTTGACCGGCTGTTTCGACGCTGTCTGCCAGTTGCGGCGTTTCCAACTGGGCAACCACTCGGTGATGCCCTTGAGCACGTACGTGGAGTCAGTGGTGATCACAACCTCGGAGTGCCGGGTCAGGGACTCCAGTGCGCTGATCGCCGCCATGAGTTCCATCCGGTTGTTCGTGGTCTGCGCCTCGCCGCCGAACAGTTCCTTCTCGTGGCCGTTCCACCGCAGAACGACACCCCACCCACCGGGACCCGGGTTGCCCGAGCATGCGCCATCAGTGAAGGCATGGACCGTCACGCGAGCACCTTGAGGACGACGTCGATGCCGTGGTCAAGGTCCTCGCGCGAGATGGTCAACGGCGGCGCCAAGCGCATCGTGGTCGCATGGGTGTCTTTGACGATGACGCCGAGATCGAGGGCGGCCTCGCACCGAGGGCGCACCGGAGCGAACTGCTCATGCACCTCCACGCCGGCCCACAGTCCCCGCCCGCGCACCTCGCGCACCGTGGCCGGGGCTTCACCTGTCAGGCGCTGCAGCATGTGCTCGCCGAGCTCAGCACTTCGCCGCTGGTACTCGCCGGTGCCGAGCATCGCGATGACCTCGCGCGCGATCGCGAGCGCCAGCGGATTCCCGCCGAAGGTGGAGCCGTGTTCGCCGGGGCGTAGGACGCCGAGGACGTCGCTGCGCGAGGCCACCGCCGAGATCGGGACGATCCCTCCCCCGAGGGCCTTGCCGAGCAGGAGGACGTCGGGCGTGACCCCTTCGGCGTCGCACGCCAAGGTGTGACCCGTGCGGCCGAGGCCGGACTGGATCTCGTCGGCGATGAAGAGCACGTTCGCGTCGCGACACAGCCTCGACACCTCGCGCAGATACCCCTCGGGCGGGACGATGATCCCCGCCTCACCTTGGATGGGCTCGACGAGGAACGCGACGACGTGTGGGTTCTCCAGTGCCGTGGTCAGTGCCTCGAGATCGCCGTAGGCGATGGCCTGGAACCCGGGCGTGTAAGGCCCGAAGTCGTTGCGGGCGACCGGATCGTCGCTGAAGGAAATGATCGTGGTGGTGCGGCCGTGGAAGTTCTGGTGGGCCACGAGGATCACGGCTTCGCCGTCGGGTACGCCCTTGTGGCGGTACCCCCAGGCCCGCGCGGTCTTGATCGCCGATTCCACCGCCTCCGCCCCGGAGTTCATGGGCAGCGCCCGGTCGAGGCCCACGAGATCTGTCAGCTCGGCGCAGAAGGGACCGAGCTGGTCGGAGTGGATCGCACGGGAGGTGAGGGTCAGCCGGTCCAGCTGCCTGTGTGCGACGTCGGTGAGGCGCGGGTGCCGGTGCCCGAAGTTGAGCGCGGAGTAGGCGCTCAGGAAGTCGAGGTAACGTCGCCCTTCGACGTCGGTGACCCAGGCTCCCTCCGCTTCGGTGACCACCACCGGCAGGGGGTGGTAGTTGTGGGCCCCCGTGCGTTCCTCCAGGGCGATGTACGAGGCGCTGTCCATGGCACCACCGTACCTCCGAGCGGGGCGGCACAGGGCACGCCGAGCCGTACGCCTGGTACGGTAGGGGGGTATACCCCTGGACTTGGAGGAAGATCACGTGTGCAGTCCCGCCGTTTGCCCGACCTGTAAGAAGGCCTCGTACTCCGGCTGTGGCAACCACGTCGAGCAGATCCTCGGTCACCTGCCCGCCGAGCAGCGCTGCTCGTGCCCGCCGAAGCCGCGTGGTGGCTGGTTCCGGTTCTAGACCCCGGTCGGCGGCGTTCTCGATATCCGCGAGCGCTCACCCCTGGGTACGCCCGAGGACCCTCCGGTAGTTCTCGGCGTACCGTCGCGCCATCTCGTCGACGGTGAAGTCTGCCCTCACGGCGGCCTGCGCCGCCTTCCCGATGCCGGTACGGGTGCGATCGTCGTCGATCAGGTTCCGCACGGCGGCGACCAGCGCCGGCACATCGGCGGGCTCGTAGAGCAGACCGGTCCGTCCGTCGTCGATCACATCCTCGGCGGCGCCCACGCGGCTGGCCACCACCGCGACGCCGGCCGACATTGCTTCGAGGATGGTCATTGGCATGCCTTCGCGGTACGAGGGTTGCACCAACACGTCCAGGCTCGCGTACACCCCGGCCATGTCGTCGCGGAATCCGAGGAAGTGCACGTTTGCAGTGGCCCGCTGCTGCAGTTCCTCACGCAGCGGACCGTCGCCCACCACCGCGAAATGCCCCTCGGGGATCGCGGCCGCGAGTGCGAGATAGTCCTCCGGTGCCTTCTCCGGGGCCAGCCGCGCGACCATGCCGATGAGCGGGTGCGGAAGGTCGATGGCCGGGGTCGCACCCTCGAAGGCGGCGGGGTCGACACCGTTGGGGATCGTCATGGCGTCATCGATGCCGTACTGCTCCCGCAGGCTGTCGCGGGCCTCATCCGACACCGCGAACACGGCGGCCGCCCGCCGCAGGACCGGCTTGTCGAACCGGTTCTGCGGGCCGGTGTCGAACCTGTGGTTCGTCGCAACCATGGGTACCCCACCGCGAGTGGCGAAGAATCCGTACAGGTTCGCCTTGTAGCCGTGGGTGTGGACAAGGTCGATGTTCAGATCCCTGATGTCACGACGCAGTCGGCGTACGGCCGAGCCGTCGAGTCGCCCGCCACACGGCAACAGCTTCACTGGAACTCCGAACGTCAGCGCGTAGTCCGCGACCTCGACATTGCGGCTGTGTGCGTTGTCGAAGACCTCGAGGGTGGGGTGCACGCCGTAGCGGGGGAGTGCCTCGCACAGGCCGACGACCATCTTCTCCGCGCCGTAGACGCCGCTACTGGAGATGAGGTGCAGAACTCTCACGCGCCCACCCTACGGGTAGCCTGCTCGCGTGAGTGGCGTGCGGAACGTGGCGAGGTCGGCTGCCCGGCGTATGTATGCGCGCTGGCGCCGGGCGCCGCTGCGCGACGCTGTTCTCCTCGAAGCCTTCGAAGGCACTGCCGTCGCCTGCAATCCGGCTGCGATCGCCGAGCACCTGCTCGTGCGCACCGATCTGCCGCTGGTCTGGGCACTGCGGGAGCCGGTGCCGTTCGATGATCCGCGGGTGCGCAGCGTGCGCTACCGGTCGGCGGCGTACTACCGCGCTCTGGCCACCACCCGCTACGTGGTCAACAACGTCACGTTCCCGCCCTTGTTCGACAAGCGGGACGACCAGATCTACCTGAACACCTGGCATGGAACCCCCCTGAAGCGGATGGGCCGCGACGTGGATGCGCCCTACTCGCAGATCGCCAACACCGTCGCCAACTTCGCCGCCGCGGACGTCCTGCTGTCCACGAGTCCGTACATGACCAGCGCCATGTACGCCGGTGCCTACGGTGTCGACACCGGGAACGTCGTGGAGGTGGGTTCGCCGCGCATCGACGTGCAGTTCGTGCCGGGGGACGACCCGGACCTGGTCCTGTACGCCCCGACCTGGCAGCAGGCGACGTACACGGAAGCCGTGGACGACCTCGACGAGGTGGCGGGGCGGATGGCCGCCATCGCGCAGGCGGTTCCGAAGGGTACCCGGCCCGTATTGCGGGTGCACGGAAAACTCGCGGCGCGGGCCGCCAGGGATGCCCGCCTCGTGCCCTACCTGGTGCCGCCGGAGATCGGCACCAACGCGGTACTGGCACGATGCCGGACCGTGATCACCGACTTCTCGAGTGTCGCGTTCGACTTCCTCGCCACGGGCTCACACGTCATCTTCTTCACACCCATGGACTATCCGCGCGGTGTGTACCTGGCCGATGACGAACTGCCCGGTCCGCGCACCGGTGACCTCTCGACCCTGCAGCAGTGGTTGGCCGGCGGCACCCCGCAGGCACCCGTACCGGTGGCTGAAGCCCGTGCCCGGTTCTGCCCCGAGGAGGACGGCAAAGCCACGGCGCGGGTGGTCGATCGGCTCCTGGGCTCCTGACGCCGGTCGGGACGTGGCTCCCGAGATCGTCACCGAAATGTGTGGCTCTGCACCGACCGTTTAGGTTGGATGCCATGGCCGGAAGCCCGATACGGATCGCGATGGATCGCGGGCGATCGGCTATCGACAGTCGCACTGCCCTGCGCGAGTGGAAACGCCGGGACGACTCGCTCCCGCAGCACGTCGGGGTGTTCGTGTACTTCGGATCCGGCGAGCAGTACTTGTACCAGATCCGTGACTGGCTGACACCCCTGGCGGCGCTGGCCGAACGGGTGCCGGTCGCGATCGTCGTGCGGGATCCGCGGGTCGCGCTGGCGCTGACCGCGATGACCCCGCTACCGGTCCTGCTGGCCCGGTGGCTGGCCGACATCGATCGCTTGATGAACACCTACCTTCCCGATGTGGTGCTGTACGTGAACCAGAACGTGTCGAACTTCGACGTCCTGGCCTACGCCCGCCCGCAACATGTGTTCCTCAGTCACGGCGAGAGTGACAAGGTCTACATGGTGTCCAACCAGGCCAAGGCCTACGACCTGACGTTCGTCGCCGGGCAGGCCGCCGTGGACCGTTACACCGAAGCTCTGCACGACTTCGACACGGACAGCAAGCTGCGCATCATCGGCCGGCCACAACTGCACGTACCGGAATCGCCGCCGGACGACCTGCCGCCGACGGATCTGCCCCGAACGGTGGTCTACGCGCCCACCACTGAGGGCAGCGCCGCTCCGATGGAGTACGGGTCCTTGGCCAGCCACGGCGTGGAGATGGTGCAGGGGCTGCTGGCCGACGGCGGATATCGGGTGATCTTCCGCCCACATCCCCAGGCCGGCCGGCGGCTGACCGCGCACGCGAACGCGGTGCGCAAGATCACCGCCCTGCTCAGCGCCGCCCCCGGTGGCCATTACGTCGACTCCACGCCGCGGTTCGGCTGGCAACGCGACGTTGCTGACGCGCTGGTCTGTGACATCTCTGCGGTCGCGGTGGACTGGTTGACCACGGGCAAGCCACTGGTGATCACCCGGCCCGTGCAACCCTTGGCTCCGATCCTCAGTGGCGGGATGCTGGCTGCGCTGCCCTTGCTGTCCGTCGAGCGGTCCGGGGCCATCGTCGAGGCCCTCGAGCAGGCCGCCGGCCCCGAGGAGATCGCGCAGTTGGGCAGATGGGCCGAGTACTACTTCGCGGCCGGCGACGTGGGGACGTTCGTCGATGCCGTGCTGGAACTCGCCGGCAGGACCGCAGAAGGGACGATGTGATGACCGAACACACCCCGTTGCAGCGCTGGCACGAGGTCGTGCGCAGCCGGAATCCGGCCTTGCTCAACCAGGTGCTCGCCGAGGATGCGGTGTTCCATTCGCCGATCCTGTTCCGCCCTCAGCAAGGGCGCGATCTTGTCGCGCTGTACCTGACCGGGGCCCTTCATGTCATCGCCAATCCTTCGTTCCACTACGTCCGCGAGGTGGCTGAGGGCAACGACGCGGTGCTCGAGTTCGAGACTGAGATCGACGGGGTCCACGTCAACGGCGTCGATCTCATCACCTGGAACGAGCAGGGTCTGATCACCGACTTCAAGGTGATGATCCGGCCCCTGAAGGCGGTGAACGTGGTCCAGCAGCGGATGGCTGAACTTCTGGAGAAGTTGACGTGAAGGCGCTCGTTCGGATGCCCAGCCCGCGCCTGGCCGACGGCCTCCTGACACACATCGAACGCCGGTCCGTCGACGTCGACACCGCCCGGCGCCAGTGGGACACCTACGTCGGCGCGCTGGAGGCGGTGGGATGGCAGACGGTGGAGGTGTCGCCCGCACCGGATCATCCGGACAGCGTCTTCATCGAGGACGCAGTCGTCGTGCACGGCCCGAAGGCCATGGTGACCCGGCCGGGCGCGCTGGAACGACGTGGGGAGACTCCCGGTGCTCAGGCGGCCGTCGAGCAGTTGGGCCTGCACATCGCCACCATCGAGGCGCCCGACACACTCGACGGTGGTGACGTACTCAAGATCGGCGATCGGTGGTACGTCGGTGTCGGTGACCGCAGTACGGCGGGCGCCTGCAAACAGCTCGCCACCTACTTCGACGTCGACGTGGTGCCGGTACCCATCACGAAGGCACTTCACCTCAAGAGCGCGGTGACCGCTCTGCCGGACGGCACGGTCATCGGCTATCCGCCGGTGGTCGACGACCCCGCCGTCTTCGACACCTTCCTCGCCGTCCCCGAGGAGCCGGGCTCACACGTGGTCGTCGTCGACGACGACACCGTGCTCATGGCGACCTCGGCCCCGATGACCGCGCAGATGCTCCAGGAACGCGGCCTGCGCACCGTGCAGGTGGATATCGGTGAATTCGAGAAGCTCGAGGGCTGTGTCACCTGTCTGTCTGTGCGGATCCGCTGACTACCCGGGCCACGGGCTGCGGCCGCTGAACGAGGTGTTGTCGTCGTCGTTGACCGATTGGAAACTCGACCGATTGTCCAGTTCGAGGATGATCGCGGGGACCACGGCCTGTACGGCGTACTCGTAGTCCTCGGGCAGGCCTACCAACCGCCGCATGCGAAGCACACGTGTATCGCCCTCGCGGGCGATGCCGATGGCGATCAGCGGCGAGCCCCCCGGGTCTGTCATCACCGCCTTACCGGCTGAGAAGTCTTCACGAGTGGCCCGCATCAGGGCACGCATCCTGCCAGCCAGGTGGACGCTGATGTCGACGGTGCTGAGCGCACCCACTCCATGCCATTGGATCGTGCCGATCTCCCGCTCACCCACGAGGATGCGGGTGCCGTGGATGCTCTGCTTGACCGTCAGCCAGGGCACGTTTGCGACGTCCCAAACGGCGAGCGAACGGCCGGTCAGCGAGAAGGAGCCCAGCGTGAGGTATCCGACTCGGTCACCGGCCATGTCCAGCACTGGCCAAGGTCCTGGCCCACCGCGCATGTACTGCAACGCGGCGGATCGCAGACCCAAGCCCGAGGTCGCCGGGGGTGCGGGCCAGGCCAGTGGGTCCTCTGACGGTTGCCCGCCGTCGCTGACCCAGGCCGTCCACTGCCCGGTGCCGTCCCAGAAGCGGGCTTCATGCCGGCCGGTGGGGTCGGATCGCCAGTGCCCTTCCACACCGTCCAGGCTACTAACGGTGGTCGTCTCAGACCGTGATCGTGCCGACCAACGACGGCGCCACCGGAGGTACGGGGGTCAGGTTCGGGCTCGACAGCCCACTGAGATCCAGTCCCGCCGCTTCGAAGACCGCCTTGGTGTCCTGGTCGCATCGACATCCTCCGGCCACATACGGCCACAGTGGGGAGGCGAGCCGCTGAGCCCTGCGCATCCAGGTGCCCTCGGTGGCTTTCACATGTTCGAGCACCGCGATGGTGCCGCCCGGACGCAGGACCCGCAGAGTTTCGGCCACCACGAGCTCGGGGTCGTCCACGGAGCACAGCACGTACGCGAACAGCGCGGAATCGACGCTGTCGGCAGGGAGCGGCAGTTGCTCGCCGACGGCGTCGATGACCTCCACCGGGATGGTGGCCGCAGCCAGGTTCGCCGCGGCCGCCCGCCGCATGGACGCACTCGGCTCGACACCCACGACCTCGGTCACGGTGTCGGGCAGATGGTGCAGGTCCTCGGCAGGTCCGAGTCCGACGATCAGCAGCCGGCCGTGCAACGCGCTGGAGACCTGGGTCCGTGCCTTCCCCACGGCGCCGGAATCCTCCGCGCGCGCGAGCCACGTGTAGACCTGGGTGAAGACCGGATGGTCGTGGGGGGCCATGCCGTCACCCTACGCCGCGGTCGTCAGCGGTCCCGGTGGCCCAGCAGTCGTCGGGATCAGACTCGCCGGATCCGGTGTGCAGCGCGTACGGTCGCTATGTGCGCTTCTTGACCAACCCGTCCTACGACCTCACGTATGACGACGTCTTCCTGGTGCCGAACCGCTCGTCGCTGGTATCGCGCCACGATGTGGACCTCACGGCGCCCGACGGCACGGGGCTGACCATCCCGGTGGTTGCCGCCAACATGACCGCGGTCTCGGGTCGGCGCATGGCTGAGACCCTCGCCCGGCGCGGCGGGATGGCGGTGATCCCGCAGGACATCCCCGCGGACGTGGTCTCCGAAGTGGTGGCGTGGGTGAAGTCCCGCCACGCCGTGTTCGAAACGCCGGCCACACTGACCCCGACCGAGACCACGGGGATGGCATTGGCCGTGATCCCGAAACGCAGTCACGGCGCGGCCATCGTCACCGAGGACGGGATCCCGGTGGGTGTCGTGACAGAAAGCGATTGTGCCCAGGCCGACCGCTTCGCGCAGGTGCACCAGGTCATGAGCCGCGACCTGTTCGTTCTGCCCGACAGCGTGACGCCTCGGGAGGCGTTCGACCGTCTGCACGCCGAACACCGCCGGTTCGCACCGGTCGTTGCCGCGGATGGGACGCTGGTCGGAATCATGACGCGACAGGGCGCCTTGCGCTCGACGTTGTACACCCCGGCCGTCGACGGGCAGGGACACCTGCGGGTGGCGGCGGCCGTCGGCATCAACGGTGATGTCGGCCTGCGCGCCAAGACCCTCGTGGCCGCCGGGATCGACGTGCTCGTGGTGGATACCGCCCACGGTCACCAGGACAAGATGCTCGATGCGCTCGCAGCGATCGGTTCGGTCCCGGTTCCCGTGGTCGCCGGCAACGTGGTCACTGCAGTCGGCGCCCGCGAGTTGATCGAGGCCGGTGCCGACATCGTCAAAGTCGGGGTCGGACCCGGAGCGATGTGCACCACGCGCATGCGCACCGGGGTCGGCCGCCCGCAGTTCTCAGCCGTCCTCGAATGTGCCACCGCGGCGCGCGAGGAGGGCAAGCACGTCTGGGCCGACGGCGGGGTGCGCCATCCACGCGACGTGGCGCTCGCGTTGGCGGCAGGGGCCAGCGCTGTGATGATCGGATCCTGGTTCGCGGGGACCCATGAGTCTCCGGGCGACGTCCAGATCAGCCCGGACGGCCGGCCCTACAAAGAATCGTTCGGGATGGCATCGGCGCGCGCAGTGAGTAACCGCACCGCCGGCGACACGCCCTTCGAGCGAGCCCGTAAGGCGCTATTCGAGGAAGGGATCTCGAGTTCCCGGATGTATCTCGACCCGGCCAGTCCCGGCGTCGAGAGCCTCGTCGACGAGATCGTCAGTGGGGTGCGCAGTTCGTTCACGTACGCCGGTGCCGCAAGTGTTGAACAGTTCGCCGACAAGGCCCACGTCGGTATCCAGTCGGCGGCCGGCTATGCCGAGGGGCGCCCGCTGGACAGTTCGTGGTAGGTGCAGTGAGTGCAGTGAGCGCTCAGCCGAGGATGCGGTAGAGCATCAGGGCGGCAGCCCCGATCATCGCCGCCCCGGGGCCGCGCTGGGACAGCCGCACACTGGGGACGTCGACCTCCAGCATCCTGTCCCGCAGCGCCTCTTGCGTGAGTTCCGCAAGACCTGTGGCGACCTCGTCCGGGAAGCCGCTGAGTACCACCTCGGTGAGTTCGACCCCGCCGGCGATGGGTGCCACCACCGCGGCCAGCGCCGAGGCGGCGTTCTCCACCGTGTGCGGGGTGGGGTCTGTGTGCAGAGCCAGCAGTTGGCGCTGCAGGCATGCGTGCCCGCACTGGTCACAGACAGGTCCCGGGGTGCCGGGGGCGATGTGCCCGATGTCCCCGGTGGGTCGCCTCACACCCGAGTGCAGCCTGCCGCCCAGGATCAGCGCCAGGCCCACCTGGTGGTCCAGCAGGATCGTCGCGAGTGCTACGTCGGGTGGGCTGTCCCGCAGATCCGCGACCGCGGTGGCCTCGGTGGCGTTCACCGCGAAGACCGGCAGGCGCAAGGAACGTCGAAGTCCGAGGGCGAGGGCGCGGCCGTCACGTTCACCCTCGCCGTCCCATTCCCCGTGCACCACGAGCCCGGAAACGCACAGCACGACACCGATGACGGTGTGTGGCTCCCCGCGTTCGACGAACGTCCTGACGGCGGCTTCGGTCTGCTCGGCGTCCTCCGCGGCGACCTCTTCGGTGCCGGCGAGCTCGCCAGAGGCGGAGACCGTGCTCAGCCGGACGCTCGACTGCGGGCGCAGGTCCGCGACGACGATGACGCCGGTTCGTTTGGAGATCTCGAGGAGCGTGCCAGGGGCGCCGCCGCTGGAGACCCGTTCACCTTCAGTGATCACCCCGACGGACAGCAGTTCGTTGACGATCACGGAGATCGTGGGCCGGCTCAGTCCGAGCCGCCGTGACAGGTCGGCCCTGGTTGCCGGCCCCCGCGTGATGATCGACTCCAGCAGGCGACTTCGATTGCTGCGGCGGGTGTCGGCGGCGTCGGAGGGCACAGGTTCAGGAAGGAACGGAAACTGTCCCTTCCTGAT
>CALFYG010000018.1 GCA_937952095.1 uncultured Micrococcales bacterium | reverse complement strand
AGCCTCAGCGACTACATCGTCGACACCACCGCGGCCAAGGGCACCGGGGTCGGGTTCCACCCGAACGAGGTGGGGCAGCAGCAGTACGCGAACATGCTGTCGACCACCTTGGTGAGCCAGGTGCCGCCGGTCTCGCGGGCTTTCACCACACTGCAGCCGCTCGGCCCGTCGGTCAGTTCCAAGATACGAGCCGATCTGGTGGGCCCGAAGACCATCAGGGCGGGCACACCGATCCGGCTCAAGGTCAAGGTGACGACCAAGGGCCCGAAGACCGGGACGATCGGTGTGCGGGCGGTGAGCACGAAGGCGGTGTTGCGGTACACCTCCGTCAACCTGCCCAAGGACGGCACCCGCAAGATCACCTTGCCGAAGAAGTGGTCCAAGGTGGGCAAGGACGGCAAGGTGAGAGTGATCGTTCAGTTCCTGGGCAACATCTCGGTAAAGCCTTCGAACAAGGCCAAGGTGACCCAGTACGTCGGCACGGCGCCGAAGTAGGCGGGGGCGCTGAGCCCCTTGCGGCGGCTACGTGGAGGGCGATTGCGCGCTCGGCGAGCGATCCGCTGATCACGTGGAACTCGGCCCTGGCGTCTGGGTTGTGCAACACCAGTCCGTACGACTTCCAAGCAGCAAGGCTCGCGCGCGTTCCGGGGTGTTGCCCAATTGTCATCGGCGTCGGCAACCGGCACAACCGTGTCCGAAGTCGGTAGGCTCGCCGCCATGTCCTCCGCAGAAGTGATTCCCGAGGCGGCTGACACAAAGCACGCGCAACGCCCGCCGCTGTCGGAGTCCTGGCCTGCGGTCGCGCGTCTTGCCTTCATATCCGTCTACTGCCTGACGATCATCCTCACCGGCTTCGGCCACTGGGGTCCATCGACGATGCGGATTCTGAACGCCATTGTGACGGTCCTGTGGATCATGCTCCTGATCGCGTGGATCCTGCAGGTGCGCGGTGAAACGCGTCGGCTCGCGTTCGTCCTGCGCCATCCTGCGCTGCCGATGCTGCTGATCGCCCCGCTGTTCCTGATTCTCTTCTGGGATCCGATCTGGTTCATCGTGATCGTGGTCGCCTTCATTCTGGAGTTGCGGCAACTGTCTGCAGGCGACGGTTTCATGTTCTCCTTCGTCCTGATCGTGTTCGTGGGCGTGATGTCCGCGCTGACGATGGTGGAGTTGGAGAACAACCAGCAGTCGTCCGGCATCCATGGGCCCGGGGACGCCTTCGTGTGGGCTTTCGGCGGTCTGCTGCACATCGACACTGGAACGGACTTCGCGCCCACCACCGCGGACGGGAAGTTCCTGGGTGTGGTCGTCAGCGTCTGCGGCATCTTGGCTGCGAGTATGTTCACCGCCAAGCTGGTGGCGTGGATTCTCGGTGACGACAAGAGCAGCCCCGACGAAGGCTCTGCGTTGACCACCGAGGATGCGCAGGCTTTGCGCGCCGAGGTTGCTGAACTGCGCGAAACGGTGTCGCGGCTCAACCAGACCATCGAGCAGCGCGCTGGCGAAGCCGGCTCGGGCTGATCGGTGCAGTCCACCGACGTCGCGGAGGGCGAGGTCACGTGCACCGTGACGGAGGCGCTGCGCGCAGGCTGAGCCAAAGGTCCGGGGTGGTGACAAGCGGTCATCACCGCCGGACCGAAACTCGGAGCACTGTCCATCAGCGGTCGTGGACTTCCCGCCGGTGGGCGATCCGCAGTACCAGGACGATGAGGCGGTCGTCCTCGATCGTGTATACGACTCTGTGGCCCCTTACTCGCACACGCCAGCGACCCCGTTCGCCACCTCGAAGCATCGTGGCGCCTGGGGTGCGCGGCTCGCCACTGAGAAGTTCGATGGCGCCGGCGATGCGGAGCCGATCGGGTGCGTCGAGTTTCTTGAGTGACTTCGCGGCGGCCGAGGACAGTTCGACGGTGTACGTCATCCGATGCCGAGGTCCGCCTTGCAGAACGTACAGAAGCGCAAGCCGGTCAGTCGCGCGCCTGGCTCGGCTGCACCCGTATTCGGTTCGCCAGGCGTCTTCGCCAGTGTTCACCGGTGGACGGTGTGCGTCGCGAGGGGGAGTGGGGTGCGCTGTGCGAGATGTTTCGGCGAATCCGCGATCTTGGTTTTCCTGATGCCGGAGCACACTGCTTGAAGACTTGACGGATTGTGGTCGGGGCGATTCCCGGCAAATGTTCACGAGGTTCACGGAACGATCTCGCGTACAGCCGGGGAATTGCACATGGCCGTAGACTTGTATCGCTATACCAGGGGAGGCTCACATGGCGACGTTGGATCGGATCACCCGTGATCCTGCGGTGATGGGCGGGCGTCCCTGCATCCGCGGGATGAGGGTGACGGTGGGCATGATCGTGGGGCAGATCGGTTCGGGAGTGACAATCGACGACCTGCTGTCCGACTACCCCTACCTTGAGCGTGAGGACGTCCTTCAGGCACTCCGGTACGCCGCCTGGCTGGCCGAGGAGCGGGAGATCGAGCTCGAATCGGCATGAGGTTCATCGTTGACATGAACCTTTCTCCACGGTGGGTTGATTGGCTGCGCGACGCCGGGTTGCCGAAGTGCTCGCGCAGCCAGGGGATCATGGCATCGACGACGCGGG
>CALFYG010000017.1 GCA_937952095.1 uncultured Micrococcales bacterium | reverse complement strand
GGGCGTGCTCTCGACCGCGAGCGCAGGATCGACCGGCAGGCCCGCCTGACGCAGTGCTGTCTCCCAGCCGGCGCGGCGCTCCTCCTGGACCACCATGCCGGCCCGGCCGCCCAGGAAGGCGATCCGCCGATGTCCGAGCCGCAGCAGATGCTCGGTGGCGTCGAACGCGCCACGGTAGTTATCGACCGTGACCGCATGAGTGGCGACGTCGCTCACCCGTTCCACCTGCACGACGGTCGCGCCGCCGTTCTCGTCGAGGTAGGCGTCGTGCACCACCCGGCGCTCCTGGAAGATGTCGACCTTCGAAGCGTTCTGGTTCTGGGTGTAGAACGCGATCCGGTCGGGTTCGGGATCGGGCTGGGCACCGTCGGCCTCTGCTTCGCGGAGGGCCTTCTCCATGCGGCCGTCGGACAGGCGGATGCGGATGTGCTGACCGGGGGCTGTGGAGAAGATCGCCCGCCCGATGGTCAGGGCCGTGTTGCTGTCCTGCATCCGCGCCAGCATCTCGTCGATGAGTTGCTGGTTGACCTTGTGGCGCTCCTCCTGCGCCGCGGGATCCTCGCTGTATTCCTCGTAGAAGAGCTTGCCCACGAGGTTGTCAGCGGTGATCTCGCCGTAGAGCTCGGACTGGATCGGCCCGGTGGCCGCCACGGCCGCCTGCAGGGCGGCCGGGTCCAGGGAGATCACACCGTCCACGGGATCGCCGCCGTTGGCGACCCAGGAGCGCATCATGTCCTCGCCGGCGACCCGGAAGTCCTGGTGCAGGTTGGACCACGCGAACCCGTCGGTCGCGCCGGTCTCGGCGTAGTACGGCCCGTCCGCCGTCGGATTCCAGGGCACGCTCGGGTTGCCGGGGAAGAAGTGGCTGCTCACCGCACCCTTGTCGACGACCTCGAGCTTGCCTTTGTCGAACTCGATCACGGCGGCGTTCAGGGAGGCACCGCCACCGGGGTAGAGCTCGCCCGGGTTGTGGAAGACAACGAGATAACGGGCCGGCTCGTCCTCGCCGAGCAGTTGCGGCAGATCCGGCAGCATCATGTCGTAGATCCGCAGGCCCTTCTGGATGCCGGCGACCTGGTCGGCGGCCTCGTCGACGTATCCGCGCAGCATCGGCGCGACGTCGTCCGGGACCTTCTGCAAGGACGCGTCGGCCTGATCAAGGATCGTCGAGACCTCGTCGACCTGTGGCTGGATCTCCTGCAGCGCGCTGATGTTGATCGTCCCGTTCTCGAACACGGCCGGTCCGTCGCCAGTGGTGCCGGCCATCCGGCCGTAGAGCTGGTTCGTCACCTCGGCCGCGTCGAGGACCTCTTGCGCCGCGTTCATGAACTCGCTCGCACCGGTGAGGTTCGTGTTCATGTAGGGCACGACGCGCAGTGCCGAGATCGGAAGGGACGAGACTGCGCTCTGCATGGCGGCGGTGTCGGAGCGTGCGCTGTCGATGGAGGCCTGTGCGGCCGCGGTGTCCCCGGCTGCGATCTGTGCCTTCATGTTCGCTAGCGCTGTGTTCGCCTGCTTGGCGTGCCATCCGGTGAGCGCCAGGCTCACGATCAGCCATACGGCCACGAGCCCCACCACGAGCAGCACCCACGTCAGTGGCCGCCGCCACAGGGGCCGGGCGCTGCTGGATTCAGTCACGACGCTCCTTGTTCGCCTCTCATCACAACGACGACTGATGCGTCGCGGCGGTTCCCCTGGTTCCGATGATACGGGCAGGTCCGAAAGTGGACCTGCCGTGAGGCGTCGCGCACATCGTCGGGAGTCGGCAACGAAAACGATCCGGTCGGAGAAGGAACTCCGACGTCAGGAGGCGCGCATCTCGTCTTCCAGACTGCATGAGGGCCCGAATTCCACGACCTTCTTCTTGCGCCAGTCGGGCCCGGGGTTCTGCTTGTACCAGTAGTAGGTCACCTTCATCCGGAACACCTTCCCCGCATCGCTGTCAGAGAACGGAAACCGCCACGGTGCAGCGAAGTACCTCATGTCGTTCGCGTTCGGGAATGACGCCGACTGCGCCGTGTGGGTTCGATCGACGCGCCAGCTGTAGTTGAACGTCAAGTATTGGCGTTCGTAGCGGATCTTGAAGTAGTTGACGCCGAGTTTGCCCTCTTTGCGATTTCCGGCACGGATGCCGAGGAAGCCGAGACCGTAACTGCCGCCGCTCTTGACGCACTCGTTCTTGAGAATCGCCCACTGGTAGCCCCCGTCCACGCCTGCCTGGGCGGGGGTCGTCATTGCGACACTGAGTCCTGCCAGACCGACGGCGAGGCCCTTCTTGATCATGCCCAGACGGTATACCCGCGGTCTGGGCGGTGTCATAGACCGAACGGCTGTCCATGGCGTCTTGTGCCCGGTGGGCTCTAAGCGGCGACGGCTGCCGGGGCCTTCGCGTAGTCCTCGAGCGGCCCCTCGGCGGTGCGCCGGGCGACCACGAAGCCGGCGATCACTGCGAGGATCGACGTGGGCCACACCAGCAGGCTGAGCACGTTGACCGGGCCGTCGGACTGAGCCTGCACGAAGATCGACATGTCCCACAGGCCGTGCAGCACCATGGCCCAGACAAGGGTGCCGTAGTAGCGCCGCAGGATGTAGAAGGCGCTGCCCTGCATCGCCGCAGCCAGCACCTGCACCGCGGTGGGCCCAGCGGCGGCGCCGAGGAAGATGTTGACGCCGTGCATGAAACCGAACAGCACGCAGGTCAGGGCCCAGACCGCCACCTCGTGGAACGTGCCGCGCAGGCCGACGAGCAGCATGCCGCGGCAGACGATCTCCTCGGCGAAACCCACGAGGACCCCGAGTGCCAGCGCGACCAGCAGGAAGCCTGCACTGATGTTGCCCCAGTCGGTGAATGCGAAGTTGCCGAGGGCGATCACCAGGAAGATCGCCGGAGCGATCAGGGTCCATCCCACCCGCGTCCTGTGCTCATCGCGCAGTGCGGCCGCCCACCAGCGCATCCAGACTGCCAGCGCAGCGATGACGAGCGAGCCGACCAACAGTGACGGGATGACCCCTCGCCACATGTTCGCGGTCGAGTCGCCGAACTCCGTGTAGGGGATGCCGCTAGTTTTCTGCATGATGACGACGATCGCCACGTACAGCAGCCAGACCGCGATGCCGACGAGGGCGGTGGGTTTGACGCGCATGCTCGATGATCTCCATCGTCTGATGTCCGGGCAAGCGTGCCTCGCCGGGGGACGGCACGGGCCGCCCCTTAGAAGTTACGCCGGCACAGGTGCCACCTCGGTCGCACCCTTGGCGTACGACTCCTTGGGTCCCTTGTCCGTGCGCAGCGCGACCACCAGGCCCGCGATGACCGCGATGAGACCTGCCGGCCAGTCGAGCAGGGCCAGGAGGGTGCCCTCGGATCCGGAGTGGGACTGGACGAATATCGACAAGTCGAACAGTCCGTGCAGAATCATGGCGGGGATCAACGAACCGAAGTACCGGCGAAGCAGATAGAAGGTGCTTCCCGCCATCACCGAACTGATGATCTGGCTCACAGTGCTGGCCGCCGGGGCCCCCAGCAGGATGTTCACACCGTGCATGAGCCCGAAGAACAGGCAGCTCAACGCCCAGGCCACGACCTCCCGGAAACTCCCGCGCAGACCGACCAGCAGCATGCCTCGGCACACGAACTCTTCGGCGAAGCCCACACCGATGGCCAGTGCCACGGCCGCGAGGAGGAAGCCGATCGGGACGTTGCCCCAGTCGGTGAAGGCGAGGTTTCCCACGATCGCCACCACCACCAGTGCTGGTGCGATCAGCATCCACCACGCGCGGATGCGGTGCTGGTCGCGCATGGCCGCACCGAACCAGCCCATCCACGCCGACAACCCGGCGATGATGAGGCCGCCGATCACAAGCGACACGACGGCGCCACGCAGAAGGTTCGATGTGGAGTCACCGATCTCGTCGTAGGGAACACCGTTGATCTTCGAGACGGTCGTGATGATCGCCACGTAGAGGATCCAGATCCCGATGCCGACGAGAGCAGTTGGTTTAACGCGCATCTATGCATCTTCTGAACCCGGCGCGCGTCTGTAAACCGGACCCGCGCGTTTGTCGGCCCTGAAACCGTTACACGCGCGATTGTGACGTTGTTGCGCCCCTGCGCCCACGACTGTTGCGTTGTTGTCGGTTTTGCGCACCGAAACCAGCAACAATGTCGCACTGGCGGCGGGAGTCCAGCAACAACGTCACAGTGGCGGTCGGAGACAGGCTGGTGGCCCCCGGAACACGAGAACCTCCCCGAAGGGAGGTTCTCACTGGTGCGCGAGGGGGGAGTTGAACCCCCACGCCCTTGCGGGCACACGGACCTGAACCGTGCGCGTCTGCCTATTCCGCCACCCGCGCGCCCCTCAAGGGTACATCAGGCCTGCGGACGGTAGTTGATGTGCATCCGGAGCGGCTCCAGGGGCAGAACCTGTGGCTCCTCTCCGAGAACCTCGGACAGTTCCGCGATCAGTCCGGCGAAGGGTTCGGAGGCACGGTGCTTGTCCTGACCGTCGGGACCGCTGAACCACTCGAACAGCCAGACCGCGTTCTCCTCCTGCGGATCCAGGCACATGACGAACGCCTCGGTCTGCGGTTCGGCGTCTGCGAGTTCGTCGGCGTACCGGTGCAACGCGTCGAGCAGGGCGGGACGTCGGCCGGGTTGTGCCATGAGCCGCACCATCAATCCCGTGCGACCGGGCAACAGGTCCTGGAGGGGGTGGCTCACGATCGCAGAGCCTACAGGCCTAGAGCTCGCGCGCGGCAGGCCCGTGCCACAGGTCCGCCGGGGTGTAGACGCGCAGGTTGCCCGCTTTGCCGGGGAATGAGAACTTTCCGTTGCGCGAGGTCTGGGTGGTGTCGATCGTCTTCCAGCCCTTGCCCGCCTTGCGCTGCAGTTGTACCTCACTGGCGGCCTTGCTGGGGCTCACCCGACCGGTGATCCGGCCGCTGCGCTTGGCCGTCACGCTGGTGTCGATCCACTGCGATTCCGTGGGACTCGCCGCGTTCCAGAATCCCGGCGCGAGCAGGGTGAACTGGTAGTGGAACGACCACCGCAGGTCGCGCACCATGAATGTGTCCGGCCCGTCGGAACTCGGGATGAATTTGCGGACCCGCTGGGCCTTGCCGCCCTGCTGGCTGGTCAGCTGCAGCGGCCAACCGCCGATGTAGCCGAACGTCGGCAGGCGCAGGCCCACCGAGATCTTCTGACGGCTGTTGCGCGGGACGGTCTTGGACTTCGTGAGCGTCCAGTTCAGCGGCCGGACCGTGGCGATCGCCTTGGACAGGCCGGTCGGACCCTGGGTGAAGACCGAGAACGCGTAGGCCTTCTTCGGGTCCTTGCCGGGGACGTCGACCGTGATGGGCTGCCAGTTGCCCGCGCCCTCGGCCACGCGCGTCCCGCCGTAGATGCCGACCGGGGCTTTCGTGCCCTTCTTGAACTGCACGTAGTAGGTGGTGCCCGCAGGCGGGGTGAATGTCAGCCGGGCGATGCCCTCGGGGGTGCCGGTGGCGGCGATGTCACGCGGCATGCCGGGCGCACGGCCCGCGCCGAGTTGCTCGAGCAGTGCCGCGGGGTCGATCAGCCCGGCACCGGTGTCGGCGTCCGAACCGGTGGCGCCGATGTCGCGGGCGGTGGCCGCGATCTGCTGGACCAACGGCTCACCTCCGGCCCCGGGCGAGTAGCTCATCGCCAGGGCCGCGACGGCGCTGGTGTATGCCGTCGACATCGAGGTGCCGGAGGTCCAGAAGTAGGGCTTCTTCGTGTAGGTGGACAGGATGCCCTGCCCCGGTGCCACCACGTCGACATGCGGCCCACGGTTGGAGAACGAGGCGCGCTTGTTGTCGAAGTCGGTGGCACCCACACCCAGCACGCCGGGATATCCGGCCGGGTACATGGTCAGGCGGGCACCTTCATTGCCGGCCGCGGCGATCAGCGTCACACCTGCGCCGCGGGCGTAGTCAATGGCCTCGGCTTCGACCCGGTTGGTGGAGTCGGCCCCGAACGACATGTTGATCACGTCGGCGCCGTTGTCGGTGGCCCAGATGATGCCGCGCGCGATGTCTGAGGAGTCACCGACACCCTCGCCGTCGAGGACCTTGACGGGAAGGATCCGGGCATTGGGCGCCAGGCCAGCGACCCCGGACCCGTTTGTCTTGCCGGCGATCATGCCCGCGAGGAACGTGCCATGCCCGTTGTTGTCCTTACGGGCACCGCGCTTGTCGGTGATCGCGTTGTAGCCCTTGGCGACCTTGCCCTTGAGATCCGGGTGGGAGGACTTCACGCCCGTGTCGAGGATCGCCACGGTGATGCCGGCGCCCGTGGAGCGCTGCCAGAGGTCCTCGGCCTGCAGTCGGCTGAGGCCCCACTGCAGGTCGCGGCCCTTGTCCTGTGTCGGCAGGGCCATCGCGTAGCGCTTGTGGGGGGTGTCGACAGCCAGCACGGTGTCGTCAGCGGTCTCAGCCGCCAGCGTCGCCGCGTCCGGGGCCGTGGCGATCTCCACCTCACCGGTGTCAGTGCGGACCAGGGCCGAGACCTCACCGGTCTGCGGGACCTCGGTCACTGGAACCTCAGGGCCCAGGGTCGGTACTTCGGGCTCGACGGTCACATCGGGTAGCGGGAGGTCATCGGTGGCCAGGGCAGGGGACAGCGGCGCGATCAGCATGGCCGCGGCGATGAAGCCGGCGGCGATTCGGCGTCGAGTCACTGGTCACCTTCCCTCGTTACTCACCATAGGACGTCCACGCACGATGTGCGGTTCCGGTGCTCCCCACGTTGTTCCCGAGCGCTGGTGGCGGCAAACCTGCGTGGTGACCCGCCAGAGGCGCTGTCCGCTGCTCATCCAGCCCTGGTCGCCGGGACCCTCACCTTCGGCATCGGGCGGATGTAGCGGACATTCGCGGTTGGGATCACCCTCTGTTCACCCCCGAAGTGTCGCCTAAATCCGACATACGCGCTCGAAGCGACCACTTGCGGTTGATCAGGGCCGGAAAGGGCTGCGCGGCAACCGCAAGTGTCCGCTGCGTACCGAAGTGGTTGAGGCGCTGCTGCTCTCAACCAGCTCCACGGCTACGCGGTTGAGTGCTGCGCCGGCGGGACTGGCGTCGGGCCCCGGGGACGCGACAGTATCGGAGCATGCCCGAGTTGCCCGAGGTCCAGGCGCTCAGCGATGTCATCGCCGAGCAGTTCACGGGGCATTGGATCAGCCGCGCCGAACTGGGCAGCCTGTCCGCGCTGAAGACCTACGACCCGCCGATGGATGTCCTGGCTGATGCAACGCTGCTCGGCACCGGGCGGCGCGGGAAGTTCCTGATCCTCGACTTCGCGGATTCCGGAGGTGAGCCGTTCGCCGTCGTCGTGCATCTGTCGCGGGCCGGCTGGATCCACTGGCGCTCCGGGCGGCTGGCGCCCCTGCGGCCGGGGCGGGGCCCGGTGGCCCTGCGGCTCACCTGGCGCAGCGATGATGGCGACACGGTGCTCGACATCACGGAGGCCGGCACCCAGAAGCGGCTCGCGGTCTATCTGGTCCGCGATGTTGATGAAGTCCCAGGGATCGGCCGGCTGGGACCCGACGCGCTCTCGGTGTCCGAGGAGCAACTCACGGACATCCTCGCCGGGGAGGGGAAGCGCCAGCTCAAGACCCTTCTGCGGGAACAGGGGGTGATCGCAGGGATCGGCAACGCCTACAGCGACGAGATCCTCCATGCCGCACGACTGTCCCCCTACGCGCCCGCCGACTCGCTGACCCCCGCACAGGTCAAGTCCTTGCACGAGGCCATGCAGCAGACGCTCACCGAGGCTACGCAGCGTGCCCGATCTGCCGACCTCGGCAAGATCAAGGCCGAGAAGCACGCAGGGTTGCGGGTACACAACCGCACGGGCGAACCCTGTGATGTGTGCGGCACGCCTATCGCCCAGGTGCGCTTGGCCGACAGTGCGTTCCAGTACTGTCCGACGTGCCAGACCGGTGGTAAGCCGCTGGCTGATCGAAGGATGTCGAGGTTGTTGAAGTGACCGAACTCACCGAGGTCGTGGGCCCGGAGCAGGTGCTCACCGACGATGGCGTGCGTCAGGGGTATGAGACCGACTGGACCGGCCGATTCACGGGTTCTTGTGAGGCCGTGGTGCGCCCCGGGAACGCCGAGGAGGTAGCGGCGGTCCTGCGCTGGGCGACGGAAAACGGTCGTGCTGTGCATGTTCAGGGGGGCAACACCGGATTGGTGGGCGGTTCGGTCCCCGCCGCGGGCGTGCGACCCGTGATCATCATGTCCACGACGCGGCTGCGCTCCCCGATCGAGGTGGTCGGCCACAGCGCGATCGTGGGTGCGGGGGTCACGCTCGGGGAGGTGCAGCGACTCGCGGCGCAGCACGGCCTGGTCTACGGGGTGGATCTGGCTGCCCGCGACTCGGCCACGATCGGGGGCACCGTCGCCACCAACGCGGGCGGCATCCGCGTGTGCCGCTACGGCATGACCCGGATGCAGGTCGAGGGTCTCGAAGTGGTGTTGCCCAACGGCACCGTGGTGCGTCGCATGAACGGTCTGGCGAAGGACAACACGGGGTTCGACCTCGCCGGATTGATGACCGGTAGCGAGGGGACGTTAGGGGTCATCACGGCGGTGCGGGTGCGGTTGCACGACCCAGCCGAGGAGTCGGTCGTGGCGGTGCTGGGCGTGGACTCGTTGGCGCAGGCCCTCGAGCACGCGCATGCCCAGGGTGCCGGCCTGCAGGCCGCTGAGGTCGTCGACCGGCGGGCCTGGGCCGAGGCAGGCGGCCCGGATCTGGGCGATCACCCCTGGGCACTGCTGCTGGAATCCGACATGGAGACTGCGGAACTGCCCGATGAGGCACTGGTCGCCACCGAGGGCCCGGACCGCGCGCGTCTGTGGCATTTCCGGGAATCGCAGTCCGAGGTCGCCCAACAGATGGGGGTCAAGCAGAAGGTCGACGTCGCAGTGCCGCTCGATCGCCTCGACGAGTTCACGTCTGCTGTGTTCGCGGCCCACCCCTGCACGATCTTCGGGCACGTCGCTGATGGGTCGCTGCATGTGGAGCTCTTCGACACAGGTGAGGACGATGTGCTCGCCACGGTGGTGGAGTTCGGAGGGGCGGTCTCCGCCGAACACGGTGTGGGCCGCGCGAAGACCTCGGCGGTGGTCGACGACCGGGGCCCGGAAGCGATCGCCGCGATGCGCGCCATCAAGGACGCTCTGGATCCGCATGCGGTGATGAACCCGGGGGTCCTCTTCACGGCGGCCGACTGATGCCACGCGCCGGGATGCCTTGGCACCCCGCCGAGCGACCGTTGGTGGTGGCGCACCGTGGTTCCTCGAAGGTGCACCCCGAGCACACGTTCGCCGGGTACGAGCAGGCGATCGCGGAAGGTGCGGATCTGCTGGAGTGTGACGTCCGCCTGACCGCCGACGGATACCTGGTGTGCGTGCACGACCGGCGGATCGACCGTACGTCAGACGGCAGAGGCGTCGTCTCGGCCAAGACCCTCGACCAGTTGCGCAGGTGGGACTTCGGGGCGGGCTCCGTGCTGCGGCTCGAGGACCTGATGGAGCTCGCGCTCGGGGCGGACCGGCCGGTCGGCCTCGCGATCGAGACGAAACACCCCAACCGCTACGCCGGTCTGGTCGAGCAGCGGGTCGTGGAAGCGGTGCGCGCGTTCGGAATGATGCCCTCGCGGTTCGAGGCGGACAGCCGCGTCTACTTCATGTCGTTCGCCGAGCTCGCGCTGCGACGCTGGCGCGAGATGGCCCCTGGCGCGCCCACCGTGTTCCTGATGGAGCGCGTGCCGCTGCGGTGTCGCCGGGGGTGGTTGCCGTTCTCCGCGAGGGCGGCCGGGCCGTCGATCGAGATCCTCCGTGAGTACCCGGAGTACGTGCGCCGGGTGCATCGTGTCGGTGGCCGGGTCTTCGTGTGGACGGTCGACGAGCCGGAGGACATCGATCTGTGCCGGGAACTGCAGGTGGATGCCATCATCACGAACCGTCCCGGGGTGGCGCGCAGTCACCTCGACGGGTCCTGAGCCCGGTTGTGCGGATTCCGTCGGGCACGAATCCGGCGCCCACGGAAATCGTTGTGATACGCGCTGTGACCTAACGCACAAAGGGGTGTTCGACTTGTATGGATCCTGGGATGCGTGTTAGTTTTCAGGTGTTCGGACGTCGCTGTCTCCCCCGTCGGTGGCGTCCGAACCCTTTTTTTCTCCCCTGTTCTTTGCCGCCATCATCCGCGCGCTCTCAAGTACCTCCCGGACCGGTCTGCCGGTCCGCCGCGACACATCCTGGGCATCCCGGAACTCCGGCTGGATCGTGACGACCTCACCTCGTAGCCATCCCCGCTTCACCGCCACCTCGTGCCCGTCGATCTGCACCGTCACGAAGTCGCGATCAAGGGCGACCCGGTCGACCGAGGTGCGCCTCACACCCAGCGTCGTGGTCTGCCGCAGCAGCGTTTCCGTGACGTCGTCCACGGCCTCTGGTGGGGCAAGTGCACTGACCACCACTCCGGGGCGTCCGTGCTTCATCACCACCGGTGTGATCCAGGCCTCGAGGGCTCCGGCGGCACGGGTGGCGTCGAGGGCGTCCGGATAGACCCGGGGGTCGAGGTCGTCCACCGTGGTTTCGACCAGGACCAAGGTGGAGCTCGCGGGGCCCGCGGTGTCGCCGGAGAACACGCGGATCACGTTGGGGTGGCCCTGCGGATCCCGGCCGCCGGCGCCGGTGCCGACAGCCTCGACCCGCAGCGCGGGCTGCGGCCCCCATTCGTCGGCGAGGAACGCGAGTAGGGCCGCGCCGGTGGGGGTGCAGGCCTCATGTGCAACGGGCCCGGCGACCGTGGGCACTCCGAGCAGCAACTGTGTCACCGCTGGGGCGGGGACGGGCAGCCGTCCGTGTGCGGTCTCGACCCACCCGGATCCCACCGCCACCTCGGAGATCACCACACGGTGTGGCGCCAGCCGCTCCCACAGCGTGGTCACCGCGACAATGTCTGCGATCGCATCCAGCGCGCCGACCTCGTGGAAGTGGACCTCCTCCACCGCACACCCGTGGACGGCCGCCTCCGCCTCGGCCAGCGATTCGAAGACGGCATAGGCCGCGGAGTTTCCCAGCAGGGCCCCGCGGATGTCCCGCCAGGTCCGCGGTGAGGACTCGGCCGGAGTCCCGACCAGCGCCCTCGTCGCGGCCAGACCGCCACGGGTGACACGCTCGACCCCCAATTCGACCCGCTCGGTGGCGCCAAGGGTGTGGAGCACGTCGTCCACCGCGTCCTGGGCGGCGGTCAACCCCTCAGGGTCCAGATCGAGCAGTGCTCCCAGAAGCATGTCGCCGCTGGCTCCCGCTCCGGCGTCGATCCACCAGATCATCGCGCGTTCCGGGCGATCCGCGAGGCGTGGACGGCTGCCCCGAAGCCATTGTCGATGTTCACGACCGTCACGCCGGGCGCGCAACTGTTGAGCATGGCCAGCAATGCGGCCAGTCCTCCGAAGGACGCCCCGTAGCCCACCGACGTCGGGACGGCCACGATGGGGACTCCGGTCAGGCCGCCCACGACGCTGGGCAGCGCACCCTCCATGCCGGCCACCACCACCAGTGCGTCGGCGTCATCGAGGCGTTCGCGCACCGCGAGCAGGCGGTGCAGTCCGGCGACGCCGACGTCACCGACCGTGTCCGCGTCGGCCCCGAAGACCCGTGCTGTGGTGGCGGCCTCCGCGGCCACGGGCAGGTCGGAGGTCCCCGCGCACGCGACTAGCACCTTGCCGACTGGTTGGGGCAGCGGACCGAGCACGGCGGTGCGGCCGAGCGGATCGACGACGACGTCGGGGAGTTCGGCACGCAGCACGCGGGAGGTGGCCTCGTCGACGCGGGTTGCCAGGACCGCTCGGTTGGGATGGGCCTTCGCGAGGGTGGCCATGATGTGGGTGGTCTGTTCAGGTGCCTTGCCCTGCGCGAACACGACCTCCGGATCGCCTGTGCGGTGTGCGCGGTGGGTGTCGACCTTCGCGTACCCGAGGTCGACAAGCGGATCCTGCATGGTCGTGACACTACCTGCGGACTCGAACCTGTCACCCCTCGCGCGCGCAAGAAAGCGGGCCGCCGCTGAGGGCGACCCGCTTTCGGGTGGAGGGACTCAGCCCTCGATGATGCGGCCGGCACCGGCGAAGCGCCCGCGCCAGTACGCGTTGTTCACGCTGTCGATGCGCACGTCGGTGCGGGGGTTGGTGGCGTGCACCATCTTGCCCTTGCCGATGTACATCGCCACGTGCTGCGAGCCGCCGGGACCGAAGAACAGCAGGTCGCCGGGCTTCATGTGCTTCTTGCCCACCCGGCGGGCCTTGTTCATCTGTGCGCCCGAGTAGTGCGGCAGGTACTTGCCAGTCGCCTTCTTGTAGACGTACTGGGTGAATCCAGAGCAGTCGAAGCGGTTGGGTCCGGCGGCACCGGCGACGTACGACTCGCCGAGCTGGTTCAGACCCACGCGGACCAGCGAGGAGCGGGCACGGTTGGCGCGCTTCTTCTGGCGCTGGCGCTTCTCGCGCTGCTTCTTGGCGCGCAGCTGCTTCTTGGTCAGCGTGCGCTTCTTCGGGGTGGTCTCCGGAACAACGGTGGTCACCACGGGCTCGTCGACGGCCTGAGCGGACGTCGCGGTGAGCAGTGGCAGGCCCCCGGCCAGGATCACACCGGCGGTCAGGGTCGCGGTCGTGCGGGCATGGCTTTTCTGCGCAGTAGTGCGCATGAGTATCTCTCCTTCTCAGCCGCCTACCGGGTTAGCTGACGGGCTCGGGCCGAGAAGTGCCCTACCGCTTGCGCGGATTCGCCCCAGTGAGTTGGGTCCCCGGTGCATCCCCCCAGATGCTTCGGCGGTGCCCGGTCGTCGGCCTTTCCGACGGGTCGTGGCCGGGCTCGCGTTACGAACGTACCCCGCATTCAGTGTCTGTAAAGGTGATTGTGAACGACTTCACGAAGGTGTGAGGGGGGTCACATCCCCTGGTTTTTCAGTGGATTCACCACCGAAACGGGCATAGCTCACGATTGCCGCGCCAACTCCTCGAGCAGCGAGGCCACCCCGTCGTCGTCCGGCCCGGGCAGGATCCGGCCGGCCACCGATCGCAGCGCGGGATGGCCCGTAGCCACCGTCATGGGGAGGTCAGCCGAGCGCAGCATGGCCTCGTCGTTGGGCATGTCGCCCACCGCGATGAACGTGGCATCCGGCCACATCTGCTCCCGCAGGCGCTGCAATGCGTGGGCCTTCGTGACACCACTCGGGCCCATCTCGATCAGAAGCCGGCCATGTGCCGAGTGGGTCGGTTCGACCAGGTGCCCGGCGATCTCCTGGACGGCTGTGAGCACATCGTCGGCCTGACCGTGGTCCACGTCGGGAAGGGCGGCAAGCAACTTCAGAGTGTTCCCGCGCCACTGTTCGGTGTGGATGACGAAGTCCTCACGGTGGTCGACGAGCAGTCCGCGCACCTCGTTCACCACCTCGTCGGGGATGGCGTTGATGTCCAGTGGCTCCTCATCGACCAGCGTCAGCGCTCCGTTGGCACACACTGTGATCGGCGACAGCCCGGTCACCTCGTACACCTCCGGTAGCCACCGCGGTGGTCGGCCGGTGGCGTAGACCACGGCAACCCCGGCTTCGACCGCTTCCTGCAGTGCCTCGCGAGTGCGCGCGGACACCGTGAAGTCGCGGCGCAACAGCGTGCCGTCGAGGTCGGTGGCCACCAGGTAAGACATCAGCCCACCGGTGACAGCGTGGTGCGCCCCCCGAGGTACGGCTGCAGGGCCTGCGGGACGTGAACGGATCCATCGGCCTGCTGGTGGTTCTCCAGCAGTGCCACGATGGTGCGGGTGATCGCGGTCAGCGTGCCGTTGAGCGTGGCGACCGGCTCGGTGCCCTTGTCCGCCTTGGTGCGGATCCGCAGGCGCCGCGACTGGTAGGTCGTGCAGTTGGAGGTCGACGTCAGTTCGCGGTAGCGCTCCTGGCTGGGGATCCACGCCTCGCAGTCGAACTTGCGTGCCGCGCTGGCACCGAGGTCGCCGGTCGCCACGGATATCCCGACTGGCGACGCCGGCTCGACGAGACGAACACCGAGTTCAACCGCGGATTGCCACGCGTGGCACTGAAGATGGCCACCGGGTCCGGCAAGACGGTCGTCATGGCGATGCTCATCGCGTGGCAGACGATCAACAAGGTCTACGCACCGAGAGATGCCCGGTTCACCACGAGATTCCTCGTCGTCACCCCTGGCATCACCATCCGCGACCGTCTCCGCGTTCTGCAGCCGAGCGATCCCGGCAACTACTACAAACTGCGCGACCTGATCCCCGCCGACCTCGCCGGGTCACTTGATCGCGCACAGGTCGTCATCACCAACTACCACGCGTTTCTGCCGCGGGAAGCCAAGGAGTTCAAAGGCGTCGCCGCGAACACAAAGAGGATCCTCCGCCCAGGCGAATCCACTACCGCGTTCAAAGAGTCCACCGACGCCGTCGTCTCGCGTGTCCTGCGCGAGTTTGGCAACAGCAAGGGCGAGGTCGTCGTCCTCAACGACGAAGCCCACCATTGCTACCAGGACAAGCCCGTCACATCCGGCGCGATCACCGCTGAGGAGGCGCAGGAGAACGCCGACGCCCGAGTCTGGTTCACCGGGATCGCCGCGCTCGGCAAGCGCGTCGGCATCAAGCACGTCTACGACCTGTCGGCTACTCCGTACTTCCTTTCCGGCTCCGGTTACTCACAGGGCACGCTGTTCGGCTGGACAGTCAGCGACTACTCGCTGATGGACGCCATCGAGGCCGGCATCGTCAAAGTGCCGCGCACCCCCGTTGACGACGACGCAGCCGGGGAGCAGGTCAGCTATCTGCATCTGTGGCAGCACATCGGCACGAAGCTCCCCCGGCGCAAGGGCGTCAAGGTCACGCTCGACGAGCTGCCGCTGCCCGAGGTTCTGGAAGGCGCCCTCCACAGCCTCTACCGGAGCTACGAGCGAAGCTACGCACACTGGCAAGCAGTGTTGAAGCCGCACGGCGAGACACCGCCGGTCTTCATCGTGGTCTGTTCGAACACCACGGTCTCCAAGCTCGTCTACGACTGGATCGCCGGCCGGGAGGCGCCGCGCGGCGACGATCAGATCGAGCAGCCCGGGAAG
>CALFYG010000016.1 GCA_937952095.1 uncultured Micrococcales bacterium | reverse complement strand
GTCTGGTCCGCCGACATCATCTTCAAGATCAACCCACCGAACGCCGACGAGGTCGCGCGCCTTCGCGAGGGTCAGATCCTCATCGGGGTCCTCTCCCCTGCCCTCGACCCCGATCTCGTGCAGGCGCTGTCGGCGCGCGGGGTCACGGCATTGGCGATGGACGCGGTCCCGCGCATCTCCCGGGCACAATCCCTCGACGTGTTGTCATCGATGGCGAACATCGGCGGCTACCGCGCGGTGATCGAAGCCGCCAACGAGTTCGGCTCGTTCTTCACCGGCCAGGTGACCGCGGCGGGCAAGGTCCCGCCGGCCAAGGTCCTTGTGGTGGGCGCGGGGGTGGCCGGGCTGGCGGCGATCGGCACCGCCACCAGCCTCGGTGCGATCGTGCGGGGCTTCGACGCCCGGTCGGAGGTCGCCGAGCAGGTCGAGTCGATGGGTGCGGAGTTCCTGCGCATCGACGTCGAGGACAGCGGGCCCAGCGCCACCGGCTACGCCAAAGAGATGGGCGAGGACTTCAACCGAAAGGCCGCCGAACTCTACGCCGAGCAGGCCAAGGACGTGGACATCGTCATCACCACGGCGCTGATCCCCGGCAAGCCCGCACCGCGGTTGCTGACCGAGGAGATGGTCGCCTCGATGAAGCCGGGCAGCGTGGTGGTCGACATGGCAGCGGCGAACGGAGGCAACGTCGCCGGTTCGGTGGCCGACGAGCGGGTCGTCACCGACAACGGCGTCACGATCCTCGGATACACCGACCTCCCGGGCCGCCTGCCCACCCAGGCCTCGCAACTGTTCGGCACCAACCTGGTCAACCTGATGAAGCTCACCACGCCGGAGAAGGACGGGCAGTTCGTGCTCAACCTCGATGACGTGGTCCTGCGCGGCATGACCGTGACCGACAACGGCGAGGTCCTCTGGCCACCGCCACCGGTGCAGGTCTCGGCGGCTCCCGCTCCGGCGCCGGCCGAGGCCCCCGCCCCGCTGCCTGAGAAGAAGAAGATGAGCGACGGCGCCCGCCTGGGGTGGATCGGAGCCGCCGCCGCGGTCTTCCTGTTGCTGTCGTCGGTCTCACCGGAGCCCTTCCTCGGTCACTTCATGGTGTTCGCGCTCGCCGTGGTCATCGGGTTCTACGTGATCGGCAACGTCCACCATGCGCTGCACACCCCGCTGATGTCGGTCACCAACGCGATCAGCGGCATCATCCTGGTCGGGGCATTGCTCCAGATCGGCCATAGCGACGTGTGGGTCTCAGTGCTCGCGTTCATCGCGATCCTGGTAGCAAGCATCAACGTGTTCGGTGGGTTCACGGTGACCGCCCGAATGCTCGAGATGTTCAAGCGTGAGGACACGGTCCGATGACGCTGACACTGGTTCAAGGCGCCTACATCGTCGCCGCGTTGCTGTTCATCCTCGCGCTGGCCGGGCTGTCCAAGCACGAGTCGGCCCGCATGGGCAACCGGTACGGGATCATCGGCATGACCATCGCCCTGGTGGTCACGATCATCGCCGCCACATGGGGGGTCGACGGTCTGGGTGAGGCCAACGACCGCAATGGCAGCGGGCTGACCGGCTTGGCCCTGATCGCCGCCGCCATGGCGATCGGCGCGGTCATCGGCATCTGGCGTGCGCGCCGGGTCGAGATGACCGGGATGCCCGAACTCATCGCGATGCTGCACAGCTTCGTGGGTCTCGCAGCCGTCCTCGTCGGGTGGAACTCCTCGTACGAGGAGAACGTCCCGTACCCCGGCATCCACGACGCCGAGGTCTTCATCGGGGTGTTCATCGGCGCGGTGACGCTCACCGGCTCGATTGTGGCGTACCTGAAGTTGTCGGCGAAGATCAACTCGGCGCCGAAAATGCTGCCCGCGCACAACGCAGTGAACCTGGGCATCATCCTGATCTCGCTCGGCATGACCGTGGCCTACGTCCTGGTCCCCAGCGACGACATGCTGATTCGCCAGGGTCTGCTCGGTGCCATGACGCTGCTCGCGTTGCTGCTCGGATGGCACCTCGTGTCGTCGATCGGCGGCGGGGACATGCCCGTCGTGGTGTCCATGCTGAACAGCTACTCCGGGTGGGCGGCAGCGGCGGCGGGCTTCCTGCTGAACAACGATCTGCTCATCATCACCGGCGCGCTCGTCGGCTCCTCCGGTGCGTACCTGTCGTACATCATGTGTCGGGCGATGAACCGCTCGTTCATCTCCGTGATCGCCGGCGGTTTCGGCGTGGAAGCGGGCACCGTCGCTGCAGATGTGGATTACGGGGAGCACCGCGAGATCACCGCCGAAGGTGCCGCGGAACTGCTCAGCGAGGCGCACTCGGTGGTCATCACACCGGGTTACGGCATGGCCGTGGCACAGGCGCAGTACCCCGTCGCGGAGTTGACCAGCCAACTGCGCAAGAAGGGCGTCAACGTGCGGTTCGGCATCCACCCCGTCGCCGGACGCCTGCCGGGTCACATGAACGTGCTGCTGGCCGAGGCGAAGGTCCCGTACGACATCGTGCTGGAGATGGACGAGATCAACGACGACTTCCCGGAGACCGACGTCGTGCTGGTGATCGGCGCCAACGACACCGTGAACCCCGCGGCGATCGACGAGCCCAACAGCCCCATCGCCGGTATGCCCGTGCTGACGGTCTGGGAGGCGAAGAACGTGATCGTCTTCAAGCGCTCCATGGCCACCGGTTACGCGGGCGTGCAGAACCCACTGTTCTTCAAGGAGAACACGCAGATGCTGTTCGGCGACGCCAAGGACCGCGTCGAGGACATCATCAAGGCGCTGTAGGCGGCGGCCACCCCACAACTGGGCGGGATGGTCGACGATCCGGCCATTCCTGCCCACTTGTGGGTCCGCTTGGCACCAAATGCCAGGTACATGAGGTCGCAGGGGCCCCACAAGTGGGCGACTTGTGGGATGCTCCGCCCAGTTGTGGGGAGCCGGGGTCCCTACCCCACCAACCCGATGAGTGGCGCGATCAGGACCTTCACGATCATCGCGATGGGGTAGACCAGGGCGTACCCGAGGCTGACCCGCGGATCGGCCTTGGTCCGTTCGTTGGCGAACGCCAGCACAGCGGGCTGGGTCTGGGCGCCAGCCATCGCACCTGCCAGCACCGGACCGCTGAGCCCCCCGACCCGCGGGCCGAGGAACCGCAGCATCAGGGCGGCCGTCGTGGTGACGATCAGACCCACGAGGAACAACGGCGGGCCAAGGCCGGTCTCGAGCGCGGTCACGAGTTTCGACCCCGAGGTCGAGCCGGCATAGGCGAGGAACGCGAGCATCCCGTACTGCCCCAACGCGTTGGCCGTCGGGAACGGGATCGACCACAGGATCGGACCCGTGCGATGCAGGCGGCCGAGCACCAGTCCCGCCACCAGCGCCCCACCGGCGATGCCGAGGGACAACTTGCCACCGCCGGGCAACGGGATCGCGATCAAGCCGATCAACAAACCGATGACGATCCCCACCATGAATCCGATGGGGTTGAGCGCACTGGCCTCGTGCTCACTGTCCCCGAAGAACGACGACACCTCGTCCATCCGCGCCTTCGGGGCGGTGATCCGCACCCGGTCGCCGACGTGGATCACAAAATCGTCGGTCGCCAGGAAGTCGATGTCCCCCCGGCGCACGCGAGTCGCGGTGGCCCCGAACCGGTCGAGCAGTCCGAGTTCGCCCAACGGCCTGCCGGCCACCGCGTGGTTGGACACGGCGATGCGGCGGAAGTCCAAGGCTTTGCGGTCAAGTTCGAGGTGCAGCGACGATTCGTGGCCGAGCCGGTCCACGACGTCGGACACCACGTTCGCGGGACCGATCACCGACACCACATCGCCGGGCGCGGGCCGGAAGTCGTCGGTGGCGATGCTGACGCGCCGATCGTGACGCACCCGCGAGAACCGGATCCGGTCGTCGAACTCGGTGATCAGGTCTCGTAGCGACGGCAGCCCCGTGTTCTCCACCCGCACGCTGCGCATGGTCAACTCCGGCTCGGGTTCGGGCACCGCGGAGACCTTCGGCTCGGTCTTGCCACGCAGGGCGAAGGCCACCGCGATGAGCATGCCCACAACACCGAACACATAGGTCACCGAGTACCCGACGGTCGGTTCGGCGGACTCAAGCTGTTCGGTCGCCGCGGCCAGCGCCGGGGTGTTGGTGAGAGCACCCGTGAACGCCCCCGCGGTCAGCGCCGGGCTCAGACCGGTCAGCGCCCCCGCGCCCATGGCGACGCCCGCGCCCACGAGCAGGGTCACAGCGACGAGAGCAACCGCACGGCCCCCCGTGCGCAGGGTGTCGAAGAACGTGGGTCCGCTGTTCACGCCCACGCAATAGGCGAACAGGACCAGCCCGATCTGACCGACGATCTCCGGCAGCGCCAACCGCTCGTCGATAGCGGAGATGGCCAGCGCGCTGAACAGGACGGCGGCCGGCCCGATGAGGACGCCGCGGATCCGGATCTGCCCCAGCACAGCCCCGATGGCGATGTAGAGGAAGTAGAGCAGGACGGTGTGCTCGACCAGCAGGTCCACGATCACGGGCGTGACATTACTCCGAACGGGTGGCGCGCGCCGCTCGCCCCCATGGTCACACCTGCCTCTTACCCCAGTCCAAGATCACTCTTAGGTCACGGGACGAGGAAGGGAGTGTCAGGAACAAGGAGGAATCATGAAAACCCGAATCACCGTCGCCGCCATGACCGCAGCAGCGCTGGTCGCGATCCCGACTGCGGCCATGGCCGCACCGGGCGGACAGGGCGGACCGCACGGCAAGGGCGGCGCCGCCACGCAGCAGCGGTCCGGCGACTGCACCCGCACGGAGGTCTCCGTCGGAGCTCTCACCGAGAGTCAACTCGCAACGCTGAAGAGCATGGCCGAGGAGGAGAAGCTGGCACACGACGTGTACGTCGCCCTGGATGAGAAGTTCGGTGGCGTCGTCTTCGAGCGCATCGCGGCCAGTGAGGCCAAGCACCTCAACGCCCTGCGCCGTGTGATGGCCCGGTACGACGTGGCCGACCCGACCGCCGGGATGGCTGACGGCGAGTTCGCCTCCGACTCTGTGAAGCAGCTGTACGACGAGCTACTCGCGAAGGCCACCACCCTCGAGGAGGCCATGGCAGTCGGCGCCGACATCGAGCGCATGGACATCGCGGACCTCAAGGACGCCATCGCGGATGCGACCCAGCGCGACCTCAAGCGGGTCTACAACAACCTGCTGCGCGGCTCCCAGCGTCACCTGGTGGCGTTCACCCGCTGATACGCCACAAGCGCACCCGCCGAAGCCCCTCCTGGACTCGGCGGGTGTTCTCATGCCGCGCGCGGTTCCCCTTTGCGACGTTGTTGCCGGCCGCGAAGATCATTTGCGACATTGTTGATGCTCCGGGGCCGCTCCACTGGCAACAACGTCGCACTCCGGCCACAAGGACGACAACAACGTCGCAAACGAGCGGCAGCCGATACGTTGGCCCCGATGAAACTCACGGTCGCCCAGGCGCGCCGGATCGCCGTGCGTGCACAGCGACTCGACACACGACGCGCCACAGCCCCCTTGACCCTCCTGCGCCACCTCGGTGCGATCCAGATCGACAGCGTCAACGTTGTGGCCCGAGCGCACTACCTGCCCTTCTACTCCCGTCTGACGGCCTCACAGGCCGACGTCGACCGACTTTTCAACGCTCGCACCACCACCGAGTACTGGGCGCACGAAGCCAGCCTCTTGGCAGTGGCAGACCGCGATCTGTTCGGCTGGCGCATGCGCGCTTGGCGGGAGCACGCCTGGGGGAACATGACCCGCGTCGAGGACGAGTACCCCGGACTCCTGGACATGGTCGAGGCTGAGGTGGCTGCAGGACCGGGGACCTCCCGTGAGATCGAGCAGCGGCTCGAGACCGACCACCCCCGTGACCGCTCGGACTGGGGCTGGAACTGGTCGGTAGTAAAGGCCGCATGCGAGGCCCTCTTCTGGTCCGGGAGGATCTCGACGTCACGACGCAATGCGCAGTTCGAGCGCATCTACACTCCCGGCGGAGTACCCGAGCTCGACGACGCCGAAGCCGCCCGCCGGCTCGTGGTGCGGGCCGTGACCGCGAGCGGCGTCGCGGACCGGCGCACGGTGAAGGACTTCTACCGCCTGCCACCGGCGTTCGTCGACACCGGGATCGCAGCCGCCCTCTCCGCCGGCGACATCGAGGAGGTCTCCGTGGCCGGGCGACCCTGGTACGCCCGGCCGGACCTGGTCGTCCCCCGCCGGGACCGGGGAACAGCACTGCTGGCTCCCTTCGACCCCCTCTTGTGGGACCGGCAGCGGGTGCTCCACCTCTTCGGCTTCCACTATCGCCTTGAGATCTACACCCCCGCGGAGAAACGGCAGTACGGCTACTACGTGCTGCCGTTCATGCTTGACGGTCACCTCGTGGCGCGCGTCGACCTCAAGGCCGACCGCTCAACCCGCACGCTGGTGGTTCGCAGCGCGCATGCCGAGCCGGACGCCCCCGCGCACACCAGCGCAGCGCTGCGCGACGAACTCCAGCGCTTTGCGCAGTGGCTCGGACTGGACGCCGTGTCCGGATGACGTTCAGCCGCCGATGCGCTTGAAGCTCGTGGTCGCCGAGGCCTGACCCTCCGGTGTCCCGGTCGCGTTCAGCAGGTCGTCATCGACCATCCGGAACGTCCACTCGGCACTCGTGGACTTCGCTTCGTACACCTGGTCACCGGTCTGGCTGGCGGAAAGACTCAGATCGACACCCTCCCCGGTGATCTGTACCGGATACTCGCCGTCGGTCGGTGGATCCACCCGCATCTGGATCTGCTCACCGCCTGTGGACTCCCACTGTCCAACGAACGGCTCGGCGCGTTCAGGCGATCCCGAACTGCACCCGGCCATGATCAGTGCGGCTAGCAGGGCGACGACGAGAACCATGACTCTTTTCATGATGACCCCCCAACATGAACAGGTACCTCAAGTCTACGCCGCGCTACGCCTCTGGACGGGGGTCGAGCGCGCGCCCTACCACCCCAGCGCCACCTGCGGCTAGTACCCGCTGACGACCTCGATCCGCCCGCTGTCCGCAGCCGCCTTGAGTTCGGCGTAGTCCTTCTCGTTCTGGTCGGCGTAGGCGGTGGCGAAACGTGCGATCGCGCGGTCGAACGTGTCGCCGTTGCCGAGGTAGGCGGAGATCGCAATCCGATCTCCCGAACGGGCATGGGCCTTGGCCAGCGTCCAGGCACACAGGCGTCCATACATGAACAACCGCGAGGGGTCGATGTTGTCCAGGTCCGCAGAGCCCTTCCAGTCGCGCAGTTGACGCACGTAGTAGTCGCGCTCCTTCCCGTCGGCCGGACTCTTGATGCGGTGCCATCCGAGGAAGATGTCGCTGGCGGTCTGCATGAGGCGCTGCCCGGCGACCACGCGCTGCCCGGCGTTGTCGTACTCGCTGCGGCCGACGAACTGCTCGAGGACCGACGCCTGCGCTTCCTTCGCCTGCAGGAACAGCGGGTCCTCGCCGTCACGACCGAGCATCAGCAGGATCCACGCCCGGGTGCCCACACTTCCCACACCCACCACCTTCAGGGCGGTGTCGACGTATTCGTAGGTCGACAGCAGATGCGCGCGATCCGAGGGCAGAGTCTGCTTGTACCCGTCGAGGATCCCTTCGATCTCCTTCTCGACGTCGAGCGCCTCGAGTTCGGCCCGGTTGGCGGCCAGGTCGGCCAGGCGCATGATCAGTGGCGGTTGATTGATGATCCGAGGCTCGCCGTCGACCACCTCGGTGAACTTGTCCAGTGCCTGCATGGAGTCCCGGGTGCGCGCCTTGGCGATCGCCTTGGCCGTCTCCTTCACGGCCTTGGCCGGACGGGTGCGTTTGAACTGCTCGAACTGCTCCTCGAAGTCCATGTGGGCGTACCAGACCTCGAGATTGGTCATCTGGGCGAACCCCATCATCGAGATCCGGTAGGCCTCCGTGGCGCCAAGAACCACCCGTCGGCGCTGCTCCTCGTCGTGACCGTTGGCGCGGCCGGCGATCTCCAGACTGGTGACGAGACGCTTCACGTCCCACTCCCACGGCCCGGGTGCGGTCTCATCGAAGTCGTTGATGTCGAAGATGAGCCGGCGCTCCGGGGAGCCGAAGACTCCGAAGTTGGCAAGGTGGGCGTCACCGCAGGCCTGGACCCGCAAGCCGGAGTCCGCAGTCGTGGACAGGTCCGAGGCCATGATCAGTGCCGCACCCCGGTAGAACGTGAACGGCGACACCAACATGCGGCCGTACCGGATCGGGACCAGTTCCGCCACCCGGCTGGCCGCCTGCGACTCGAGCAGCGCCACGGGATCCGGACGGTCCGGAGCCGGGTTGAACGTCCCGTGGCTGGATCGCGGTGCACTGCTGCGGGCGGCCTTGCCCCGGGCACGTCGTTCCTCCGGGGTGGGCAGGCGGCGGGATGTGGTCATGTGCGGTCCTCTCGTCACCTGCCATCTTGTCGTTTCACGGCGAGTATGGCGGCGCCACGGGGGCAAATCCCCCATTGCGGGGGTGGGACCTAGAGATCCAGTCCGGTGAGGACCATGACCCGGTCGTGCGTGAGGTCCGTCATCGCGGCACGCAGGCCCTCCCGGCCGAGCCCAGACGACTTGACCCCGCCATAAGGCATCTGATCTGCGCGGAACGACGGCACGTCACCGATCACCACGCCACCGACGACCAACTCCCGGTGGGCGCGGAACGCGACCTGCAGATCGTGGGTGAAGATCCCCGCCTGCAGGCCGAAGCGCGAGTCGTTCACTGCGGCCAGCGCCGCGTCGACACCGGCGACCGGCGCGATCGTCATGACCGGCCCGAAGACCTCCTCGCACGACACCTTCGCCTCCGCCGGCGCATCGGACAGCAGCGTCGGAGCGATCGTCGTGCCCTCCCGGGTGCCACCGGCGAGCAACGTGGCGCCGGAGGCCACAGCATCGTCGATCCACGACTGGATGCGCGCCGCGGCAGCGTCGTTGATGACAGGGCCGACCTGAACGTCCTCGTCGGTGGGGGCACCGGTCTTGAGTGCCTCGAGTTTCGCCACGAGCAGCGGCACGAAACGTTCGTAGACGGATTCGTCGACGAGCACCCTCTGCACCGAGACGCAGGACTGTCCCGCCTGGTAGTTGCCGAACGTCGCGATCCGGGTGGCCGCCCACTCCAGGTCGGCGTCGCTGGACCAGTCGGCCAGCACGACCGCAGCGGCGTTGCCACCGAGCTCGAGCACCACATGTTTGGTGGGCTGGCTCGCCTGGATGTGATACCCGACCGTCTCCGAGCCGGTGAACGACACCACAGGCAGCCGAGGGTCGGCCACCAAGTCGGCGGTCTGCTCGTTGGCCAGTGGCAGGACCGACCACATCCCGGCGGGCAGATCCGTCTCCGCCAGCAGTTCACCGAGCAGCAGTGCCGTCATCGGCGTCGCGGGAGCGGGCTTGACGATGATCGGGGCACCGACCGCCAGCGCCGGTGCGACCTTGTGCGCGACGAGGTTGAGCGGGAAGTTGAACGGCGCGATGCCCAGCACCGGCCCGTTGGGGAAGCGGCGAATGACCGCCATCCGGCCCGCGGACGTGGCATCGGTGTCGAGGCGCTGCAACTCCCCTGACCAGCGCCGGGCCTCCTCGGCGGCCCATCGGAATGTCGATGCCCCGCGGGTCACCTCGATGCGCGACCACATCAGCGGCTTGCCGTTCTCCGCCGTGATCAACTGCGCGATCTCCTCGGCTCGCGCGGTGATCTGCTGCGAGACGTGCATCAGCGCATCGGCGCGTTGTGCTGCGGTGGTGGCCAGCGCGGCCGACTGCACATCGACCGCGGCCTGCACCGCCTCATCCACATCCGCGGCGCTGGGCTCCGCGTGTGATCCCACCAGCGTGCCGTCGAACGGACTGTGCACCTCGTGCACGATCGAACCGGTCCGCGGCTTGCCTGCGACCCAGAAGGGGGTGACGCTCACGCGCCCACCTCTGCGGCCAGTGCGGCCGCGAGCACGTCCAGACCCTCTGCGAGCAGTTCGTCACTGATGACCAGCGGCGGAAGCAGGCGGATGATGTTCCCGTAGGTGCCGGCGGTGAGGATCACGACGCCCTCCTGCGCACAGCGCGCAGCCATCGCCTTCGGCAGATCAGGCAGTGGCTCCAGCGTTCCCGGCTTCGCGAACTCGATGGCCACCATCGCGCCGCGGCCGCGGACCTCGGCGATGACGTCGTACTGCTCGGCCAGAGCCGCCAGTTTGTCCATCATGATCGCGCCGATCTCACGTGCACGTCCGGCGAGGTCGAGCTCCTCCATCGTGGCGATGGAACCCATGGCCGCCGCACACGCGACCGGGTTACCGCCGTACGTCCCGCCAAGACCACCCACGTGGACGCTGTCCATGATCTCCGCACGACCGGTGACAGCCGCCAACGGCATGCCGCCGGCGATGCCCTTGGCTGTCGTCATCACGTCGGGGACCACACCCTCGTGGTCAACCGCGAACCACTCACCGGTCCGGCAGAACCCGGTCTGCACCTCGTCGGCGATGAAGATGGCGCCGTTGTCGGTGCACCACTGCTGCAACGCAGGCAGGAAGCCCGGTGCGGGCACGATGAAACCGCCCTCGCCCTGGATCGGCTCGATCATGACAGCCGCCACGTTCTCCGCGCCGATCTCGAACTCCACCTTCTGGATGGCCTTGCGGAACGCGACCTGTCCGTCGAGACCGTCACGCAGCGGGTACGACGCCGGCACTCGGTAGATCTCCGGCGCGAACGGCCCGAAAGAGTGCTTGTACGGCATGTTCTTGCCGGTCATGCCCATCGTCAGGTTCGTACGCCCGTGGTAGGCGTGCTCGAAAACGACCACGGCGGGACGCTTGGTGAATGCCCGGGCCACCTTCACCGCGTTCTCCACGGCCTCGGCGCCGGAGTTGAACAGCGCCGACTTCTTGTGGTGGTCGCCGGGCGTGATCTCGTTGAGCTTCTCGCAGACCGCGATGTAGGGCTCGTAGCCGGCCACCATGAAACAGGTGTGGATCAACTTGTGGGCCTGCTCGTCGATCCCCTCGACAACCAGGGGAGCGCTGTTCCCGACGTTGACCACGGCGATACCCGCGCCGAGGTCGATGAACGAGTTGCCGTCCACGTCCACGATGACACCGCCGCCTGCACGATCGGCATAGATCGGTACCGCAGCACCGAGCGCGGCGGATACCGCGGACTTGCGCCGCTGCGCGAGTTCCTGAGACTTGGGGCCTGGGATCGCGGTGACGACCTCACGCTTCTGTGGCAGGTCGGGGCCGAATGCTTCGGTCATGCGGTGCGCTCCTCCATCTTCCATTCCTGGCCGTAGCCGTCCTTGAGCAAGTCGAGGAACGGTTCGCTCGGCAGTGCCTCCGGGCCGAGCACGCCCGCGCCCGACCAGGCCCCCGTGGACAGCAGTTCGAGGGCGACCACGGGGTTCATCGCGGTCTGCCACACGACGGCCTGGGCGCCGTACTCCTTCATGCTCCACTCGTTGTCACACACGTGGTAGAGGTACACCGCGCGGGGGTTGCCGTCCTTGCCCTTGCCGGTGACATAGAGTCCGGCGCAGGTCTTGCCGCTCATCTTGTCGCCGAGGGTGAGCGGGTCGGGCAACACCGCGGCGACCACGTCCCGGGGGCTGACCTCATGGTTGTGGACCTTGACCTTCTCGGTCTTGTCGAGGCCGAGTTTGCGCAGCGTCTTCAGGACGTCGATGAATTCGTCGCCGAGTCCGAACTTGAAGGTCACCTTCTTGGCGTCGACCCAGCGCGGCATGAGCAGCACCTCTTCGTGCTCGACGTTGACGCACTCGACCGGGCCGATCCCATCGGGGAAGTCGAACACCTCGGCGCCACTGAAGGGCTCGGTGGTGTACCAGCCCTTGTCCTTCTCCCAGATGACCGGCGGGTTCAGGCATTCCTCGATCACGGTCCAGATCGAGAACGAGGGGGCGAATTCGTAACCGTGGACCACGAGGTCACTGGCGTCCCGGACGCCGAGCTCGTCGATCTCACTGAACAGGTGGTCGGCGGCGTACCGGGCGAACACGTCCACCATGCCGGGTTCCACACCGATGCCCACGAGCGCGAGCCGGCCCTTGGCCTCCCACGCGTCGGCCATCGCGAACTGATCGTCGCCGAGTTTCACGCCGGTGAGCTCATGCGGCTTCTCCGGGTGCGCACTCGACAGGCTCATCGCGGTGTCGAGGTAGTCAGCGCCGGCCAGGAAAGCTCCTTCGAAGATGCTCATCACGAACCGCGGGTCGACTACGTTGAGCACGTGGGTGATCTGGTGCTCCCGACATGCCTGCGCCACGGCTTGGGCGACGGAGGCGTCGATCTGGATCGCGCTGAACCGGTCGTCGCCGATGCGCGCGACCAGTGCCGCGGCCCGGTCACCGTCGTAGTCGCCGATGACGATGTGCTCGTAGAAGTCGCGGCGGGCGGCGATGAGTGCGGCGGACGAGCCGACTCCACCCGCGCCGATGATGAGGATGCGCATGGGTCTCCTTGGACGTTGGCGGCACGCTGCCGCTCAGCCCAGAGTACGGTTTCCGTACCGATTGGCGCAATGCACTCACGAAACCGTAGGTGGTGGGCATGATCGAAGAGTTCGAACCGCAGATCGACGACTATAAGGGCAAAGGACTCGAGAAGAACGCGGTCGGCCTGGTCAGTTCCGTCATCATCGGTCTGGCGTCCACCGCGCCGGCGTTCTCACTGGCCGCGACGATCGGGTGGCTGGCCGTGGAGACCGGCAACCAGTCATTGTCGGTGATCCTCATCGCCTTCATCCCGATGGCCATGGTCGCCTTCGCCTACCGGGAGTTGAACCGGGTGATTCCGGACTGCGGCACGACGTTCACCTGGGCGACCAAAGCCTTCACACCGCACATCGGATGGATGGGTGGCTGGGGTCTGGCGATCTCGGGGATCATCTTCGTGGCCAACGCCGCCGACATCGTGGGCATCTACACCATCGACCTCTACGCACAGATCGCCGGAACCGACCCCGAGCCGCTACTCGACAACAAGTTCCTCGTGATGGGTATCGCGCTGTTGTTCATCGCCGTCATGACGTGGGTGAACTATCGGGGGATCGAAGGCAGCGCGCGGATGCAGTACGTGCTGGTGGGGATCCAGTTCACGGTGCTCATCGTCGTCGGTGCGATGGCCCTCTACGCAGCGTTCAACGGCACCGGCCTGGAGGGGGCGAAGACACCGGCCAAGACCTGGTTCAACCCCTTCGCGATCGGCGATCTCGAAGCGTTCGTGCAGGGAATCCTGCTGGCGATCTTCATCTACTGGGGGTGGGACACAGTCCTGGCCATCAACGAGGAGACGAAGGATTCGGAGAAGACTCCGGGCCGGGCCGCACTCATCAGCACAGTGCTCCTGCTCGGGATCTACGTCTTCTTCACGATGGCGATGATCGCCTACGCGGGGACCGGGCGATCGGGTCTCGGTAGCCCGAAGAACGCCGATGACATATTCACGGTGATCGCCGAACCGTTGCTCGGATCCTGGGGAGCGGTGATCCTGATCGGTGTGGTGTTGATCAGCGCCGCAGCCTCCCTGCAGACAACGATCATGCCCACGGCACGCGGGACCCTTGCCATGGCCGTGTACAAGGCATTGCCGAACAAGTTCGGGCACGTGAACCGCTTCCAGGCCCCATCCTTCTCGACGCTCATGATGGGTGTGGTCGGGGCGTCCTTCTACGTGGGCTTCAAACTGATCAGCGACAACATCCTCCAGGACACCATTCTGTCGATCGGTCTGGCGATCGCGTTCTACTACGGAATCACCGCATTCGCTGCCGCCTGGTACTTCCGCAAGGACGCTTTCCTTAGCGTGAGGGACTTCTTCGTCCTTTTCTTCATGCCTCTGCTCGGCGGACTCACGCTCACGGCGGTCTTCTTCAAGAGCGCCGCGGACATGCTGGACCCGGACTACGGCTACACCACCCTGTTCGGGGTGGGCGGCGTGTTCGTGATGGGCATCGGGTCGCTACTGATCGGCGTGGTCTTCATGTATCTGTGGCAGTGGAAGGCCCCGCCGTTCTTCCGCGGCGAGACCCTGCACCACGACACCCCGGTGCTCGTGCCGGAGGAGTAGCCGAGGGCGCCGCGGTGGCTCCCGTTAGACCTTGAGCACTCCCGTTAGACCTTGAGCACATCGGTTAGACGTTGCCGGCCGAAAAGGTCTAACGGATGTGCACAGGGTCTCACCGATGCGCGGGGTGGCGGCCGGCACCACACAACCGCCACCGGACACGCCAAAGGGCCGCCAGGTCACCCCGGCGGCCCTCCGCGCGCGATCAGATCAGGGCTCGATCGAGCTCATCACGTGCTTGATCCGGGTGTAGTCCTCGAAGCCGTACATCGACAGGTCCTTGCCGTAGCCGGACTTCTTGTACCCGCCGTGCGGCATCTCGGCCACCAACGGGATGTGGGTGTTGATCCACACCGTTCCGAAGTCCAGGGCCTTCGCCATCCGCATCGCACGACCGTGGTTCTCGGTCCACACCGAGCTGGCCAGACCGTACTCGACGCCGTTGGCCCACTCGATGGCCTTCGCCTCGTCGTCGAAGCGCTGCACCGTCATGACCGGCCCGAAGATCTCGTTCTGGATCATCTCGTCGTCCTGCTGCATGTCGACGACGACGGTCGGCTCGAGGTAGTACCCGCGATCACCCTGGGTCGAGCCCCCGGCGGCGATGTTCGCGTGCGCGGGCTTGCGCTCGAGGAAGCCCTGGACCTTCTCGAACTGCGCGATGTTGTTCAACGGCGGGACGAGCGCGTCCTCATCGGTCGGGCCGTTCGCGAAGGTCGTGGCGGTGTTCTTCGCCTGCTCCGCAAGCGCCGCGACGAAATCGTCGTGGATCCCGGCCTGCGCCAGCACCCGCGTGGCTGCGGTGCAGTCCTGACCGGCGTTGAAGTAGCCCGCCACGGCCAGCCACTCAGCGGCCTTCTCGGGGTCGGCGTCGTCGAAGACCACGACCGGCGCCTTGCCGCCGAGTTCGAGGTGTACGCGCTTGACCATCTTCGAGGCCTCTTCCGCGACCTGCATACCGGCTCGCACCGAACCCGTGATGGCCGCCATGTCGATGCCG
Organism: uncultured Micrococcales bacterium; assembly: GCA_937952095.1. Taxonomy (GTDB): domain Bacteria; phylum Actinomycetota; class Actinomycetes; order S36-B12; family UBA10799; genus JADKAV01. The sequence continues at coordinate 5,460 of CALFYG010000016.1, read as the reverse complement.
GGGTGCGCGACGAGCGCCCGGCCGGTGTCGCGATCACCAGTGATGACGTTGAACACTCCGGGGGGCAGGATCTCGGCCTCGGCGATCATCTGCGCGATCCGCGCGGTGGAGACCGGAGTGGTGTCCGAGGGCTTCAGCACAACGGCGTTACCGGCCGCGATCGCCGGCGCGAACTTCCAGACAGCCATCATCATCGGGTAGTTCCACGGAGCCACCTGGGCGATGACACCGACCGGCTCGCGGCGGATCATCGAGGTGAAGCCCTCCATGTACTCGCCCGCGGCACGGCCTTCAAGCACGCGAGCGGCACCGGCGAAGAATCGGATCTGGTCGACCATCGGCGGGATCTCCTCGGCCATGGTGACCGGGATGGGCTTGCCCGTGTTCTCCGACTCCAGCGCCACGAGTTCCTCGGCATTCTGCTCCACCAGGTCGGCGATCGCCAGCAGAGCCTTCTGGCGGACCGACGGGGTGACATCGCGCCATCCGAGGTAGGCCTCCCGGGCTGCGGCCACGGCGGCGTCGACATCCGCCTCACTCGACACCGGTGCGGCCCCGAAGACCTCACCGGTGGAGGGGTTCACGAGTTCCTGGGCCTCTCCCTGTCCGGGGGCCACGACCCCGTTGACGACGTTGCTGACCTCGCGCATCGTTTCTCCATCCGGTTCTTTGAGTGACATCGTGCGATCGGTGCCACCCTACTCAACACCGGCGACTTCTGTCCCTACTTCGTTCGGCCCAATTGCTACGGAATCAGTATCTGAGGGTGCTCGGAAGTACGAAAAGCATTGCTCGGTGGCCGAACGTACGCCAGAATCGCATGGTGAGCGAAATGACGTTGACGCTGGACGAGACCAGCCGATCAATCATCCGTCTGCTGCAGATGGACGGCCGGCGCGCATACGCGGACATCGCCAAAGAAGTCGGGCTGTCCGAGGCCGCGGTGCGCCAACGCGTTCGCCGCCTGCTGGAGGCCGAGGTCATCCAGATCGTCGCGGTCACCGACCAGATCCAGATGGGCTACCCGCGCGCGGCGATGATCGCCATCAGCGTCGACGGTGATGTCCAGCACTGCGCCAAACTCATCGGCGAGATCGACGAGGTGGACTACCTGGTGTCGACCGCCGGCGGGATCGACCTGTTCGCAGAGGTCTTCGCCACCGACGATGATCACCTCTTCACTCTGATCAACCGCATCCGAGCCGTCGAGGGCGTGCGCAACGCCCAGACCTACATGTACTTCAAGATCCACAAGCAGACCTACCAATGGGGAGTGAAATGACCAGCACCCCGCAGTTCGTGACCGAGGGCGGCCCCGATCCGTTGGCTGAATCGGCACGCCGTCACCTCTGGATGCACTTCACCCGGCACTCGACGTACGAACACGGCGAACACGTACCGGTGATCGTGCGCGGGGAGGGCGTCTACATCTGGGACGACGAGGGCCGGCGCTACTTCGACGGCCTGTCCGGACTGTTCACCGTGATGATGGGCCACGGTCGCGAGGAACTCGCCGTGGCGGCGGCCGATCAGGCCCGTACCCTCGGCCACTTCCCGATCTGGTCGTACGCGCACCCCAAAGCCATCGAACTCGCCGAGCGTCTGGCATCCCTGGCCCCCGGGGACCTCAACCGGGTGTTCTTCACCTCCGGTGGCGGGGAGGCGGTGGAGTCGGCGTGGAAACTGGCCAAGCAGTACTTCCGGATCACGGGCAAGCCGGAGAAGTACAAGGTCATCAGCCGCGCTGTGGCCTACCACGGCACGCCGCAGGGTGCACTGAGCATCACGGGGATCCCGGTGGCCAAGCACCCGTTCGAGCCGCTGGTACCCGGCGCGCACAAGGTGCCAAACACCAACTTCTACCGCGCGCCGGTACACGCAGACGACGAGAAGGCCTTCGGTCGCTGGGCAGCGGACCAGATCGCGATGGCGATCGAACTCGAGGGGCCGGACTCCGTCGCCGCGGTCTTCCTCGAGCCGGTGCAGAACTCCGGTGGCTGCTTCCCACCCCCGCCGGGGTACCTGGAGCGGGTGCGGGAGATCTGCGACACCTACGACGTCTTGATGGTGGCCGACGAAACGATCACGTCGTTCGGCAGGATCGGCGACTACTTCGCGATGAACCGCTTCGGCGTGCAGCCCGACATCATCACCTGCGCCAAGGGCATGACCTCGGGGTACGTCCCGATGGGCGCCATGATCGTGCACGACCGGCTGTTCGAGCCGTTCCTACAAGGCAGCAACACCTTCCTGCACGGCTACACCTGGGGTGGTCATCCGGTCGGTGCCGCGGTCGCGCTCGCGAACCTGGACCTCATGGCCTCCGAAGGGATCATGGAACACGTCCAGGCCTCGGAGAACGGCTTCCGCTCCACGCTGGAGAAGTTGCTCGACCTGCCGATCGTTGGAGATGTCCGCGGGGCCGGGTACTTCTACGGCATCGAAATGGTCAAGGACAAGCAGACCAAGGAGACGTTCAGCGATGACGAGTCCGAACGCCTGCTGCGGGGGTTCCTCTCCAAGGCCCTGTTCGACGCCGGGCTCTACTGCCGCGCCGATGACCGCGGCGATCCGGTGATCCAGCTCGCACCGCCGTTGATCAGCGACCAGTCCCACTTCGACGAAGTGGAGCAGATCCTCCGCAGCGTTCTCAGCGAGGCCTGGTCGATCCTGTAGCGATCTCAGTGGTGCGGGGGGAACCGCTTCCGTGCGGCCTCGACGACCGCGTCGAACTGCTCGCGGGACAGGTTGCCGCCCTCCCGGCGTACCGCACTGGGCGTGACCGCGAGCGGCCGCGAGATGTTCACCCACGACGCCCGATGTTCCTCGTCCCACTGCCCGGTGCCGATGAGGACCCATTCGTCGTCGTCGGTGCGGTCCTTGCTGGACAGCAGGAAGCAGACGAGGTCGTCCTGCTTGTCGACGACCCTGCCCACGATCGCCAGCGGACGGTCCTTGCCCTGCGTGGGATCCTCCTCGAAGGGGACCCATGCCCACACCACCTCGCCAGGGTCGGGCTCGTGGTCGTACTCGGGGGCGTACTCCGGGATCGCCGGACCGCGGTAGTCGAAGGCTCCACCACGGATGGGACGGGGATCTGCATCCTCTTGCACAGCCACTCCTATCTCGCGTTGATCAACTCCAGGGTGACTTGGACGTCGATCGGGCTGCCGCTGCCATCGGTGAGCTCACCAGTGAACCGGCCCCTGCCCCCAAGCGTGGCATACGAGTCGGTGCCACCGATCACTTCGGTCTCCCCCGAGAAGGACGAGCCAGGGCCGTTAGGGCCATTGGCGGCCACGCCGGTGATGCGCAACCCCACATCGCCCTCCGGGGATTCCAGTGTGACGAAACCCTCGAAGGTGCCGTTGCCTTTGACGAAGTCATTGGCCACCTGCATCTGGGCGTCGAAGGAGTTGTCCAGGAACCGGGTCGTGGCGCTGTACTCCAACCATCCGTAGGTCTTCTCGAGTTCCGGACCGACCTGATGCTGGATCCGGTCCTCAGGGTCGAAGGTGGCCGCGAACGCCTGGGTCCGTTTCGTGGAGACGGTCGGTGACGGACTGTCCGCGGGCGAATCGATGGCACTCGTGCAACCCGCCAGGACGGCGACGGCCACGACCACTGCGATGCGCACCCCCCGAGCCTGCCATGCCCGCCATCGGCGTGCCAGTAGGTCAGGCCTCGAGCAGTGTCTCCCCCACGTAGCCACCGGGCTGACAACCGGGGAAGCAGGCGAACAGCGCGCTGCCTTCGGCGACGGTGAACGCGTTGAGCGCGTCGCCGACGTCGAGACGGGCCTGGATCGGGATGAACCCGGTGCGCGGATCGGCCTGCCACGCCATGAAGATCAAGCCGGCGCCATCGGCACCGTCGTCGTAACTGAACGACCTGCGCTGGATCCGGGCACCACGGGTGTTTTCCGGATTGGACAGTCGCACATGGGAGGTCGACGGGATGATGAGTTCGCGCTGCGGGGTCTGCGCGGACAGGTCGACGGGGTCCGTCTCCTTGGTGCCGTTGAGCGGCGCACCGCTGTCCTTGAAGCGGCCGATGACCGCCTCCTGCGCCTCGACACTCTGAGCGTTCCACGCGTCGAGGTCCATCCGGATGCGGCGCACGGCCACGTAGGACCCGCCCCGCAGCCACTCAGGTTGGGTGTCGGCGGACCAGACGACCTCGTCGAACAGAGGATCCTCGACTGCCAGGTTGGCGGTACCGTCCACCTGCCCCATCAGGTTGCGGCGTGTCGGGGACGAGAAGCCGCGCTGCCACCACCGCACGGTTGTGATGTCCGCAGCCGCCGCGACCAGGTGCCGCGCGGCTGTCGCGGCGATCACGGCGTCGTCGGCGCCGACCTGCAGGAGAAGTTCCCCCCCGGTCCAACGCTTCTGCAACTGGTCCTTGCTGAACGCCGGCAGGTCGGCCAGCCCGTCGGGCTGCATGGCCTTCATCCCCAGCGCCGGCAGGAACCCCGGGCCGATACCCCACGTGGCGGTCAGCTGCGCGGGAGTGGCGAACAGGTCGGCGTCCGCGGTCTGGGCGAACATCTCGGCGACCATGGCGGTCCACGTCACGAAGACCTCGCGCACCTTGCTCACCTTGTCGGTGGTCAGGTCCAGTGCGACAACTTCAACCCGGGCCTGCGCAGGGGTGGCGATGCCGGCCTGGTGCACACCGTAGAACTCGGGTTGCTCCGGGGAATCGTCGCGGCGCTCCGCGTAGACGACCCCACCGGCGACCGCGGCGGCGGTCCCGGCCAGGACGCCCCCGGCCAGGACCGCACGACGCGAGACGCTCATGACGACGGTGACGCTTCCATGTCGCCTTCCATGTCCATCGACCCCTCATCCATCGTCGCCTCGTCGGGGTTCATCCCCTCACGGGCTTTGACGACAGCAGTGACCTCTACGGTTTCGTTGTTCGTGAACTCGAGGGTCACCGGGACCTCGTCACCGACCTGCCAGTCGGCCGTGACGTCCATCATCATCACGTGGTAGCCGCCCGGCTGCAGCGTCACGCTGCCACCGGCCGAGCCGCTGCTGGCCAGGTTGAGCACGCCGCTGTTGAGCCACTCCGCACCGTGAATGCCCAGCTCGCCTGCCACGTTGATCAGGCCCGCTGGCGCCTGCAGGCGGATGGTGCCACCTGCACCATGGCCCAGGAGTGCCGTCACGGTGTTGCATTCGATGGTGCATTCTTCCGGCTCGGCGCCCGCCGGACCGCCGGTCGCCCAGAGGCTGGCGGTACTGCCCGTGGCAAATTCGAGGTTGCCCGCCAGCGCCTTGAAGGTGATGTTGCCGGCAGCGCCGCCAGCACCGTCGACGCTGGCGGCGTCCGATCCACCGTATCCACCGGAGGTATACACCTGCGCGTAGGTGAGCGACAAGCCGCCGGCGCTGGTGACACTCACATCCCCGCCACGGCCGCCCTTGACGCCACCCGTCCCGCCGCCGCCAT
>CALFYG010000015.1 GCA_937952095.1 uncultured Micrococcales bacterium | reverse complement strand
ACCGTCCCGGGCGGGCAGCCGAGGATCCGTGCCGCGTCGTCGACGCTGTAGCCCTCAACGTCCACGAGCACGATGGCCGCGCGCTGATCGTCGGGCAGGTTCGCGAGCGCCCGCTCGAGTTCGATCTGTAGCTCCCGGTTGGCCATGTCGTCGGTGGTGTGCGCCGTCTCATGCAGCGTCTCGATCCAGGTCGTCGTGGGCTTGTTGCGCCGACGTCGGTGCTGGTCGAGGCACGCGTTGACCACGATCCTGTGCAGCCAGGTGGTGACTGCGGCCTCACCCCGGAAGGATCCGGCGCGTCGAAAAGCGGACACCATCGCGTCCTGCAGGGCGTCGGCGGCGTCGTCCGGGCCGCCGGCGGTGCGCAGCGCCACGGCCCACAACCGGTCCCGATGGCGCGAGAAGAGGATCCCGAAGGCATTCGGGTCGCCGTCCACATGCGCTCGGAGCAGATCGGCGTCGGTGACTTCGGACGTCATCGACTCATCCGCTACGGACGACGATGGAGCGCACCCCGCCACGATAGCCACCATCGATCCACGGCAGGCGGGTGAACCACACGACGACGTACCTGCCCGTCATCGGCCGCGCCGAGCGGAGCAGGATGTTCGTTCCGGCCCCGGTCACCTCGGCGAACCTGCGGTACTTCTCCGGGTCCGCGGACCGCTTGTCACCGATCAGCACCTCGAAGTCGCTGTTGGCCCCGACCAGTTTGAGATCCACTGACGTCACCTGACGTGGGGCTCCGAGGTCGATGCGCAGTCCAACGCCGGGCTTTCCGCCGAGGTAGGGGTCGTAGTAGGTGACCGTGGTCCAGGCGGTGAGCGGATCGCGGTCCAGGGCGTACTTGGCGAGGTCCTCGTTCTCCCCGTCCACACCGAGGGGGTCGTAGTCGTCGACCGCCACGATGGGCAGTTTGCGTTCGTCACCGGCGGTGGTGGGAACCAGGGTGGCGAGGCCCTGCGCCCGGGGCTGAGCGGTGACGGGGTCCCCGGAACGGCTCGCGGCATCTGCCAGGCCCATCACCACGGCGACTGTGCCCAGCGCCGCGACGACGCCTGAGACCAGGACCCGGCTACGGCGTCCGGGCAGTACCTGCCGGCGGGGTCCGTCACTGAGCGCACCCGCCTCGAGTCGCAACTCAGCGGCGACCTCGGCCGCAGTCGCGTACCCGCCCTGCCAGCAGGTGTCGATGATCCGGCACAGCGGTTCCGGGATGTCCGCCACGAAACGGCTCGGGCGGATCGGCCGACCGTTCTCCTGGGGTGCGACCGGGAGTCCGACATCGGTGTCGAACGGCCATCGCGCCGTCAGGCAGGCGTAGAGCAGCGAGCCGATGCCGTGGATGTCGGCGGCCATCGGCTCGAGGTCGGGATCGCGGCCGTACAGGCCCGCATCCACGCCGTGACCGCGCACCCGCACGGATCCATCGGGCAGCAGCATCAGGGCCGAGGGGCGCAGCCGGCCGTGCGTCACACCTTGGGCGTGGGCCGAGGAGATCGCCCGTGCCGCCTGCGCGACGGTGCTCGCGGCGCCGTGTGGGGTCATCGGCTCGTCGAGGAACTCCCGCAGTGCCAGCCCGGGGATCCATTCGGTGATGATCACCAGTTCGTCGTCGGGCTCCGGGCCCATCACGTCCAGTACGTTGGCGAACCGGCGGTCGGTGATGTGTGCGGCGGCGATCGCCGCCTGCTGCAGGTCGGGCAGCCGGGGGAACGAGGAATCGACGGTCCGCAGACCGACGGTGCGTCGTAGGCGGTTGTCGTAGGCCCGCCAGAGACTCGACGGACCGACCCGAGCGACCAGGTCGATCAATTCGTAGCGCTCGCACCAGACCCGGGCGGCACCGTCGTTCACGCTCCCAGGGTAGGGCAGGGGCCCAGGGGATCGGTCCATGTGGGACCCCGGCGCGCACCGGCGACCACCGCGCCGGTAGCGGTCAGCCGCGGCGTCCCGGCAGTTTCGAGGCGACCATGGACCAGGCCTGAGAGATCTCGGCGACCCTCATCACGCGGGCCAGGACCACGTAGACCAGCACGGCGACGGCGGCTGTCACGATGGCCGCCACGAAGGCCAGAACCGGCCGGCCACTGAAGCCGAACGGGATGGTCTCGTCCAGGACCTCCGAGAGCAGCCTCTGCAGTCCCACGTTGGCGGCGAACCCGGCTGCGGCGGCCACCACCCCGGCGACCAGCAGCCGTGCCAGCACGGAGGCGGTCTGGCGGACCTGCACGTTCTGTAGTCGCCGCGACAGGATGAACCACGCCAGCGCGAACGTGAACCAGTAGGCCAGTGAGTACCCGAGTGCCAGCGCTGTGACCTTGAACCGCACGGACGCCAGGTAGAACAGCGGCAGGGACAGGCCCACCATGAGCACGTTGTAGACGACGGTCAGATAGAACGGCGTCCGGGTGTCCTCGATGGAGTACCAGCCGCGCAGCAACACGTAGAACAGCGAGAAGGGCAGCAGGCCGACCGCAAATGCCATGATGACCAGACCCGCATAGGTTGACGCTTCGCCGGCGCCGGCCCCGAACCCGAAGATGACGGTGGCGATCATGGGTCCGGCGACCAACAGGCTCACAGCGGCCGGGACGATGAGCACGCCCACCAGACGCATGCCGTCGGCCACGAACGCACCTACCTTGCGCATGTCGGCGTCCGCGGCAGCCCGACTCATGCGTGGCAGCAGGGCCGTCATGATCGAGATGGTGATCACCGAGTGCGGGAGCATGAAGACCAGGTAGGCCTTCTGGTAGGTGGTCAATCCCTGGGCGACGGTGTCGGCCCGGGTGGCCAGGACGTTGGCCAGCGTGGCCAGCCGGGTGACGACCAGGAAGCCGGCTTGATTGACCAGAACCAATCCGATGGTCCACAGCGCGAGGCGTCCCGTGTGGCCGAGCCCGAACCCCCGCAGTCCGCGGACATACCCGAACCGGAAGCCGGACCGGAGCAGCACCGGCACCAGAACCAGGGCCTGCAGGGCGACACCCAGAGTGGTCATGACGCCCAGCCAGGCCACTTGCCCGTCGGTGATGGTCGTGACGTCGACCTGATCACCCGCCACCCAGATGAAGGCGATGGCTGCGCCGATCACCACCACGTTGTTGACGATGGGCGCGAACATCGGGGAACCGAAGTGCCCGCGTGCGTTGAGCACCTGGCTGAACATCGTGTACAGGCCGTAGAACACGATCTGCGGCAGGCAGAGCCGGGCGAATGCGACCGCGAGGTCGAACTCCTCGGGGGAGTACTGGCTCGTGGCGTACAGATGCACGATCCACGGGGCCGCCAGCACGGCCACCACCGTGAGCACGAACGTGATCAGGGTCACCACCCGCAGCAGGCGGTTGGCGAAACCGTGGCCGCCGTCCTCGTCGTTCTGCATGTGCCTGACGAGTTGCGGGATGAACACCGCGTTCAGGGCACCCCCGGCCACCAGGATGTAGATGATGTTGGGCAGGGAGTTGCCGAGGCTGTAGGTGTCGGCCAAGGTGCCGAATCCGATGGCCGCGACCAGCGCCATGTCGCGGATCAGGCCGGTGGCGCGCGAGGTCACGGTGCCGGCCGCCATCAGTGCGCTCGAGCGCAGCACCCCGGCCTGTTCGGAACTCACGATTGGTGCTCCGATCGGGCCTTGCTGCGGCGCACGAAGTTCATGCCCAACAGGAAGGCGAGGATCACGAAGGCACCAGAGACGACGTAGGCCGCCGCGCGCGAGTAGGCGGTTGTGCGTACCTGCACCGTTTCCGGCTCTCCGTACGGACGCCCGCGCGGTGTGGTGAGCTGGATCCGCACCGGCAGCGTGCCGGATCCGACCACTTTGGCCTCGACCTCAAGACTGACCTTCCGACCGGCCGGCACCTCGAAGGGCTCGATCGCGGGGGACTGCAGACGGGCTTGCTGGTCGGTCTCGAGCCGGATGCCCACGATCACATCCTGGGTCAGGTCGTTGGCCACGGTGACCGGGATCCGGCCGGTGTCCCCGGGCAGCGTGAAGGTGCCTGTCGTCGCCACCCGCACCTGCGAGGTGAGCTCGGCGATCTGTGCCGACACCACACGCTCGAGTGTCAGCGCACCCTGCTCGTCGGCTCGCCACAGCCCGGAGGTCTGGCGCATCACGGCCTGCTCGTAGCCCAAGCCGGCAGGTTCGGTGAGGATCGCCTCGAAGCGCCGGGCCCGGCGCTGCTGCTGCTGCACCGAGGCGAGGTAGTCCCGGCTGAGTTCCGCGGATCGCTGCTCTGGGCCGTAGGGCACCCGGGTGCGGGGCACCTCGGTGGCCTGCGCCCTCGCCGGGTGCGCCCCCGTCCCGTCGTGGCGGCCACGCCGAGGAGACGAGCTGTTGCGTGAGTTTCAGCTACCCATTCTGAATGATTGGGATGTGAACCTGCTTGACACGATCTACGCTCATGAGTCCGATCCCACCGATGTCTGCGAGACGATCACGCGGCCCTTGATCTTGGTGCGCTTGTAGAGCTCGACGTTGTAGGCCTCGTCGAAGAAGATCTCCCAGTAGGTCTTCGGGT
>CALFYG010000014.1 GCA_937952095.1 uncultured Micrococcales bacterium | reverse complement strand
CCTGAATCACCAGCGACATCGGTTCGGGCGCAGTTTCGACCGTGAACGCATCTTTGACGAATACGGTTTTGACGTTCATCAACATGGACAAGGTGTGCGCCGTGACGTCATACGGGCGTTTGGGCGGCCCGCCCGGATATTCGCGCAAGTCAGGATAGTGCTGCACTTCAAGCAAGGCTTTGGCAAAAGCGCCGTACGGCTGTTTCATCCAGATGATGTGCGTGCCAGCCGGATAGGTCTTGCCATCGTTGCCGGTGACCTGCTCGGCCGGCACGGCGGTCTCGTGAGGTGTGGTCTCGGAACACACCTGCTGCTGATCGGCGATGGCTTCCTGGACTTGCCGCGTTCCCGTCCCGGTCGCCGCCGAGATCGCCCACCTGGTCGGCTGTGACCCCGATGAGGTGTTCCGGGTGTCGGCGAAGACGGGCGAGGGTGTCGCCGAGCTGTTGGACGAGATCGTGGCCCGGGCCGGCGTTCAGCTGGTGTGTGTGCAGCCGTTGCTGACCTGTCGGGCCCGTGAGGCGGAGGACTTCACGTTCAACAAAAGTGATGACACCGACGCGATGATCATCGCCCGGTTGGTGACCGAGTTGCGCTGTTACCTGCCTGAACGGTCCGAGCCGATCTGGGCCCGGTTGCGGCAGCTCGGCGCCCGCCGCGCCGGTCTGGACCGGCTGGGCCCAGGCCTTCGGCTTCGCCCGCCGCCTGCCGCGCTCCGGCCCGGAAGCGGCCACCCTGTTCACCGCCTTCGGCGACGCCCGGCGCGAGGAGGTGCTCATCCACGCGGACGTGCCGACCGCGGCCAAAGTGATCGTCGCTGTGGACCGCGACGACGTCGCCGTGCTGGTCACACTGGCGGTGCGCAAGCTCGCCCCGAACACCCAACTCGTCGCCGCCGCCCGCGAGCAGGCCAGCGCGAATGTCCTCAAGCAGTCCGGCGCGGACCAGGTCATCACGACAGCGGAGGCCGCCGGCCGGTTGCTCGGCATGCAGCTGGTCCATCCGATCGCCGGTGAACTGATGGAGGACCTCCTGGACCCGTCCGAAGGCCTCGAGGTGCGCGAGCGCGAGGTCGGCCGCGCAGAACTGGGCATGTCCCCGGATCAACTCGCGAAACGGGGGGAGATGCTGCTGGCGGTGCAACGTGGCGATGTGACGTACCGATTCGACACCGAGGGGCTGCGCGTTCTACAGAAGGGCGACAGGATTGTGACTATCAGGCAGGGACAGCGCCAGCCCCGCAGATCGGAGTTCTCCGGTGAATGAACAAGACCCACCCCAAGTGGTCGTGGTCGCGCAGGACGAGGATTCAGCCAACGTCGCGGACCTCGTCGAGCAACCTGCCAAGGTGATGCGGATCGGCAGCATGATCAAACAGCTGCTCGACGAGGTGAAGAGCGCGCCGTTGGACGAGGCGGCACGGCAACGGCTCAAGCAGATCCACGCGACCTCGATCAAGGAACTCGAGGACGGCCTGGCCCCCGAACTCATCGAGGAACTGGAACGGCTGAGCCTGCCGTTCACCGACGACAGCGTGCCCAGCGAGGCCGAACTGCGCATCGCGCAGGCGCAACTGGTCGGCTGGCTCGAAGGTCTCTTCCACGGCATTCAGACGGCCCTGTTCGCCCAGCAGATGGCCGCACGGGCTCAACTGGAGCAGATGCGGCGGCAGGCGATCGAGGGGTCCGATCCGCAGGGCCACATCCCGGGACCACACAGCGGGCCGTACTTGTAGGGCACTTGGGCCGATACCCTCGAACCCGTGATCGACCTGCACACTCTGCGCACCGCGCCGGATCAAGTCCGCATCTCCCAGGCCCGTCGCGGGGAGGCTCCAGAGCTCGTCGATGAGGCGGTGGCGGCCGATCAGGCCCACCGCGCCGCACTCACGTCCTTCGAGCGACTGCGCGCCGAGCAGAAGGACCTTGGTCGGCAGGTTGCCAAGGCCGACCCTGACGAGCGGCCAACGCTCTTGGCCCGCACCAAGGAACTCGCCGGACAGGTCAAGGACGCCGAGGCGCAGGTGCGCGACAGCGAAGCCGCCCTGACCCACGCGGTGTCGAGCCTGTCGAACGTGGTGGACATGGATGCGCCCATCGGCGGGGAGTACGACTTCCGCCTCGTGGAGACCCGTGGCGAGCCCCGTGACTTCGCGGCAGAGGGCATCACCGTGCGGGACCACCTCGAGATCGGCGAGATGCTGTCGGCCATCGACGTGGCCCGCGGCGCCAAGGTCTCGGGGTCGCGCTTCTACTACCTGACCGGGGTCGGTGCACTGCTGGAACTCGCTCTGGTCAACATGGCCATGGACATGGCGCAGCGCAACGGCTTCACGCCCATGATCCCGCCCGCGCTGGTCCGTCCGCCCGCGATGGACGGCACCGGATTCCTCGTCCAGGCCGCGGAGAACGTCTACCACCTCCCGGACGACGACATGTATCTGGTCGGTACGGCGGAGGTGCCGCTGGCGGCCTACCACAGCGACGAGATCCTCGACGAGCTCCCGCTGCGCTACGTGGGCTTCTCCCCCTGTTTCCGCCGCGAGGCGGGGTCGCACGGCAAGGACACCCGCGGGATCTTCCGCGTGCACTGGTTCGACAAGGTCGAGATGTTCGTCTACTGCTCCCCGGCGGACGCGGCCGCCGAGCACGAGCGCCTGCTGCAGCACCTGATGCAGGTCTCCGGCGACCCGCTGTTCGGCCTGCATTCGGCGCGCTACGTGCAGCCGGGCTCGTGGAGCGTGCTCGGCTACATCACCATGAACTGCGCGACCCTGGGCGAGGCGATGAGCCGCATCGTGCCCTACGAGAAGCTGGTCGGTGACATGGGCACCAGCCGCCTGGAGATGGCCGGCGACCATGTACGGCTGATCTGGAACTGCCGCCACGAGAGCGCCGGCATCCGCCGCCATATGGTGGAGAACGTGCTGGCCTCATGGATGCTCTACGCGCGCTGGATCGCCGACATGGACAGGTCGCCGCGCGAGGTCTGGCTGGAGCATGAGCGCCCCGCCGAGGCGCCGCAGGAGGATTACGAGGCCTTCTTCGGCTGCCCGGTGCGCTTCGGCCAGCCCTGCAACGCCCTGCTGGTGCCGCTGGACTATCTAGCCATCCCCCTGCGCCAGGCCGACGCCAATCTGCTGCGCACCCTGGAAGAACACGCGCTGACCATGATGGCCGGCCTGGACGACAACGAGCCGCTGCCGCAACGGGTGAAGAACGCCCTGCGCCTGCTGCTGAAGGACGGCCGCCGTCGTGCTTGTGTCGTCCAGGCGCGCGAGCACCTCCCCCGCCTTCACCGACTCCCCTTCCCGATGGACGAACTCGGTCAATCGCCCAGAAAACTGCGGCGAGATGACGACACGACGTGCCGGCTCCACGTGCCCGGTGAGCGCGAGGACGCGCACAACATCTTCCGTCTTTGCAGCGACTGTCGCTACCGCTGGCGGGCGCGTGAATCGGCGATACCCGACGCGTCCTGCCGCGAGGAGACCGCCAAGGACAAGAGCGTACACGACGGGGCGAACCGCTCGTAGAAACAGCGGTTTGGGGGGATGGGTTGCGGGCGGTTGGGGTGCCATCGTGCTCCTGCGGGGCGTAGCCTTCCCATCCGCACGCGAAAGATCAATGGGTGAATCGCGG
>CALFYG010000013.1 GCA_937952095.1 uncultured Micrococcales bacterium | reverse complement strand
TGACCAGCAGCATCATCGCCAGTTGGCCGTAGGCGCCGATGAGATCCCAGGCCACTGCGACGAACACCAGCCCGGCGAGGATCAGCAGTCCCGCGCCCAGGCTCACCAGCAGGATCTGGGTGGAGGCGCCCCTGTGCACTGCGGGCTGTGGCGTTCGCTGCTGGGCAGGCCACACGCCGTATTGCCGCGCAGTGGTGGGATCGGGCGGTCCCGATTGTTCGATCACGCGGTCCCACAACCACTGCCGCCGCTGCGTCACGTACTCGAACTCCTGCAGATAGCCGGTGTACGTGGAGAACCCGCATTCGCAGGTCAGCATGCCGAGGTCATCCGGCTGCGCCAGCGCCAAGGGGCGCCCGCAACTCGGACAGGCTGTCGAAGGCCCGCTCACACGTCCACGGTACGCCCGGCGGCATGGCGGCGTTCGAATTCCAGCAGCCAGTGCTTGGTGTCCACGCCACCGGCGAATCCGGTCAAGGCTCCCGACGTCCCGATCACCCGGTGGCAGGGGACGATGATGGAGATCGGGTTCCGGCCGTTCGCGGCGCCGACGGCGCGGGCCTTGTTCGGGTCGCCTAGCCGCCGTGCCTGCTCGGCGTACGTGATGGTCGTGGCGTAGTCGATGCCGCGCAGCACCTGCCAAGCGGCCTGCTGGAAGTCCGTGCCTATGGGATCCAGCGGCACGTCGAACCGTGTGCGTTCCCCCGCGAAATACTCGTCGAGTTCGCGTGCCGCTTGTTGCAGTACGGGGTGATCCGGGTCGGGGTCGCCGAAGATCGCCATCCGGGCGTCGTCCGGCCACCAGACGCCCATCAGCCCCTTGTCAGAGGCGACCATCGTGAGCGTTCCGACAGGGCTCGGGTATTCGCAGTACGGCATCAGTCGTCTCCCAGGTTCCATAGGTAGTGCATGGCATATGTGCGCCAGGGCTTCCAGCGCGGGCCGTCGGGGTCTAGGCCGCGCGCATGAGCCGCGCGTGCGATGCCCAGATCCGTCGGCAGGCTCACGTCAGGGTCGCCGAGTGAGCGCATGCGGATGTACTTCGCAGTCCAGGGTCCGATCCCCGGAATCGCGAGCAGGTTCCGTTCGGCCTCGTCCCAATCCGCGCCCGGATCAAGGTGCACCTGACCTGTGTCCATTCGCCGCGCAAGCTCGATCACTGTTGCGCCGCGGCGCCGCGGCATGGGCAGATCCTCAGCCGACATCGCGGCGATCTGGGCGCTCGTCGGGAAGAGGGAGCCGCCATCTGCGAGACGGCCGGCGGCTGTGCGGGCCGCGGCGACGCTGATCTGCTGACCGAGGACGGCCCTGATCGCTGTCTCCTCGGGGTCAAAGGCGCGGGGGCTGCGCAGACCCGGGATACGTGCGACCGGCAGGGTCTGCCCCAGGACATCGGCCACCGCGACGGGGTCGGCGTCGAGGTCGAGCATCCGGCGCAGACGGCTCACGGCAGGGGCGAGATCCCGCACGTCCTCGATCTGCACCGTCGCGTGACAGTGGTCCTCATGCGCTGTGATCCGTGCCGTTCCGACCCCGTGAGGAAGGCGCATCGAGCGCGAGAACGTGGTGCCGTCCCAGGACTCGACGCCGGGTATTGCGCGCTGACCCAGGAAAGCCAGCAGCGCGTCGCCGGCGAACGGCTGGCGGGTGGCCAGGCGAAGGGAGATCGACCCGGTATGGGTATCTGATCGGCGCAGGTCCCCGGGGGTCGCGGAGTACACCTCACGGATCGTGTCGTTGAACTGCCGGATGCTGCCGAACCCGGCAGCGAATGCGACGTCGGCCGCGCTCATGGCGGTGTTCTTGAGCAGCACCCGGGCAGTGCGGGCGCGGTTGGCCCGGGCGATGGCCAGTGGGCCGGCGCCGACCTCGGCGGTCAGTAACCGTGTGACGTGGCGCTGGGTGTAGCCGAGCGCGTCGGCCAAGCCGGCGACGCCCTCACGGTCGACCACCCCGTCGGTGATCAGCCGCATCGCCCGGCCGACCAGGTCCGAGCGCACGTTCCACTCCGGCGATCCGGGTGAGGCATCCGGACGGCATCGCTTGCATGCCCGGAAACCGGCGGACTGGGCGCTGGCGGCCGTGTGGTGGAACTCGACGTTCCTGCGCTTGGGAGTGATGGCCGGACAGCTCGGGCGGCAGTAGATCCCGGTGGTGCGCACGGCCGTGTAGAACCACCCGTCGAACCGTTCGTCACGGCTGGCGACGGCCCGGTAGCAGGCGTCGAAGTCGAGGGTGTCCATGACTGGATTGTGGCCCGGTCAGGCGTCCACGACTAGCGGATTTCGGACATTGGTCTCAGGCGGGGTCACGCCGTTTCACGAGTGCCCTGGTGGTATCGCAGTCTCCACTTGGTGACCTCACGCACCCACAGTGAAATGCGCCGCGTACCCGCCAACTCGTAGGTGACCAGAGCGATCCCGTAGGCCAGTTCGGCCACAGTCAGATCGGTGACGTCTTGCGGGCAATCCGGATCGGCAACGAGTGCCTCGATGGCGTCCTGTCGACTGAACACGCGCCCGGACGCCCCCACCTCCATGAAATCCGGGTGCAGGAGTTGATCCAGCGCTGCGGCATCGGCGCGGACACCCGGATCGAGGAGATGACGCTCGAGCCCTGCCGCCGGATGTGTCACTGGTCCACCGTGAAGCCGCTGCGGATGCCCTCGCCGCTCGCGCCGGGCACACAGGCGGTCGTGTACGCGCCTGACGGCACCTCCACGATCAAGTCTCGCGCTTCGCCCGGGCCGACGCCCTGGAGTTCGCCCACGATCCGGTCGGCTTCGCCGTAGAGGTAGAAATCCATCACTTCGCTGCCGGTGTTCTGGACCCCGAAGACCACGGTGCCCGCCGGTGCCGATGTGGGCGCGACGTCGCAGGAGTTCTCGGCGCCGGTCACGGAGATCGGAGTGGTGTGTGTCTCGTCGCCGGAACACCCGGCGAGTGCCACGACGGCAAGCGCGGCGAGCACGATTCTCATGAAGGGCCCTTTCGCTCCAGGACGTCCTTCACGATAGCGAGGGGCGTGACGGTCCGGTGCGGCCCACGTCATGATCAGCGCGGGAGTAGCGTGGTTCCCATGGCGGCTCCAGTGCTGCAAGTGACGGATCTGGTGCGGCGGTTCGGGGATCACACAGCCGTCGACCGGGTGAGTTTCCAGATCGCGCCGGGCGAGACCTACGGGTTGCTGGGGCCCAACGGCGCGGGCAAGACGACGACGATCTCGATGATCGCCGGGTTGCTGACCCCGGACAGCGGGACGGTCGAACTCCTCGGCGCCCCGCTGACGGGTGCGCGCAAGTCCCTGATCGGCCTGGTGCCGCAGGACATCGCGCTCTACCCGGACCTGTCGGCGCTGGAGAACCTGCAGTTCTTCGGCAAGTTGCAGAACTTGCACGGGGCACATCTCAAGGACCGCATCGCACACGTCCTGGATGTCGTGGGGCTCGCCGACCGTGCGAAGGACCGCATCGAGACCTACTCGGGCGGGATGAAACGTCGGGCGAACATCGCTGTTGGTCTGTTGCACGAACCGCAGTTGCTCATCCTCGACGAACCGACCGTCGGCGTGGACCCGCAGAGCCGCAACAGCATCCTCGAGGCCGTCGATGCGCTCGGTAGTTCCGGCATGGCCGTTCTCTA
>CALFYG010000012.1 GCA_937952095.1 uncultured Micrococcales bacterium | reverse complement strand
CTTGGTCCGGGCCTTGACCGGTGGCAGGGGCTCGCGCCACTTCGCGTCCCCCGGCATGCCCAAGGTCTCCAGCACCGCCGCGGCGACGCGTTTGTGCCCTTCGGCGTTGAGGTGCAGACGGTCGGCGTTCCAGAAGCGCCGGTCGTTGAACGCCTCCGCGCTGTCGATCTCCACGACGAGCGCCCCATGGCGTCGCGCCACCTCCCGCACGTTGTCGTTGAACTCGTCGAGACGTGCGGCGATCGCGTCCGCGAGTTTTCCGGTACCGCCAGCGCGCGTGAGGCAAGTGAACAGGACCACCCGGCGGTCGCTCGTGCAGATCTCGGCGACGGCCTCGTCGTAGCGCCGGAAGAGGTCCGGCAGGTCCGTCCCCCGTCGCAACACGTCGTTGCCGCCGGCATGGAACGTAAGGATGTCGGGCTGCAAGGCCTCGGCGGCGGGAACCTGAACGTCGACGACCTGGTCGAGCAGCTTCCCGCGGACCGCGAGGTTGGCGTACTCGACGGGCTCGGCGCGCGCCAATGCTGCAGCCACCCGATCCGACCATCCGAGGTACTCGCCGTCCGGGCGGAATTCGTCCGCGACACCTTCGGTGAAGGAATCCCCGACACATACCAGTCTCATGCGATGGTCACGCCCCCGTCGACCACGACCGCCTGGCCGGTGATGTACCCGGCGGCCGGACTGGCCAGGAACACCACGGTCGCCGCCAGTTCCGGCAGTTCGCCCATGCGTCCCAGCAGAATCCGGTGCTGCAACGACTCCAGGTATCCAGGCAGATATTCGTCGGTCATCTCGGTGGGGAAGAAGCCTGGGGCGATGGCGTTGACGCGGATTCCCTTGCGCCGTGCCCACTGTTGGGCGAGGTCGCGGGTGAGGCCGAGCAAGCCGGACTTGCTCGCGGCGTAGGCGGCCTGGGGGAGTCCGGCAGTGGTCAGCGCGAGGACGCTGCTGATGTTGATGACGCTGCTGCCCGGCTGCATCACCTTTCCGCAGGCCTGGGCCATCCAGTAGCAGCCGCTGAGGTTGATGTCGATGACCTCGCGGAACTGCTCAGGGGTCTCCTTGGTCGCGGGGACGGCGGTACCGATACCCGCGTTGTTGACCAGGATGTCCACGCGGCCGAAATGCTCCATCGCGGCATCCACCATGGCTGCGCAGTCCTCGGGCTTCGAGACATCGGTGGCGACAGCAAGTGCCTGGCGGCCGGTGGCCTCGATCGCGGCGACGGTCTCGGCCAGGCGATCGACGCGGCGGGCACCGACCACCACGTCGCAGCCCGCTTCGGCAAGTCCGACGGCGATCGCGACACCGAGTCCCGATGACGCACCGGTCACCAGTGCGACTCTGCCGTCGAGGCGGAAACTCTCGAGTACGGTCATGCGCTACTCCCAACGATCCGTAGGGCCAGGTCTGTGTAGAACGGCACGATCCGCCGTGCCGGCCACGACGCTTCGACGCGGTGCCACCGGCCGATGTCGATCCCCAGCGACAGGATCGCCATCGTCGCCATCTTGGGGTCGGGGGTGTCGAAGCTCCCATCAGCCACCCCCCGCCCGACCACCGACTGCACCTCGTGCCGAATGGCGCGTCGTAGCGCGTCGATCTCACGGCGATGGCCCTCGTCAAGCGACACGAGCTCGTAGTTGATGACGCGTGCCATCGCGTGCTGCTCGACGTGGAAGGTCACGAATGCCCGCATCGCCTCACGCAACTGGTCCACCGGGGCCTCGTGTGCGGCGATGGCCGCCGAGATCAGGTCCCTGGTCCGCTCGTGGCCCTCGAGGGCGATCAGGTAGAGCAGTTCCTCTTTCGACTCGTGGTGCACGTAGACGGCTGCCGGGCTCATGCCGGCCGTGGCAGCGATGTCGCGGGTGGTCGTGGCGTGGAAGCCGCGGGCCGCGAACGCTTCACCCGCCGCGACGAGCAGGCGTTCCCGGGTGTCATCGCCGCGCGTCCTCACCCGGCTGTTGCCCTGCACCCGTGCACTGTAGCATCTGAATAAGCGCTTGCTTAGACGAGGAGATTCCATGAAGCGGACCATCTACGACGAGGACCACGAGGCGTTCCGCGTCTCCGCCCGGACCTGGGTGGACCGGGAGATCCGGCCTCGCATGGACGAGTTCATCGAGGCGAAGGCATTCCCCCGCGACATCTGGATAAGCGCCGGCAAGCAGGGCTTCCTCGGTCTGGAGATCCCCGAGGAGTTCGGCGGGTCCGACGCCAAGGACTACCGCTTCAACGCCGTCCTGAGCGAGGAACTGTCGTCTGTCTCCGCCGCGCTGTCCTCATGCATGGGCATCCACGCCGACATCGTCGCGCCGTACCTGGCGGACCTGTGTACGGACGAACAGAAGGAGCGCTGGCTGCCTCGCTTCTGCAGTGGTGAGCTCGTGACCGCGATCGGGATGACCGAGCCGAGTGGTGGATCCGACCTGGCTGCTCTGAAGACGACCGCCGTCCAGGACGGCGACGACTGGATCATCAACGGGTCCAAGACGTTCATCACCAACGGCTACTCGGCCGACCTGATCGTGGTCGCAGCCCGGACCACGCCGGGATCGGGTGCCAAGGGCATCACCCTGTTCGGCATCGAGAGCGGGATGGAGGGCTTCACCCGCGGGCGCAAACTCGACAAGGTCGGGCAGACCGAGAGCGACACCGCCGAACTGTTCTTCGACAACGTGCGCGTGCCGGCCGCCAACATGATCGGTGAGCTCAACATGGGCTTCATCCACATGATGGAGCGGCTGCCGCAGGAGCGGCTCGGGGCGGGCGTGTCCAACATCGCGCACGCGTGGTCGGTCTTCGAGGAGACGCTCGAGTACATCAAGGAGCGCAAGGCGTTCGGTCAGCCTGTGGGGAGTTTCCAGCACAACAAGTTCCTCGCCGCTGAACTGCAGACCAAGCTCGAGGTGTCGCGTGCCTACGTCGACCAGTGCGTCCTCGCCTTCAACGCCGGCGACCTCAGTGCGGTCGACGCCGCGAAGGCGAAGTGGTGGTCCGCGGAGGTCCAGAACGACGTCATCGACGCCTGCGTCCAGTTGTACGGCGGATACGGCTACATGAACGAGTACCGCGTCGCGCGCGCCTGGCGCGATGCTCGCGTGACGAAGATCTGGGCGGGCAGCAACGAGATCATGAAGGAACTGATCGGCCGCGACCTGGGGCTCTAGGTTCACGTGTGGTTGACTCGTGCAATCGAGTCGAGGAGAACCATGCGCGCGTTGCGGGTAGTCGCAGTCGGAGCGGTGTCTATCGGACTGCTGCTGCCGGCCAGCGCGGCACACGCGGAAACCAAGGCGGAGTCGATCGACCGGATCGTGCGCGAGGCGAAGCGGGACGGCCACCTACGCGCCGTCATCGTCCGGGTGACCAAGGGCGACAAGGTGGTGACATCCCGGGCCTACGGGACCTCACTGGACGGTGTGCGTGCGACCACGCGTATGCGGTTCCGTAACGGCGCCGTGGCCTTCGCCTACGTGAGCACCCTGCTGCTGAAGTACGTCGACCAGGGCAAGGTCTCGCTCGACGACACCATTGACGAGTGGTTGCCCGGACTGCCGAACGCCGACCGCGTGACGCTCAAGATGCTGGCCAACCAGACCTCCGGTTATCCCGACTACGAACGGGACACGGACTGGGTGCGCGCGTTCGAGCAGAACCCGTTCCGGGAGTGGACGTACAAGGAACGCGTGAAGATCGCATTCTCCAAGCCAGTTCTCTTCGAGCCGGGGACGAACTGGAGTTACTCCCACACCAACTTCATGCTGCTCGGCCGGATCCTGGCGAAGGTAGGAGGTGCGCCACTTGCCACCCTGCTCAAGCGCGAGGTCCTCAAGCCCATGGGGTTGAAGTCCACGGTGGCCAACCAGTCCAGTGAGATCCCTGCGCCGGTGCTGCACGCCTTCTCCTCGGAAAGGCGGGGCTATCTCGGTCTGCCGCCCTCGACGAGGTTCTACGAGGAGACCACCCACTGGAACACTGCGTGGGGGACGCCGGTCGGAGCCACCCAGACCACGGACATCGTCGACCTCGCCCGCAGCGCGCGTGCCGTCGGCACAGGGAAGTTGCTGTCGAAGAAGAGCTATCGGGCCATGACGAAATCCCGTTTGATCGGCTTCGGGCAGCGGCAGGACAACTGTGCGCCGTCCTGCTTCACGCAGGTCGTGGGTTACAACTACGGCCTCGGCATTGTGCGCTCTGGTGCGTGGATGCTGCAGAACCCACTGCTGAGTGGATATGCCGCGACCATGGCGTATCTGCCGAAGAAAGATGTGGCGATCGCCGTCTCAGTGACCTTCGGAGAGAAGGCGTTCGATGCCGAGGGCAGTTACCCCAACGCCAGCGATGGCATCTTCCGTGAGATCGGGGCGCTCATGGCACCCAAGGACGCGCCGCCGGTGAAGCGCTGAGTGCATCCGTGAGCAGTTCGGTGATCCGTGAGCAGTTTCGCGGCGCCGAAGTGGGTGAACTCAACTGGTCTAAGCAACCTTCGTCCGAAGGAGTGCTTGGATCATGTGTTCACAGAGTTCGTTCGAGACCCGTGACCGGTTTGTGTCGATGGTGTGTTCGGGCCGTTCGCTGCGGGATGCCGCCGCTGAGGTGGGCATGTCCAGTGGGTGGTCTGTGAAGTGGTGGCGCAGGCTGGCACCCATGAATTTGAAACCGTGCATTGGCAAGTCCGCGGGTGGTGATCTGCCGTTGTTTGAGGTGTGGCCCGGGGCGGGAACCGCGAAGACGAAGAAACGCCGCCCGTTGACGTTGCTGGACCGGCAGGTGATCGCGATGGGGCTTCAGTTGAGGATGACCCAGTCGGCGATCGCGCGGTTCCTCGGTCGCTGCGAGTCGGTG
>CALFYG010000011.1 GCA_937952095.1 uncultured Micrococcales bacterium | reverse complement strand
ACACGACGGCCGCGGACACCGAGGGGACTCTGGGTGGCCTCGTCGCCCTCGCCGAGCCGAGCAACCTCAAGCGCCTCCTCGACGCCGCACTACGTCACGCGAACCACTGCTCAGCCGATCCCCTGTGCGCCGAACACCAACCCAACGGCGACACCGGCGTCATCAACGGGGCCGCCTGCCACCTCTGCACCTACACCGCCGAAACGAGCTGCGAAAGCAACAACCGGTACCTCGACCGGCGCACCCTCGCGGACATCGGCGACAACCCATCACCGTTCTTCGCGCCATGACTCCCGGACAGTCCCCGATGGAGTTGGGGGAGGCGATCGCAGCCGCCGCAACCGTGATGCCCGACAGTCACCTCGGGATCCTCGCGGACAGGATCGGCAACTGCGTCACGCCAGAGCAGGGATGGTCTGTGACGAGGGAACCCCCGGTTCGTGAGTATATGCAGCAGGCCGCGAGCATCGTGGCCGCGTGGAACACTCAGCCTGAACCTCTATCCGGTTCCGCGCTCGCCCTAGCGCTACGCGCGGCGATGGATACCCGTTCGCGGCTTCGCGCTGCTCAGGATGTTCAGTTGGTGTGGACCGGACCCGACACCGCCCATGTTCGAACACAGTTGACCAGCGATGTCGTCATCGACGTGATTAGCCGTGCTCAGAAGGATCTGCTACTCGTCTCGTACGCCAACTACCCCGAACCCCGTATCCGAAGCGCTCTTGTCGCAGCAGTCGACCGAGGGGTGAACGTCAGCATTCTGGCGGAGAACGCCGTCGCTGCGGAAGGGCAGTACGAGGGCCCGCGCGATGATCCATATGAGGGTCTTGCGGTGGCCCGATATGAGTGGTCCCCGGAGTCGCGCCCCCGGCCTCACAACAGGCCGGCCGTTATGCACGCGAAGCTCATCCTCGCCGACGATCACACTGTGCTGATCTCTTCGGCGAATCTCACAGGCCGGGCCCTCGACCACAACATGGAGGCCGGGGTGCTGATCTCCGGCGGTCCGATCCCACAAACGCTGTATCAGCACTTCCGCCAACTCAGCTATGACGGGATCATCCAGAAGGACTGAAGAGTGGAGTTGCGCCGAGCGGTTTCACTGAAGTTTCAAGGTAGAGACGCTTGCCAGATCTTCAGGCATCGTTTCTAGGTCGTCTCCGTCCGGAGGCGACCTCCGATTAGGGCTCCGACAGTTGTCGGGGCCCTTCGTCATGTTCGGAGCAGATTGTGTTCAACAGTGATATCGCGGCGCGGGGGGAGTTGCACGATTCTCCCTTGCGCCGACTACTTCGAGTGAGCCTGACTCATCGCCTGCACCCAGGGCTCGTTCTTGTCGGGGTTCTGCGCCTCGACCCGCAGTTCGTGCTGGATCTCCGCTGGCCGGCAGTCGACACCAGCGCGGGGTGGATTCAGCAAGGGGAGGAGCTGGTGAGTCTCCCGAGCGCGGTCAGCCAGTTGCTCGAGTGGCATGCGGCTCGGCAGCGCTTGGATCGCACTCGATCCCTGAGTTGGTCAGATACTGATCACGTCCTCGTGGACCAGGGTGGGTGGCAGTACGACCTTGAGAGCGCAGATGCGGCGATGGGCCTCTTCTGCGCTCAGATCGGTCTGCCGGCAATCCCCTTTGCCACCTTGAGGCACCCATGCCTTGGATGACCTGCGCGGAGAGACAGTAGGTATGGCCAAGGGGCACATCTACCGACGGCGGTTGAAGAGCGGCAAGTGGTCGTCCTGGTACGCGGTCATCGACGCGCCCAGGACCCGCGATGGACGTCGCCGCCAGATCACCAGAGCATTTCCGACTCGCAGATCCGCCGAATTGTGGCTCGCCGAGCAGGTGCAACAGCAGGCAGAAGGCATGAAGCACCCACCTCTACTCGGTGAGTACCTACTGGAATGGGTGCAGGTTCAGGATCACCTCAGCGAGTCCACTCGGATCTCCTACCAAGGGCACATCGAGTTGTACCTCATCCCGCACTTGGGCTCAGTGCCTTTGGAGGATCTGTCCACCGACATGATCGAGGCTGTCTATCGGCATCTGTTCACGGTAGGTCTGGCTGCGACCACCGTGCGGCGGATCAACGCCACCCTGTCGTCGGCCTTGTCCGCTGCTGTTCGGGCAGGCGTCATCTCGACCAACCCTGCCCAGCGGGTGCGAAGTCGAAAGTCGAATGCCTTCCACGCGCGAGTGTGGAGTGTCGACCAAGCCGCGGCCTTCCTACGGCATGCGGAAGGCGACGATGCCGCGATCGAGGGGCGATGGGAGGCCGCCCGGAAAGACCTCATGCTCGACATCGCCCGATGTGCCCAGGGGTATTGCGGGCGGCTCGTGACGTCCGACAATCGTTGCGATCGAACGATTCTGACCGTGGTGACCAAGGCGACGTCGTTTCGGCCATCCG
>CALFYG010000010.1 GCA_937952095.1 uncultured Micrococcales bacterium | reverse complement strand
CGTCCCCGAGGAGACCAACCGGCGGCTCGTGGACCACACCGCGGACTTCAACCTGGCGTACACCGAGCACGCGCGCCGCAACCTGCTGGCCGAGGGCCTGCACCCACGGCGGATCATCGTCACCGGGTCGCCGATGACAGAGGTGCTGGACGCGAACCAGGACGCCATCGAGGCGTCCACGGCGCTGACCGACCTTGGGGTGGAGCCGGGCCAATACTTCTTGGTCTCGGCGCACCGGGAGGAGAACGTCGACTCCCCCGAGCGGCTGCGCAGCCTCCTGGCGTGCCTGAACGCAGTAGCCGGTGATTGGGAGTTGCCGGTGCTGGTGTCCACGCATCCGCGCACCCGCAAGCGCCTGGAGCAGGTGCAGGACACCCCGATCAGCGAGCTCGTGCGCTTCCACGAACCGTTCGGGTTCCTGGACTACAACCGGCTGCAGATGAGCGCGGCTTGTGTGCTGTCCGACTCGGGCACCATCGCAGAGGAGTCGACGATCCTCGGGTTCCCAGCGGTGACCCTGCGCTCCTCGATCGAACGGCCCGAGGCCCTGGACACCGGCGCGATCACGATGACCGACCTCGATCCTGCGGCCGTGCTGAGGGGGATCCGGTTCGCCGAGGGTCGGGGGGCGGCGCCGGAACGGCCGGCGGACTACCAGATCACCAACACCTCGGCACGGGTCGTGAACTTCATCCTGTCGACGGCGTTCCAGCACGAGTTCTGGAGTGGTTTGCGGTGACGCTTCGCTGACCTGCGCCAAGGAAGTTGTTCATCAACGGCGGGGGCATCAGCCGTTTCCACGGTCCAGGGCTGCCGCCAGGCACGTCCATAGCTCTGCCGATGCTTGTCCCCTGGGAACTCACCAACCCGCCGATCACGATCGATCTGCAGCTGCTCACCCAAGACGGTCAACCGGTTCAGGACTCCGAGGGTGCCCCGATCGGTATCCAGGGACGAACCGAAGTCGGCCGGCCGCCAGGAATCGAGCCGGGAATCCCCATCGACCTTCCGATCGCTTTCAACGTGGGCGGCCTTGGGTTGCCAGCGGGTCGCTACACGTGGCGCCTGAGCGTGAACGGTGCGACCCATGAGGCATGGCAACTGAGCTTCAGCGTGATCAACGCCGCAGCCACGACCTGACGCAGGTCGGGTTGCCGCGGCGACGCGGTGCTTCGTTGCCGTATCCACAAGGACTTTCCTACATTTCCGCTTCACGAGTAGACTGTAGGAAACGTAGGGAGCCAGTCATGAGCGTCGCCGAGCAACGGCTCGAAGGGCTGTTGCGGGACTTGGAGGAACTTTCCTCGGATCAGGTCGCCCAGTTGTTCCGGCAACTGCTCCAGCCGTCGCAAGCCGACTTCGCCCAGGCCCTGCGGGTCTTCATGCTTGCCGCTTTGACCACTGACCAAGAAGTCGAGCGCTTGGCTGGTGAGCCCCGGGAGGTGCGCACCGAATCGGATCGCCTGCTGCGCGACCAGCGGATCAAAGCCGAGGCGCACGCCGCGGTGCTGGACCAGGACTTCCTCGACTCCTCTGCGGTTGGCGTCGCGCTCGGGGCGAGTGGGGTGAACAAGCGGGAGGCCGCCAGCGACCTTCGCCGGGCCGGCGCTCTGCTTGGCATACCGGTGCGCAACAGGTACCTGTACCCGAGTTTCCAGGTCGATGCGGCCCGGGCCCAGGTGTACCCCGTGGTGGCGCAGGTGAACCGGCTGCTCGGGGCCGCCGACGATCCGTGGGGCGTCGCCTCGTGGTGGATCAGCGATCACCCGCGCCTCAACGGCGCCAGGCCTCGGGATCTCGTCGGCGGGCAGCGGCAGGATGATCTGGTCGCCTTGGCCTCTGGCGACGATGGCTGACCTTGCTCGACCGCCGCACCGAAGACCTCGCGGCGGGCCGGTTGTGGAAGTCCTGCCTGCGGGAACCAGCGCCTTCCGGATCCACACAGCCGAACGCGATCCTGTCGCCTTGAACCACGCCGCGCGGCCCAGCCGGATCAGCGGAGGGCGCTTCGACTCCGACGATGGAAACTACGGCTACATCTACGTGGGAGACTCACCGTCGACTGCGATCGCGGAGACCTTGTGCCGCGACCTGCCACTCACGGGGCGGGCGCGACTGGTGCCGTGGACTCAGGTCGCACGCCGCGCGCTAACCCGGATGACCGTGGTCCGCGACGTCACCGTCCTGCGTCTGCACGGTCCAGCCTTGACGCAGGTGGGTGCGCCGCTGGCCCTGACCAAGTGCGGCGCCCAGGAGTATGAGACGACCCGCGCATGGGCGAAGGCCCTGCGGCGATGGGTCCCGCAGGCCGAGGGCTTCGCCTACCGGCCCCGACACGACGAGGATGGACTGACGTGGGTCCTGTTCGTCGAGGTCCTCGAGATTGCAGACGAGCCCGTGCCGCTGACCGAGCCCGAGGTGCTGCGGGTTGTGCGCGATGTGCTCCACGCGCACAACGCGACGTTCGAGTAGGCCTGAAGTGGGCAGATGGCGGCATGCCCACAGGCCCACTTGCCCACTCCCCCACCAGGATGGGACGATGACCACATGGAACTGGTGAAGACGGACAGCCGCAGCCGCTTGGTGTTGCCCGGGCACAGCGACGAGATGTTCCTGATGCGCGAGAACCCTGACGGTTCGATCCTGCTCGAGCCGGCCGTGGTGGTGAGCAAGAGCCAACTCGAGTACGACCAGGACCCCGAGTTGCGGGGACTTCTGGCCAAGGCTGCGTCCTCCCCCACAGTTCGTCGGGTGCGGCGGCAGCGCTAGGTGGACTTCTACTCCGAGATCGCAGACCAGCAGCTCGACGCACTTGAGCGTCTGAATCCGGACCTGTACCACGCAGTTCTGAGTGCGTGCGAAAGCATCTTCGACCACCCCGAACAGGCCCAATCACTGTCTCGAGCCATCACAACCGAGCAAGGCATTCGCATGGTCTTGTCCGTGCCAGGATTCCCGCCGTACAAGGTCTTCTGGAGCACGGAACTACCGCGCGTGGAAGCGGTGTTCCCGTACGACTTCCGATCGAGGTAGTGGCGGCGGGGCGGGGATGTTGGGTAACCAGGTGCAACCCAGTTGACGGTGGTTACCCAAGACCCAGGCCGGGTGGGCCTCGTAAGACGCCAGCGATGCGGCCTGATCCGCGTCCCGTAAGAATCAGTGTGTGAACTACCCAACCGCATGGCGTCGTTACTCCCACCTGAGACTCGCCGGCCTCGATCCGGATGTGCTGAGTTACGCCAGCATCTTCGGCGCGAGGTACAGATTCGCAAGAGCATTCGATGGAGTCACCGCACACGGCATTCGGGAGGAGACGGTACGTGGATACGAGACCCTGATGAGACTGGTTCTCGTTCAGACCAGTCTGGAGGCGCTCCGAAAGGTCACAGGGCGCCTTCCGACCATTGTCAGCGAACCCCTCGCAGATCGATTCCGCGGTGATGCCGAACTGATGGACGTGCTCATCGACCCCGCCAACCGGCATGTTGAACTCGGACGGAAGAAGAAGCAGGACGCCATGATCCGGGCGCTCGTCTCGGGCGACTCGACCGATCTGGCTCCGGTACTTCAGCGTGTGCGCAACATGTTCGCGCATGGCGATTCGACCAGCAGCCGCTTCACCCTCGATCGCAAGCGCCGACGCCGACTCCTGAACGACTTGGCGGATCTGGGCCTCGAGA
>CALFYG010000009.1 GCA_937952095.1 uncultured Micrococcales bacterium | reverse complement strand
CGCGCGCAGGCGCACGCCGAGGTTGCTCTCGAGGTAGCCGGCGGTGCGCGCGGCGTCGGCGGCGGCGTTGTCGAGGATGACCTGGGCGCGATCGCGCGCGAGGAACCGCTCGAGGTAGACGAGCAGCTCGGGCATGCCGCTGGCCGGATCCTGGGTCTTGGCCCAGTCCTTGGCGGACAGCGGGAAGACGACCGGCTCGGTCATCATCTTGGCGAGGCCGCCGTGGACGTAGTCGATGACCGCCGCGCGTTCGTCGGCGGACAGCATGTCCATCTTGCCGAGCACGAAGATCATCCGATCGCGGGCGCTCTCGAACACGCGGCTGCGCAGGAACTCGCGCTCGCTGTCCTTGAGCGCCTGGCCGGCGTCGAGCAGGAACACGACGGCGTCGGCGCGCGGCACGTAGCCGTAGGTGACCTCGGCGCGCTGCTCGTTGAGGTCGTTGACGCCCGGGGTGTCGACGAGGACGAGCTGCGCAAGCTGCGCGCGAAGGCGGAGGCCGCGCAGGCCTACTACCAGGGCCTGGTCGCCGACAACGCGACGGCGATGGCAAAGATCGACGCCGAGGAGCGCAAGGCGCTGGCCGACAACAGCAAGCGCGCGGCCGAGGACAAGAACAACCAGAAGGTCTACGCCGCGGCCCGCCACGAGATCGTCAAGCACTACGCGAAGGAGCGGGCGCTGCTCGAGGAGCACTATGCCCAGGAGATCGGCGACCACCTGATCGCCACGACGACCGACGCAGAGGCCAAGATCGAGGCGACGCGGGTCGAAGGCATCCGGCGTGCTGCGGCGGCCGAGAAGCTGGGCACCATGACGCACGACGAGGCCGAGCGCGCGAAGACGCTGGCCACGTACAACGCAGCGCAGGCCCGGGCGGCGCTGGCCGAGAAGCTGGCCCAGACCCAGGCGGACACCGTCATCGCGGCCACGGTCGACGAGATGACGCGCATCGACCTGATGCGCCAGGAGGCCCTGCGCCGGGCCGATGCGGCCTACAAGGCCGGTGCCATCACCTTCGCCCAGGCCGAGGCCGACAAGGTGCGTGCGGCCGTCGACGCTCAGAACGCGATCCGGGCCCAGCTGCTGAGCATCAACCCGCTGGCGCAGCTGCAGCGGGACTATGAGGCCAAACTGGCCCTGGTGCAGCAGTACGAGACGCGCATCGCCCAGGCGGGCGTCGACGCGTCCGGCTTCGCAGAGGCGAAGCGCACCGAGCTGTCGCGCCAGTACCAGGCCCAGCGCCTGCAGATCGCCGAGGCCGAGTTCGCGTGGCAGTCCGAGGCGAACAAGTTCCTGATCGACGGCCTGAACGCGATGTCGTCGTCGGCGACACAGTCCCTGACCGGCCTGCTCACGGGCACCATGTCGGCGACGGATGCGATGCGCAACCTTGCCGGCGTGGTGCTCAATGAGGCGGTCGGCGCGCTGGTGCAGATCGGCATTCAGTACCTCAAGAACGCGCTGATCGGGCAAGCCGCAGAGAAGGCGGTCATGGCCACCAAGGCTGCAAACGCACTGCTTTACAGCGCAGCCATCAAGGCCCAGGTGGGCGTGAACACGTCGCTAGCAGCGCAAGGTGCCTTCGCAGCGACGGCTGCCATCCCAGTGATCGGCCCCGAGCTGGCGCCGGAAGCGGCAGCGGCAGCCGGCGCAGCCGCCGCGGCTCTTGGCGCGCCGGCCGTGGCCGCTGCGCCAATAGCTGGCGCTCGGCGCTACGGTGGCGGCGTCAACGCGGGCGGCCTGTACCGGATCAACGAGACCGGGCAGCCTGAGATGTTCACTGGTTCCAACGGCTCTCAGTACATGCTGCCGACGCGCAGCGGCCGCGTCACGCCGGCCGATGAGGTGGGCGGCGGCGGTGGCATCACGGTCATCATGCAGAACAACGGCACGCCGCAGAAGGTGGTGTCGCAGGACTTCGACGCTGACCAGCGCATCCTGCGGCTGGTGATGGCCGACCTGGTGCAGCAGTTCAACAGCAACACGGGGCCGGCGTACAACGCCCTGCGCAGCTCGACCAACCTGCAGAGCCGTCTCTGATGCCCGTCGCAGCCTACCCGTCCTGGCTCCCCGGCGTGCTGCGCAGCAAGCGCCGTCGGCAGGCGCCGCCCTGGGCAATGGTGGGCGCCCGCCGCGGCCCGGGCTACATGCTGGCCATCAGCACCGTGCCGCCGGTGTTCTTCGACGTGGAGTGGCTGCTGACCGGCTCGCAGGCGCTGCTGTTCAAGCTGTGGTTCGAGACGGTCATCGCGCGCGGCGCGGCGCCGTTCACCATCTTCCTGCGCACCGAGTTCGGGATGCTGGAGCACCAGGTGCAGATGCTCCCCGACTCGCTGCTGCCGGCGCAGGAGCAGGGCGGCACATGGCGCTACAGCGCGACGCTGATGGCTGCGGCCCAGATCATCCCGACCGAAGGCCTGGCGCTGGCCACCGGCCTGACCACCGACTATCCTGCCGCGCTTCCGGGCGTGGCCCAGGCCGGCAAGCGGCGAGACCGCGACGCCTCGTTCTCCGTGCCCCAGCCCGACGCCGGCGCAAGCCAGGCCGAAGCCACGGGCACCGACCGGCCTGTCACCTGGGCGGTGCAGTGGGTGTGCAATGCGGCGCAGG
Organism: uncultured Micrococcales bacterium; assembly: GCA_937952095.1. Taxonomy (GTDB): domain Bacteria; phylum Actinomycetota; class Actinomycetes; order S36-B12; family UBA10799; genus JADKAV01. Next base: position 9,444 of record CALFYG010000009.1, on the reverse strand, counting down.
CCCAGCTGCTGCAAGCCTGGTTCGTCGTCACGCTCGATCGCGGCCGCCTGGGCTTTCGCATGCCCATCCGCACCGAGTTCGGCCTGCTGTGGCACGCCTGCCGCTTCATGCCAGACGGCCTGCTGTCGGCATCGCAGGATGGAGAGGTCTGGCGCTACTCGGCCACGGTGCAGGCCCGCAGCGAGAGCATTCCGGCCTCCGTGCTCAGCGCGGCCCCGCTGCTGCTGGCCCTGGGTCCCGAGTGGGAAGCGTGGGGCAGCCTCCTGGACGTCGTGATCACCGCCACCATCCCGGAGACCTGAGCAATGGACCGCCGCGAGTTCTGGGCCACCAAGGCCACCGTGCCGGTCTGGCACGCCATCGTCTTCGACCACCCGGCCCTGGCCTCGCCGATCCGCCTGGTCGCGAACCAGTTCTCGGCCGTCACACTCAGCGGCCAGGTGCACACACCGGTCCCGATGAGCGTGCAGCCACCGGAGAACAGCGGCAACGCGCCGCCGAAGCTCACCGTGTCGTTCCCCCGGCAGGTGGTCGGCCGCGAGTTCAAGCGGCAGATGGCCATCATCGCCGCCTCTGGATCCCGCGAGGCCATCACCGTCACGCTGTCGGTCTACTACGGCAGCACCAGCGCCCCGGAGACCTCGTGGACGCTGTACGTGGCAGAGCAGGGCGGGATCACCTTCAGCGCCGACGCGGTGCAGGTGGTGGCCACCGACGACAACCCGATGCGCCGCAGCGTGGCGCTGATCTACGCCCCGGCCGTGTTCACGGGCCTGGTGCAGCTGTAGACGCTCACCCGCTTACCTAGCATCCCCGGGGGTGATGACCCCCGACCAATTCGTTTCGCGCGCGCTGGCGCTCCCTGGGCTGCCGTGGGTGCGCTGGCACTCCGACTGGAGCGGCGCCGACTGCTACGGCCTGGTGGTGCTTTGGCATCGCGAGGTGCTGGGCATCGAGCTCGGTCCCGTGCCTGAGACCGACATCGCCGCGGGCTTCGCTGTTGCGACCGGATGGGTGCCCAGCGACCCGGTGAGCGGTGCGACCGCCTGGATGGCCTGGCGCGGCGGCGCGCCGGCGCACTGCGGCATCCTGGCGCTGCCCGGCATGGTGCTGCACAGCGAGGGTGACGTCGGCCGGCCCGGGTTGGCCAGACTGACCCGGCTCAGCGCGATGCAGCGCATGTACAGCGACCTGCGCTTCTTCCGCCGTGTCGAGGTGCCGGCATGCTGATCCTGCTCAACGACCCGGCCGGCGCCACCGGCGTGCGCCGCATCCCGCTCGACTACAGCGCGACGCTGCAGGACAACATCGAGCGCCACCTCGCCGCGGGAGGCGACTGCGAACTGCGGATCAACGGACTGCCCGTCGACCCGATGACCGACCCGAGGCTCGACATGCCTCCGGCCCTCGGTGACGTCGTTGCTGTGGCACGCCGGCCGGCCGGCTTCGACCCGATCACCTGGGCCCTGATCGCCGTCGCCGCATCAGCGATCTACACGCTGCGGCGTACCTGCATTCGAAACACGCGACGATCACCGCCGTCGCCGACCCCGACGAGAGCAACCGCACCACCCGGGGGAACGCGTGGGGTGTACCCGAGTCGGCGCAGCACGCCGACGCCGCCGACCTCCTCGCCCGCGACGACGTGGACATGGTCGAGGTGCTGGTGCCTCATCACCTGCACGAACAGGTGGCACAGCAGGCCGCGGCGGCCGGAAAGCACATCTCCTTACAGAAGCCGATGGCGATGGGCCTCGATGAGGCGGACCGGATCATCGCCGCCGCGTCCGATGCCGGCGTGACGCTGAAGGTCTTCGAGAACTTCGTGTTCTACCCGCCGATCCAGCGGGCCCGCGACCTCATCGACAACGGCGAGATCGGGGACGTCCTGAGCATCCGGCTGAAGTCGGCGGCCGGATACTCCACCGAGGGATGGGAGGTGCCCGCGGAGGCGATGGCCTGGCGCTTCGACCCGGGGCGCAGCGGCGGCGGCCCGCAGGTGTTCGACGACGGCCACCACAAGTTCGCCTCCGCGTGGTACCTGCACGGCTTCCCCACGACCGTCCACGCCTTCATCGGCAGTAGCTTCAACGGCGTGCTCGATTCCCCGTCGGTGGTGACGTGGCAGTACGCGGACGGCGCCGTCGGCTCGTTCGAGGCCACGTTCTCCCCGGAGTTGGCGATGCACGGCGCGTACTACGGGCAGGACGACCGCATCGAGGTCACCGGAACGAAGGGCGTGATCTGGGTGACCCGAGGTCACGGCCGGATGAGCGACCTTGCGCCGGTGATCCTCTACACGGGCCAGCGGACGATCCACATGGACGACATGGACGCTGACTGGGGCGTCTCCTTCGTGAAGTCGGGACGCCACTTCGTGAAGGCGCTGCAGGAAAGCGCCGATCCGGTCATCACCGGCCAGCAGGGCCGCGACCTGTTGGTCTTCTCCTTGGCCGCCCAACAGTCGGCGCGCTCCGGGGAGCGGGTGGCGGTGGAGCCGGGGCCACCCCCGCCCGCGACCACCTGACGGCACGCCGTGACGCGGGTACCGTTACCCCATGACGACCACCACAGAGACGTTCGAGACCCACTCCCCCGGTGACGGCCGGGTCATCGGCACCTACCCGCTGATGGATGCCGCCGCCGTACAGGAGGTGGTCGACCGCGCGCGGATCGCTGCGCTGTGGTGGGCAGATCTCGGATTCGACGAACGCCGCCGGCGACTGCTGCGCTTCAAGGGCCTGCTCGCCCGCCGCTCGCGCGAACTCGCCGAGTTGGTCCACGCGGAGAACGGCAAGCCCACCGACGACGCGCTGCTCGAGATCATCCTGTCCGTCGAGCACGTGAACTGGGCCGCGCTCAACGCCGAGAAGGTGCTGCGCCGTCGCCGTGTGAAGCCGGGGTTGCTGACCATCAACCACGATGCCCGCGTGGAGTACCAGCCACTCGGTGTCGTCGGGGTCATCGGCCCGTGGAACTACCCGGTGTTCACCCCCATCGGCTCCATCGCGTACGCGCTGGCCGCCGGGAACACGGTGGTGTTCAAGCCGTCGGAGTTCACACCGGCGATCGGCGAGTGGTTGGTCAACGCGATCCACGAGGTCGTTCCGGAGCAACCGGTCGCGCAACTGGTGACGGGCAAGGGCGCCACCGGAGCTGCGCTGTGTGAGAGCGGTGTGGACAAGATCTCGTTCACCGGTTCCACCCCCACCGGCAAGAAGGTGATGGCCGCCTGCGCCGTGTCGCTGACTCCGGTGCTGCTCGAATGCGGCGGTAAGGACGCGGTGCTGGTCGACAAGGATGCCGACCTCGACAAGGCCGCGGACGCCGCGACCTTCGGCGCGTTCAGCAATGCCGGCCAGACCTGTGTGGGCGTCGAGCGCGTGTACGTGCACCAGGAGGTGTACGACGAGTTCCTGGATCTGGTGGCCCAGAAGGCCCGCGCCCTGACCCCCGGACATGGGCCGGACTCCTCCTACGGCCCGATGACGATGCCGTCGCAGATCGAGGTGGTGCGTGAGCATGTGCGCGACGCCCTGGAACGCGGCGGGCGGGCGGTCGTCGGCGGTCCAGAATCGGTGGGCGAAGGGGTCGTCGAGCCGATCGTGCTCGCCCAGGTGCCGGAGGATTCGCTGGCAGTCATGGAGGAGACCTTCGGACCGACACTTGTCGTCAACCCGGTGCGCGACATGGACGAGGCGGTGGACCGCGCGAACGCCGCCGACTTCGGTCTGGCGGCCTCCGTCTTCTCGAGCAGCCGCGCCACGATGGAACGTGTGGCCTCACGCCTGCGCGTCGGCATGGTCAGCATGAACTCCTGGGTCATGTACGCCGGGGTTTCGGCCCTGCCCTGGGGCGGCGTGGGTCAGTCCGGCTTCGGTCGCATCCACGGCCCGGACGGCCTGCGCGAGTTCGCCCGCTCGAAGTCCACGGTCCGCGAGCGCTTCGGTATCCCATTGACCCTGACGAGTTTCGCGCGCCACCCCAACACCACGGAGCTCGTGCGACGGGTGACCTCGGTCATGCACGGTCACGGCCGCTGAGGTCACGGCGCCGCTGCCCGCCAGGCGGGAAGCAAAGGTACATCCGGGAAGGAAATGACCGTTGTATTTCCTTCCCGGGTGGCCGTTTCCTTCCCGGGTGGGTCCGAGTTGCCCAGACCCCGGGGCACCGCTCAGGCGCCGCTGCCCCGCAGGTCGGGGTCGACGTTCCACGCGACGTGGTCGAGGCTGAGTTTGAGCCACGGTTGGTCCTGATCAGCCCACTGCACCGACGACATCGCAGGCACCCCGATCCCGTCGATGCGGGTCCAGGCGTGGTTACGCGTCACCCATCTCAGTGGCTCGGCGTCGCCGGCGTCTCGCCAGCGCATCGCCTCCATCCTGTCGAGCAGGCCGGTCTCCGGATCGAAGTACGCAACCAGGGAATCCGGCCCGCCCTTCTCCGGCACGACCAGGCGCGCACTCACCGCATCCATCGCTTCCCAGGTGACCCGTGGGTCCACGAGCCCGGACGGTAGCCAGACGTATTCGGCCCACATGCTGAGGTTCGCCGCCCGATCCACCCGTGGCTCGTTCTCCACCAGACCCACCGGCAGATCGAGGCGCGCGTGCCCGTCGAGGTACCACTCCTGACCCGTCGCGAACGCCCGCCCGAAGGGCATGATCTGCATGTAGTGGCGGTAGCCCTCACCTACCACGTGACCGAACCGGAAACGCCCCGGCATGGCCGGACCCGCGATCCGCATACTCATCCGTCCAGTCACCACCGCCGAGTCCGTCACCGGCAGAGTGTCGCCAGCCACCACCTCGAGGTAACGCGCGACCGGCTCCGGCAGACCGGTGGGGATCGGCGCTCGCGGCACCTCGCCGCTGGGCATCGCGGGGAACGGCTCGGGCATCGTGCGCAGACCCTTGCGGACAGCGAAGGCCCCCGCCGCTGCAGCGGCCGCCCCGGCGGCGATCCAACCCTTCATGTCTCCACCCTCTCACCTGCCGGGAATGCCCACCTCGACGGTGTTCACACACCCGGCAATGGCGATGTCCGCGATCGGACCCGGCGGCGGGAAGACATACTCCTGGCCGACCCGCACGACCCGCACGCCGGCGTCGAACGCCGGCACCTGCACCCGCCCGCATTGCCGACCGTCGCTCACCACCAGCGGTGTGAAGACCATGGGCCCCGGCTGTCCCGACGCGTCGACCTGCACCGGGCGCGTGGTGCGTTCCGGGAACGCGGGCGGCTGCGCCCCCACCTGCAGCAGGGTGCGGGTGGTGCCGAGTTCGTAGACCGGGGGCTGCGTGGTGAAGAAGAAGTGGGCGAGCATGGCCGGCGGACTCGGTGTCGGGGCGAGATCGCCGCGCGCCTGTCTTGCCGAGGCCAGCCAGGCGCGTCCGGGGTCCTCCGGCAGCGACATCCGCCAGATGCTCCAGCAGCCGACCAGCGCCAGGGCTGCAGCCACCCACACCACCGGACGCCAGGCGATCGCGAAGGACGCGAGGCCGGCCAGGAGAACCGTTCCCGTGATCAATGTGAACCGGGGATCGGCGGCCAGACCACCGCCGGCGAATCCACCCCGCAGCCACACGAAGGACAGCACTTCGACCACCAGGAAACCGGCGACCACCGCCGCCACCAGTGCGGTGTGCCGCGGGGCTGTCGACAGACCGATCAGCAGCAGGATCATCCACACCACGAGGACCGCCACCGCCCACAGCCCCGCGTTCACCGGCACCGGGGTCCGCGCCTCGTAGGGCAACCAGCCGAGGACCGAGCGGAGCAGCGATCCGGGTCCGGCCGACCACAGCGCCCCAGGCACGCTGGCCCCGCCGGCGCGACCGGGCAGGTCATCCACGGCACGCAGGATCAGCGCCCCTGCGGTCACCGCGGCGAGCACCCACCACGACGTCCGGTTCTTGCGCACACCGCCGAAGAACACGGCGATCGCCAGGAGGACGGGGAGGAAGTAGACGGCCCGCTCATGGAACAGCCAGGCCAGCACCGCGAGCCCGCCGACCGCCCACGGCGTCCAGGACCGGGGCGAGGCGAGCAGCCATCCGGCGGCGAACATCAGCACCAGCGGCACCGTTTCCAGACCGGCGGACAGCCACGCCTGCGGCATCATCGTCGCCGGCCATGCCGCGAACAGGATCGCGGCGGCGGCGCTGGCCGGCGTGACCCCGGCCCAGCGCTTGACCATGAGCCAGAACCCGACGGTCGTCATCACGGCGATCAGGCAGAGCACCACCGCGGCCGGCCACCACACCTGCGGTGCGAACCGGGCGAGCACCCATTGGATGGCGAACGAGGCCGGCTCCCGGTGACCGTTCCAGTTCTGACCGATGAGGTCTGAGGCCGGCGCGTTCCAGGCCGTCCAGATGTGGATGTAGTCGTCCTGCCAGAAGAAGCTGCCCCAGATCACGACGATGCGCAGGACGCACGTGAACGCGATGACCGCCCACACCAGCGCGCCGAGCACCTCCGAAGGCTACCGAGCCACGTAGCCTGTCACTCATCGGTTCGAGGAGGAATCATGGGGCGAGGTTGGTCGGAGAGCCGGGCCGTCACCAAGCAGGCCTGGGGGGTCATCAAGGAGAACCCGTACATGCTCGCCTTCCCGGTGGTGAGCGCGGTCCTCGCGGTCCTCGCGGTACTCGTGGTCGGCGGGGCAGGGGTCGCTGCCATGGGCCTGACGCAGGTGGAGCAGACGACTGCCAGTGGCGAGGTGTCCGGCAGCACCTTCTGGATCGGCCTGATCATCCTCGTGATCGCGGCCTACCTCGCGACATTGATCACGCAGATCTTCATGGGCGGCCTGGTGAAGTGCGCGGATGAGGAGTTGCAGGGGCGCGACTCGTCGTTCGGCGCCGGCCTGTCCGCTTCGTTCAAGCGCCTGCCGGCGTTGCTCGGCTGGGCCGGGATCGAGACCGCCGTCGGCTGGCTGCTCTCGGCGATCCGCGGCAACGGGGACAACAACATCATCGTGACCATCCTGCGGCTCATCATCGCCTCGCTGCTGGCCGTGGCCTGGTCGGTCATCACGTTCTTCGTCCTGCCGCTGATCATCCTGCGCGGCAAGGGACCGGTCGAGGCGATCAAGGAATCCGTCAGCGTGATCCGCCAGACATGGGGCATGCAGATCGCCGGCGGTGTGCGCATCGGCGGGATGATCGCCCTGGTGGCGGTGCTGCCCGGGATCCTCTTCGCGGTGGTGGGCGGCTTCATCGCGGCGTCCGGCACACCCGCCGTGGGAGTACCGATCTCGGCGCTCGGAGTGATCGTCGTCATCCTCGCTCAAGTGGTCATCAGCGCGATGCGGGCCATTTTCTCGGTGGCGATGCTGCACTACGTGGAGGACCGCCAGGGCTTCGGGCCGTTCGATGCGACCGCCCTGCAGTCAGCCGTTCGGGTGAAGTGAGCCGGATCACACGACCCCGGCTGTACTTATGTATGCGTTTATACGTATAGTGGAGTCACGTACCGAACTTCGAGGAGGTGAGCAGAGATGTACGGACACAAAGGTGAGAAGACCAGCAACCAGCTGAACATCAACAACAGCGTCTACAAGGCGCACCTTGCGGCGGCGGTGAAGGGCAAGTCCGCTCTCGTCCCGGACTCGAAGGCTCCGCGTAAGTAGAGACTTCTGACGAGACCCCCCGGTTGAACCCGGGGGGTCTTTTCATGTCGGGCGGCGCGACTATCGCGCAGCAACGAGCCCCCGCGCAGGGGGACGCGGGGGCTCGTTGGGCTGCGCTGTGTCAGCCGGTCAGGGATGCCACATCGACGTTCGGCGGCACCAGGACCTCGTCGATCACGTGGATGACGCCGTTGCTGGCCTCGACGTCGGCGGCCTCGACCGTCGCGCCGTTCACCGTCACGGTCCCGTCGGTCACCGCGATCGTCAGGTCCTCACCCTCGACCGTGGGAACGTCACCGGGCTCGATGTCGGTGGACATCACCTCGCCGGCCACCACGTGGTAGGTCAGGATCTGGGTCAGCACCTCTTTGTTCTTCGGCTTCAGCAACTCGTCGAGCAAACCGGCCGGAAGCGCTTCGAACGCTTCGTTGGTCGGCGCGAACACCGTGTACGGACCCTCGGCACCCAGCGTCTCAGCCAGGTCGGCGGCGCTCACCGCGGCGACCAGGGTGCTGAAGTCGGGGTTGCCGGAGGCGACCTCGACGATGGTGCCGGCCTCAGCGGCAGCCGTCGGCGAAGCCTCTGCAGAGGTCGCGGCCGGGCTGGGGCTGGACTCGGTGCTGGACTCGTTGCTGCTGCAACCCACGAGAGCCAGCGATGCGACGGCGAAACCCGCCGCGGCGATCTTGATGTTCATTGCTCCTCCTAGAGCGTGGTGGGACGTTCACAGAGGAGTTCTTCCGGAAAGGCCGTTCTGGATGCAACGATTTTGGAGCGTTATTGGAACGTGACCTGCAGCGGCGGCATTTCCCGGGCCCCGGCCAGCGGCGCCCCCGGCGGGCAGGTCATGTCCACCCAGTCCAGCACCGCGTCGAGCGCCGCCTGCCAGGAACCGTCGAGCATGACGTCATGGCCACCGGGGACCCAGACCGGTTCGGTCCCCAGGGCGCGGGCGCAACGCTGCACGTCTGCCGCCGCGACCAGTCGGTCCTCCTCCGCGCCGAGCACAAGCATCGGACACAGCAGTGGTCGCAGGCGCTCGGGACGAAGCATGGCGTACTGGGCCCACGGCGACTCCCGCCCGATCCTGCTCACGTAGTCGCGGGCGACCTCCGGCGGCAGATCTGCGAACAGATCGTCGGCGGAGAACTGCAACGTCGCCCCGAGCACGGCCTTCGTGAAGTCGATCGGCTTGCGACGCATCCCCTGCACCATCGTCCCTGGGATACCGCCCGCCGGGATCGGCGTCATCAGTACGCCGGCCCGGGCGGGATATCGCTGCAGCAACCGTTGCGCGACGAGCGTCCCAAGCGAATGCGCCACGACCACCGGCGGCTGCGGCAAGGTCGTGATCACCTGCAGAACGTCATGGACGTAGTCGCGCAACGTCGACCGGCGCAGTTCGTTCTGCCCCCCGGAACCGCCGTGTCCCCGGTAGGACATGGCGTAGGAGCTGTAGCCGCGTTCCGCGGCCGCGGCCTGCCAGTTCTGCGCATAGCACCACGCCGCATGCCCGAGTCCATGCAGGAAGAGCAGCGGCGGCTTGTCGGTGTCCGGGACCTCGTGCGCGATGACCTCGAGATGGACCGGCTTGGTCGGCCACGCCCACTCGGCACGACGCAGGACCTTGGGCGCCCCGGTCATGCCGCCACCTCGCCGAGGAACTCCTGGATCGCCTCGAGGTAGTCCTGGTGTGCGATCTCATAGAAATGCCGGGTCGACTCCTTGTAGTGCGCGCCACCGCTGTACCGCTGATCACGACGCGCGTTGATCTGCGCGTGCAGGCGTGCCGCGGCAGCGGGGTCATC
>CALFYG010000008.1 GCA_937952095.1 uncultured Micrococcales bacterium | reverse complement strand
CATCCGTTAGTCCCCGGTCCATCCGTTAGTCCCCGGTCCATCCGTTAGTCCCCGAACCGCTGCCAACCTCTAACCGGAGTGCACAACCTCTAACGGGAACGACGACAGACCCCTTGAACCCCGTCCTCAGCTGGCCACCAGACCCAGCCGGCGCAACTCCACCTCAAGGTCGTGCGGGCTGCTCGAGGCCGACATCGCCTCGTCCAGAGTGATCACCCGGTCCCGGTACAGCGCCACGAGGTGCTGGTCGAAGGTCTGCATCCCGTAGAAGCCACCCTCGGCGATCAGTGACGTGATCGTGCCCGTCTTGCTCTTGTCCACGATCGCGTCGGAGACGCGGCCGGTGTTGATGCAGACCTCCATGGCCACGCACCGCCCCCGGCCATCGGCCCTGGGCACCAGACGTTGACACAGGATCCCTCTCAATGCACCGGCCAGCGAAAGCCGGATCTGCTGGTGCTCGTGCGGCGGGAAGAAGTCAATGATGCGGCTGATCGTCTCCTGGGCGTCCACCGTGTGCAGGGTCGACAGGACCAGGTGACCAGTCTCTGCGGCGCTCAATGCCGCGTGCACGGTCTCCGGGTCGCGCATCTCGCCGATCTGGATCACGTCGGGGTCCTGCCGCATCGCAGCGCGCATCGCCACGTTGAAATCGGCGGTGTCGATGCGCACCTCGCGCTGGTTGATCAGTGCCCGCTTGTCGTGGTGGATGATCTCGATGGGGTCCTCGATGGTCACCACATGGACGTCACGGTTCTTGTTGATCTCATCAACCATGCCGGCCAGCGTGGTGGTCTTGCCCGATCCGGTCGGACCGGTGACGAGGATCAACCCACGGGGCTGCAACGCCAGCGCAGGCACGGCGTCCGGAAGGCCGAGATCCTGCAAGGGGATCGCCCCGATCGAGACCCGCCGCAGCACAAGGCCCACATCCCCGCGCTGCCGGAAGGCGTTGACCCGGAACCTGCCCACCCCATCGATCATCAGCGCGAAGTCGGCCTCCCCGGTCTGCTCGAACTCCTCGACAAGGTCGTCGCGGATGATCTCGGACAGCATGTGTTCGGTGTCGGCCGGACTCAGCGGCCCCGAGCGCAGGGGGTGCAGCGTGCCGTCCACGCGGATACGCGGCACGACGCCGGCCTTGAGATGCAGGTCTGACCCGCTGGTGTCCACGAGGGCACGCAGGTACGGTTCGATGGCCAGGGGGCCTCGGAGCTCCACGTTGATTACTTCGTCACGACCTCGCCACGAGTTGAGCCTCATCTGTGGACGACCACCCGCACGCTAGGGTGACGCTCGTGACCGACGAGCGCCTCGCCGCCTTCCTCGGTGCGGAGGACCCTGCCGACGAGGCCCTCCCGCCGGGTACTCCCCGACCCGCCCTGACCTCGATCTCGGTGCGCCGCTCGGGCAACAGCGTGTTGGCCTCGGCGTCCATGACATTGCGCGGCACGCACATGAGCGGGCAGGCGGTACGCGAGGACGGGGACCGGGAACGGGCGATCGCCCAGGCCACCCTCGATGCCCTGCGGCCCTTGCTGCCGGATTCGGTCGACTTGGAGAGCACTCAGGTGATTGCGATCCCGGGGCGTCGGATCGCTGTGTCGGTGGTGGAGTTCCCCGATGAGTCGCAGGCCTACCAGGTGCTCGTAGGATCGGCATTGGTACGAGGCGACATCGAGGATGCGTTGGCACGCTCGGTGCTCAGCGCCCTCAACCGCCGACTGAACATCTGAAGGAGTAGACCATGAGCAAGCGTGCACGCAAGCGTCGGGACCGCAAGAAGCACGGCGCGAACCACGGCCGCCGCCCCAACGCCTGAGGCTCAGCCCCGGGTGGTGCGGAACGTCGCGATGAAGGCGAAGACCTGCGCACGCAGTTGCTCGGGGGCGCGCTCACAGGCACACTGCTTGACCCGCTGACGGATCACTTCCTCTTCGGCGTAGAGCTCACGACAGTGCGCGCAGGCGGCGAGGTGCTCCTCGATGCGTGCATGCACGTCCGGCGTCAACTCGTGGTGCTGGTACTCGTACAGGTGCTTGTCGGTGTCCTCACACCCGCGCGGGTCGGCACATCCTCCGGTGTTCATGATCCCTCCCCCTGGCTGGGTACCAGACCCCGCTCAGCGGCGTAATCCTCGAGTAGTGCGCGCAGTTGTTTGCGCCCTCGGTGCAGTCGAGACATGACCGTCCCGACCGGTGTGCCCATGATCTCGGCGATCTCCTTGTAGGCGAACCCCTCGACATCGGCGTAGTAGACGGCCAGCCGGTAGTCCTCCCCGATCGAACTCAGCGCCCGCTTCACGTCGGAATCGGGCAACCGGTCGAGCGCCTCCGCCTCGGCGGAACGCAGGCCGGAGGAGGTGTGCGACGCCGCCTTGTGCATCTGCCAGTCCTCGACCTCATCGGCGGACGACTGCTGCGGCTGGCGCTGCTTCTTGCGGTAGGAGTTGATGTAGGCGTTCGTCATGATCCGGAACAGCCACGCCCGCAGGTTGGTCCCCGGGGTGTAGGACTTGAAGCCCTTGAACGCGCGCTCCACGGTCTCTTGGACCAGGTCACTGGCGTCATCCGGGTTGCGCGCCATGCGCAGGGCGCCCGCGTAGAGCGTGTCGAGCAGCGGGATGACCTCCGCCTCGAAACGCGCTGCGAGTTCGTCTTCGGAATCCACCATCACTCGAGAGCCTAGTGCGCCCACGCCCTCGAGGGTCGGGTCGTCGAGAAGGAGCATCCACACCTCCGTGGTCGGGTCTGTGGGGTCAACATCGAACAGGCCCGCCGCATTCCCGCGTGTTCTCACCGGCAGAACGCCACCACGGCCGCCACCACCTCGTCGAGCCCCTGCCGAAGGGAGTGGTCACCCGGGACGTCGATCAGATCCAGGCCAGACGGGAACTCACCCGGCCGGCCGAACGGGTCGTTGCGCCCCTGCACGATCCGCAGCGGGACACCCACATCCAACTCGTCGACCCGGCTCTTCTCCGGTTTGCCCGGGGGGTGCAGGGGGAACGCCAGGGCAAGTACTGCAGACGCACCCACCTCTGTGGCAGTACGGCATGCGACCCGCGCACCGGCCGAACGCCCGCCGACGATCAGGCGCCCCCTGGGGGTCAACGTCGCCAGCGACTCGATCCACGCCACATCCAGCACCGGCGGTGCTGCGGCGACCTTCTTGCCCGCGACCTTCCACGGTTGTTCGTGCAACAGCACGCTGACTCCGTGTCCGGGCAGGTGTTCGGCGATGGCGGCCAGATCAGGGGCGATGCCCCCGCCACCGGCACCATGGCCGAGCACCAGTGTCACGCGGGCGCGCTTGGCCGGGTACTCCAGGAAGCGGGCCGGCCCCTTGCTCGTCTCGATCATGAGGCCGGCAGTGGGTCGAGCAGGTGCGGACCGTTGTGCTTCACGCTGTTCACCTCGGTGCTCACCGGATATGCCTGCAGCCCCGTCGACATCGCCGGCACGGTCATGTCGATCGTGGGCGGGTGTTGCGGGTCCAGCCACATCTGCCAGTTCTCACGGGGGACGAGCACCGGCATACGGTCATGGATCCGGCCGAGTTCGTCGGGTGCGGAAGTCGTCAGGACACAGCAGGTGACCAGCCAGTCCTCACCGTCCTTCCAGAACTCGAACAGCCCTGCCATCGCCAGCGATTCCCCGTCGGTGCGGTGGATGAAGAACGGCTGCTTCGGCCCCTCGCCGGCGTACCACTCGTAGTAGCCGTCGGCCGGCAGCAAGCAGCGGCGCTTGGCCCATGCCCGGCGGAAGGAGGGCTTCTCCGCGGCGGTCTCGATGCGGGCGTTGATCATCCGGTTGCCGATCTTGGGGTCCTTCGCCCAGGACGGCACCAGCCCCCACTTCGCGGTGCGCAACTGCCGCTGGACCTCGTCGTCGGCCTCCCGGTCGACCACCATGTAGACCTGCTTGCTCGGCGCCACGTTGTAGTCCGGCGGCAGCGTCTCGTCCGGCGGCCGCGCCACCTCGAACTGCTCGACCAGCGCCGCCACGTCCTTCGCCGCCGCATACCTGCCACACATGGGTCTATCTCATCACGCAGTGAGGTCGGCCAGGTGTGTGCCGAGCAGTTCGGCGACGCGGTCGACCTCAGGCACCACGACCGGATCGGCGACCACGCTGATCGTGAGTCGGCCCGCGTAGGAGAGGACATCGAAACTCACGCCGACGTTCCCCGGATTCACCGCGATCGGCACGATCTGCGTGAGTGGCGTGCCGGCCATAGCCACCCTCTGCGCCGGGCCGCGCAGATTGGTCTCAAAGGTGTGGACGAGCCGTTGCCTGTCGATGAAGAACTGCCCGAGCCGAAGTGCCGCCAGCGACCTGAACACGACCGAGAGCACCGCGGCCGAGCTGCCCCGGGGCTGCTGCTTCGCGCGGCGTGTCTGTTCCGCCACCGACGCGAGACGCGACGTCCGGGGCACAGCCACCGGAACCGCACCCACCTGATTCCCCAGATCGGTCCCCGCTGATCGCGCGGACACGGGTACCGAGACCACCACCTGCTCCGGGAATTCGCCGCGCGCGCCCAACACGTCGAAGAGCGTCCCCGCCACCGCCGTGACGATGAGGTCGTTGACGGTGACGCCGAGCCGATGGGCCGCCAGGACGACCGGCTCCAGCGCGACGTCGACAACGCGGACCCGCCGACGCCCGGTCGTGGGGCGCAGCAGCGAGGTGGGCGCTACCGGGCGGCGCCCCCGGAAGCCCATCTCGCGCAGACCGCTGAGCGTTGTCCGCAGCGTCCTGCCCAGGGAGGCCACCGCCGCACGCCGTCGCCGCGACGCATCCCGCACGACCTCGCGCCGGGTGGGGGGCGGCGAGGGCACCCACTCGGGTAGCGGCACACCATCGGCCAAGGCCGCGAGCACGGCGAGGCCTCCCATCCCGTCGGCAACGACGTGGTGCAGGACGATCACCACCGCGAAGCCCCCGCCTGGGAGCCCCTCGAACAGATGCATCGCCCATAGCGGGCGGTCGCTCGGCAGGCGGCGGCACACCACGTCCGCGGCCCGGTCAAGCAACCCATCCCGACCACCCAGTTCATGGACCGCCGTGTGCCGTGCAGGGTCGAACGCGGAATCGTCCACCCACACCGGCGGGCCGGACAGCGCCCCGAAGCGCACGAGCCGCTGCCGGAACCGGGGGACGGTGCAGAGCCGCTGGGTGAGAGTGGTCAGCATCTGCCGCCCGTTACTACCTGAGCCGAAGACGAGCACCGCCCCGATGTTCATGGGTACCTGCCCATGGTCGGTCGCGAGAATCGTCAGGTCGTTGGAGCCGACCCGCTCGAAGGCCATGGTCCATTCTGTGCCGCGACCGCGGGGTCTGAACACGCCATTAGGCTGAGTCCGTGGACAACACCTGGGCGGCGCCGCACTGCACGCGGCCATTCACCGCCTCGGTGTCGATCCCCGGCAGCAAGTCCATGACCAACCGGGCCCTGGTGCTGGCAGCACTGGCCGACGGGCGCAGCACACTATCCGGGTGGCTGCGAGCGCGCGACACCACGCTGATGATCGCGGGGCTGCAGGCGATGGGGGTCGAGGTCGCCGAACAAGGGTCGGCATTGATCGTGCACGGGCGACCGCTGCGGGGTCCGGCGGAGGTGGATGCCGGTCTCGCGGGCACGGTGATGCGGTTCCTGCCGCCCGTCGCAGCACTGGCTTCCGGAGATGTCCGCTTCACCGGTGATGCTCAAGCCTCCGCGCGACCGCTTGCACCGATGCTGGAAGCACTGCGCACCCTCGGCGCCGACATAGATGGCGACCGCCTGCCTTTCACCGTGCGGGGAACAGGTGCGCTGCGCGGTGGGGCCGTCACCCTCGACGCCTCAGCGTCCAGCCAGTTCGTCAGTGGCCTGCTGCTTTCGGCGGCAGTCATGCAGCGTGGCCTGGAACTGCGCCACGTCGGTGCGCCATTGCCGTCCCTGCCGCACATCGAGATGACGGTGGCCATGCTCGCCGAGGTCGCAGTCACGGTGTTCGGTGAGGGCGATGAGTGGAAGGTGGACCCCTCACCCATCGCCGCCCACGACTGGTCGATCGAGCCCGATCTGTCCAACGCCGGCCCATTCCTCGCTGCTGCGCTCGTGACCGGCTCCACGGTGACGATCCCGGGCTGGCCGCACGTCACCACCCAAGCCGGCGACCAGTGGCGCGGATTCCTGACCGACCGCGGCGCCGAGGTCCGTTTCACCGACGGCCTGACGGTCACCGGGCCGTCGTCCTACCCGGGATTCACTGTGAACCTGCGCGCGGTCGGGGAGCTCACGCCCACGATCGCGGCGATCGCGGCATTCGCCGACGGGCCGAGCAGCCTCACCGGCATCGGCCACCTTCGCGGCCACGAGACCGATCGCTTGGCTGCCATCGCGACCGAACTGCGCCGGGTGGGGATCGTCGTCGACGAGCGCGAGGATGGCCTGGACATCGACCCCGCGGGCCGGGTGGCCCAGACCGACGTCACGTTGCAGACCTACGCGGATCACCGCATGGCGACCATGGCCGCCGTGCTGGCGCTGCGCATCCCCGGTCTGAAGATCGCCGACCCACAGACCACCGCAAAGACCATGCCGGACTTCGTCGAGCGCTGGAAGGCGATGCTCGCGTGAGTCGTCGGCACAGCGACTGGGACGAGGACGACGTGCGGGTGCGCCCGACGCGAGGCACCCGGCCCCGCAGCAAGGTCCGCCCGGACTTCACCGAGGCCATCCCGGCCACCGTGATCGCCGTGGACCGCGGGCGGTTCACCTGCCTCGCCGAGGACACCGAGGTGATGGCCGTGCGCGCCCGCCACCTCGGCCGCAAAGGCCTGGTCGTCGGCGACCGCGTGGGGATCGACGGTCCGCTGCCCGACAACGCCGACACGTTGGTGCGGATCGTCTCCCGGGAGAAGCGTCGTACCGAACTGCGCCGCACCGCCGACGACACCGACCCCACCGAGCGAGTGATCGTCGCCAACGCGGATCAATTGGCGATCGTGTCCTCGCTGGCCGATCCCGAGCCCAGCTACGGCTTCATCGACCGGTGCCTGGTCGCGGCGTTCGACGCCGGCATCGCGCCGCTGCTGATCCTCACCAAGTCCGACCTGGCGTCCCCCGACGCCGTCCTTGACAGCTATCCGGGGCTCGGTTTCCCCGTGATCACGACGCGCCGCCTCCCCGACCGGACGCTGGTCTTCGACGGCGACCTGGTCGACCTCTTGTCCGACCAGACCACGGTCCTCGTCGGTCACTCAGGAGTCGGCAAGTCCACGCTGGTGAACGCTCTGGTTCCCGACGCGGACCGCGCGGTGGGCCGGGTCAACGAGGTCACCGGGCGGGGTCGTCACACCTCGACCTCCGCCTACGGGTTCCCGTTCCACGGCGGCCTGCTCATCGACACCCCGGGGGTTCGGTCCTTCGGGCTCGCCCACGTCGACGTCGAGCGGGTGATCCACGCGTTCCCCGACCTCGAGCCCGGGACAACCGAGTGTCCACGCAGCTGCACCCACGACGAGGCCGACTGCGCACTCGACGACTACGTGACGCAGGAGGGCATCGACCCGGCACGTCTTGCCTCGTTGCGCCGACTGCTCGCCTCGATGCGGGATCAACCCCCTGTGTGAGTCACCATCAGCCCCAGACGCTCTGCGCCCCGGACTCCCCCGTGCGATACGTCCAGTAGCCGGCCGCGACGACGGCCAACAGCGTGAACAGCGCGACCAGGATCCCGAGGACGCCGCGGCCACCCCGGCGATCCGCGAGCCACAGCAGCGTGATCAGCACCGCCTGGACGCCGGCGAACATCGGCAGCAGGTCACCGGACTCGACGTGCGTGGCACTCACGTCCTCGACCTGACGGCGCAGAACCTCACCGGTCTCCTTGCTGACGAACGCCGCACCGGCGGCGATCCACCCCAGGACCAGCACGAGCGGGCCGAAGCGGTAGCTGAAACGTGGCACCAGCACCATCAGCAGCGCCAGCACCCCGGTCAACGGGATGAGGACGACCGCAGCGTGCACGACGAGGGGGTGCAGGGGCAGGCCGTTGATATCAGGAGGCAGGAAGTCCACCCGCCAAGCGTGCCACGACAAGAGCGGACCGGCGGTGATCCGCCACGTGGTGCTCCCCCGCGGCACCAGGCTCCACCGCCGGTCCGTTCGTTAGGGTATCGAACAAAGATCCTCCCCTGCAAGAGGGCGCGTGCTGTTCGTGGTCGGCCCACTACGCTGGGCGACTGTGACCGACCTCGAACTCGCCCTTGAACTCGCCGATCTCGCCGACGAGGTGAGCATGTCGCGCTACGGCAGCTCCGACCTGCAGGTGACGACGAAACCGGACATGACCCCGGTGTCCGACGCCGACCGCTCGGTCGAGCAGCGTCTGCGTGAGCGCCTGGCAGTCGCTCGCCCGGACGACGCACTGCTCGGGGAGGAGTTCGGCGGCCAGATGGGCACGGGTCGCGCCTGGGTGATCGATCCGATCGACGGCACGAAGAACTTCGTGCGGCGGGTTCCGGTCTGGGCCACCCTGATCGCGCTGACTGTGGACGGGGACGCACAGGTGGGTGTGGTCTCCGCACCCGCGCTCGGCCGGCGTTGGTGGGCGGCACCCGGCGAAGGATCCTGGCGCACCGAGAACGGTTCGGCGCCCATCCGCAACCAGGTCAGCGGCGTCACCGATCTCGCGGACGCCTCGCTGTCGTACTCCGACGACGCCGGGTGGGAGCGGCAGTCGTTCCTCGGCCTCGTGGACGCAGTCTGGCGGGCACGTGCCTACGGGGACTTCTGGTCACATGTGATGGTCGCCGAGGGCTGCGTCGACATCGCCCCGGAGCCGGAACTGAACCTGTGGGACATGGCCGCGCTGGTGCCGGTCGTGCGGGAGGCCGGGGGCAGGATGACCGGCTGGTCGGGCGCCCCGGTGCTCTCGGGGACCTCGGCCTTGACCACCAACGGCCTGCTCCACGAGCGGGTCCTGCCCTTGCTGATCCACGGCTGAAGCCGGGCCGCAAGCCAGCCCGCCCCTGCGACGGCGACCAGGTCGAACCAGCCGTAGCCACCCGCGGCCACCGACGGCGGGTTCCCCATCGGCACCCAGCCGAGGATCGTGTCGTACTCCTGCCACGTCCAGACGCCCCACCGCGTCCCGAGGACCTCCAGCCAGGACACCACCCAGAACGCACCCACGAACAGCAGCGGCGCCCTCCCCCACCGCAGGAAGCCCAGCAGGCAGACGGCCCAGAATGCACCGAGAGCATCCTGTCGTGTGCCGGCCAGCGCATACAGTGCCACAGCGATCACCGCCACGACGGTCAGCCTCACCATCCAGCGGGCGTTGCGCTGTGCCCACCCCCAAGCGCCGAAGTCCAGTGCCGCGAGGTAGACCAGGCCGTGGCCTGCCGGCACGTAGGCGGGCACCGCACCGAGCCGATACTCGTACACCCCGAGCCAACCGCTGAAGACCAGCTCGATCACGGTGGCGAACACGACCACGATCCCCACCTGCCAACGGACCAGTTTCGGCTGCAACGCGGTCAACCACACGAGCAGACCCGTGGTCAGCACCCCGAGGACCCACTGCCCGGCGGTCGACACCCACGTGTCGAGGAACAGCGCAGCAGGGATCCACGCCGCGATGATCAGCAGGGAACGCGGCGACCTCACGGCAGTGCGGCGCCCGTGCCGGTCGGGTCGCTCGGCGGTGGGCTGAAGCCCGAACGCGAGCCGGTGTTCACCCAGAACCGGATGCTGGAGTACAGCACCGCGACCACCGGAACGGCGATGACCGCGCCGACGATGCCTGCCAGCACGGTTCCGCAGGCCACGGCGACACCGACGGCCAGCGGATGCAGATTGACCGCCTTACTCATCACCAGCGGCTGCAGCACGTGTCCCTCGAACTGTCCGATCAGCACGATCAGCACGATCACGGCCAGAGCGATCAGCGGCCCGCGCGCCGCCAGGGCCACGACCGCCGCGATGGCGGTGGCGATCGGGGCGCCGATCAGCGGGATGAAGGAGAAGAGGAAGACCAACAGCGCCAGCGGGAAGGCCAGAGGCACACGCAGCACCAGCAGTCCGATGAGCACCAGCACGGCATTGACGAACGCCACCACCACGATCCCCCGGGTATAGCCGGCGAACGTGCCCCAGGCGACCTGCCCGACACCATCGATGCGCCCGCGCTGGCGCTGCGGGAACAATCCGACCAGCCAGGACCAGATCTCGCGGCCACCGAGCAGGAAGAACACCGAGGCGAAGATCGCGAGGGCGAAGCCTGTGAAGAACTCGGCGATGGTCCCCGACGCGCCGATGGCGGTCGTGGCCAGGTCACTCTGGTGCTCGGTGATCCACGTGCGGATCGCGTTGACGTACTCGGTGACAGCTTCGGACGTCAGGTGCAACGGACCGGTCTCCAGCCAGCGGAGGATCTCGTCGATGCCCTGCCGGAACTGGATCGCGAGCCCCTCGGCCTGTCCCGCGACCTGGGTGCCGATGAACACGAAGACCCCGATGATGACCGCCACCACGGCGACCAGCCCGAGCGCCACCGCCGGTCCGCGAGGCATCACGTTGTGCAGCACGTTGACCAGCGGGCCCACCAGCGCGGCGATGATCAAGGCGACGAACAGCGCCACCGCCACGAACTCGACGGCGACCAGGAGTTGCAGCGCGACCCATGCCACCGCCAGCAACACCAACAGTCGCCAACCGAACGCAGCCGCGACCCGGAGTCCATGGGGGATCTCGTCCTCTGGCCGCACCCGCTCATCGTGCCACGCATCACCCACCGGCAGCACGCGAGTAGGTCAACCCGGGTCACAGAGCGTGACGGACCGGGGACAGAGCCACACCGGCGGGCCGGCGGGTACTAATCTCGGACCTGATGCCCACCACCGGGAACCGCCAGTCCCCCGGGATGCTCGGCCTGCAGGAGGCGATCCTGCGCAGCATCCCCGACGTGGTTCTGCGCTACGACAAGCACAGCGTGCTGGAGTGGGCTTCCCCTTCGCTGGAGCACATCTTCGGATACCGACCCTCGGACGTCGTGGGAACCCAGTTCCGCATGAGCACCGACGAGACCCTCGCTCGGCTCGAGGTTGATTTTCGGGCTCTGGCCACCAACCGTGAACGCCACATGACCCGCCGGTTCGAACTCATGAAGGCGGACGGCACACAGACGTGGGCGGAGATGAACGTCCGCGCCGAGTACGAGCCCACCGGGGAACTGGCCTACATGGTCGCCGTGATCCGCGAACTGTCCGAGCGCGGCGACATCGACATGCTCTACCGGATCCTGGCCCACAACACCTCCGACGTCGTGGTCATCTACGACCCGGAGTCCGTGATCCTGTGGGCCTCACCGTCCATCACCAAGGTTCTCGGCCACCGTCCCGAGGACCTCGTGGGGGACTCGGAATTCATCGTTCATCCCGACGACGTGCCGGCCGCGATGCAGAAGTACGCGGAGGCGATCGAGAGCAAGGCCACCGGCCTGCGGAACCGGGCACGGGTCCTGCGTCCGGACGGCTCCTTCTTGTGGATGGACGCGAGCATCGTGCTGGTCTGGTCCGCGGACGGCGAACTGGAATACGCGATCACTTCGCTGCGGGATGTTCATGAGCAGGTCCTGGTCGAGCAGGAGCTTCGGACGTCGCTCGAGCGCTTCAACCTGCTCGTGGAGAACAGCAACGACGTGCTCTACCAGTTCGACGCGGAGGGCCGACTCGCGTGGATCACGCCGAACGTCACCCGCCTCACCGGCTGGGAGCCCGAGGAACTCATCGGGATGCACCGACTCGAGTTCGTCCACCCCGATGACGCAGCTGCCGCGCAGAAAGCTCGCGACGAAGCGACCCACGGACACCTCACCACGGTCGAGCTGCGCATGCGCCTCAAGGACGGCGGCTACCGTTGGCTGGAGGCCAGTGCCGGTGTCACCCACGACACGTCCGGCGCCATCGCCGGGGTCGGGATCCTCCGGGACATTCAGGCCCGCCACGATGCGCAGACCGCGCTGGCCGCCCATCTCCTCGGCCGTCCGGTGAAGTGCACGCTCACGCGCGAGCAGTCGCTGATCCTCCACCCGAAGCGGCACCCCATCGAGATCGACCTGACCGTCG
>CALFYG010000007.1 GCA_937952095.1 uncultured Micrococcales bacterium | reverse complement strand
CCAGGCTATGCAGATCCCACTCTTCGCCTGTCAGCATGAGCCCGCGCGCTTCCACGCCGTTCCTGCTGTTGATCGTTCCAGGCAATCGAAGCACGCGCGTGCAGTCACGGCATGCTGGGTCAGCGCCGATCGCACTCAAAGTCTTGAGAATGGCATCCTGGATGCGCTGCCAGACCGGCAACGCTTTGCCAGGCGTGGCACGCAGCAGCCAGTAAAGGTGCAGGCCGCGACCAGAAAAAACCGCCAGGCTCGGCGCTGGCATCTGTGCTGAAAGCAGCGCCTCGAGAACGAAATCGATGTCTTGCTGGCCGTCGAGGTCAACATAGACCGCGCGAAGGCTCTTAAGCAGCCGAACTTCACGCCAGCCCGCAAACTGGTTGACGGTGAAGTATGCGTCGGCGCGAGAGCGCAGCTGTTCCGCGATCGCGGGGAGGTTTTCAGTCGGGCGGCACTTGATCCAGCGCTTACCGTCGTCGCCCAGGCGTTCCCAGAAGAGGACGGTGCCGTGCCGGTCGCCGCTATGGATCAGCTCGGCGTGATCGCCGGGGCTCGAGAAGTCGAGCGAGAGCTGCTGCCGCTTGAGGTTAGTTCTTGTCATGTCTCGTGCTCGCTTGCAGCGAGCACGAGATCGCAGGGGGAGCCGGCGCGGGCCGTGGCGGCCCGCGCATGGCCGAGCTGCAGCTCGGCCTCCGTGCGATCGCGGTGGCCCAGCGCAGCCGCGAGCGCGAGCGCGAGGTGAGCCGAGGCCTTCGTGTGGGGATCGTCGAGGCGCTCGCTGGCTTGCACGACCTCGTGCAACAGCGCCTCGGATATGCGCTCGAGGCCCGCGGTACTTGCCGCGATCGCGCGGCGCAGCTCGACGCGGAGCAGCGCCCCCAGCCCGCGCTGATCCTCGACGGCGTGGTGCGGGACACCGCCCGCGGCATACGAACGAAGGCGGTCGTGTTGGTGACCGGTATCGGCGCGGCAGCGGTTCTCGCCTGTTGGCTGTTGCCATCGTTGGCCATCAACGCCGTGGCCGGACCGTCGTACTCGGACATCACCGGCTACGTGTGGGTCTTCGCCCTGACTGGAACCGGCTTCGGCGTCGTACAGGTGATTCTCTACAGCCAGTTGGCGGCGAGTCAGCGACTGGCGGCGGTCACCCTTTGGGTCGGGGCACTCGCGGTGATCGTCCTCGGCTCCACGGTCGGTGCTGCCGGACCTCCGTCCCTCGCCGCGACCACAGCGACCGTGGCATGGACGTTGGCCGCCATCAGCGTGGTGGTTCAACGCAGAGTGGTGCGCCGTCGCTCCTCAGAGAGCGTTTGACCGTTCCGCCACGGCACGCGCTATCAGCATGCTCATAGCCATGACGGTCTCTTGAGGCGATTCCCCGACAGTGGACGGAAGAACGCTGGCATCTGCAACCGAGACGTTCTGCCAACCGCGCAATCGCCCTGTGGGGTCGACCGGGTCACTGTGCCCGGTACCCATGGAGCATGAGGCCATTGCGTGCACACTTGACACCTCCCAGTCCATGGCCTTTGCGGCGGTGAGGGCTAGCTCCGCCTGGTCCAGGGTCGTCACCTCGAGGCCCTCACGCACAGGAAGGTTGACGCTGCGCGCGCCAGCGGCGAATAGCGCTTCCGCGGTGCGAAGCGTTCCCTGTGCGAGTAGTTGCCGATCGCCGGCGGAAAGACGGAAGAGGGGTACCGTTCCGCGGCGCGTCGTGGCAAGACGCCCGTACGAGCGCGGTCGAACCATCATGGTGTACATCGCGGTCTTCCGGTACTGCGCGAGCAGACTTTCGATGCGGGCGTTGTCCCATCCGGCTATGGCGAGGGACAGGTACTCCGGGCGGTAGTTGGCGGCCATGATCAGGATCCCCTGACGCATGAATTCCTGCACCTGGTGGGTGAACATCGTTCCGAGGTGGGCATCCACCTCCTCATCGAACCGTGCCAGGATCTTGGTGTTGAGATGGAAGCCGATTCGCTTACCGGCCGCCTTGGACAGGCCCGCTCGGTGCAAGAGGGCGGGTGTTTGGAGTGCGCCGCCGCTCACGATGATCTCCTGGCAAGGGATCGCGATGCGGCTCCCGTCGCCAGTAACGGCAAGCACGTGAGTGGCTCGTACACCGGACGTTCGCACCGAGATGGCGCGGACGTCGGGGGCGACCCTTCCCCCTGCGCGCACACCATCCGGGATGTACGTCATTGCCATCGACTGCTTCGCCCCCGTAGCGCATCCTGAACCGCACTGGTTGCTGCGGGAGCAGTCTGGGACCACGCGCTGGGCCTCGACAACGTTCCAGCCCAAGGAACGCGCGCCATGGGTGAGCAGTTCGGAGTCCTTGTCGTAGCCATCGAGCGTGCGGGTCGGCCCAGACCGCAGGTCGCGCTCAAGGTCGGCGAACACGGGCTCGAGTAGCGTCGGGCTGAGATGCCCCAGTCCGCCCCTGCTGCTCCAGTCGTCGAGGACCCACTCCGGCGTACGCCAGAACAGGCCGCCGTTGATCTCGGTCGTCCCTCCCAACGTCCGCCCCTCACCAAACGCGAAGGGGGGCGTTCCCATCACCGGCGTCAGCCCCCCCTGTCGGTACAACCTCGCCGTCAAGTCGCTGAGTCTCCCGTGATAGCCCAGGGGCGAGCTACTGTCGGATCCCTCCTCGAGGAGCAGCACATCCACGCCGGCCAGCGCAAGGGTCCGGAACGCCGTGGCACCACCCGCGCCCGAACCGACCACGACGACAGTTGCACCTTTCGCCAGGTCAGTGTTGTCCATCGAGGAACCCTTCCCACTCGGAGATCCGCATGAGGGCCGAGGTCCTTACCACTTGGCGCAGTTGGGCGAATCCGGGACGCCCGCGTAACGAGCGCCATAGGGCATCCTGCTGCTGCGCCGGCAGACTCATGAATGGTCTGCGGTAGCGCGCTATGGCCGCGGCATCGAGCGCAAGTACCACGCCACGCAGCGGCGCGATCACGCGGTAGTCAGCGTTTTGCAGAAGGCGGGTCGTGAATTCCCCGGCATCAGCCAGTACATCCTGGTCGTTCAACCCCTGAATGCCGCGGAACTCCAGCGGAACCAGCGCGTGAGCGACCCGCAGCACCGCCCTGTTTCCGCCGCTCATGACGAGACAAGGGGCATGTTGTTCTTCACAAACTTGGCGAGCAGTGCACCCAGTCCCGCGGACAGGCAAGCATCCAGGCACTCGAGCAGTTGGTCGCATTCCTCCTGTCCGGCGACCAGCGGCAACGACATCTTCAGCAGCGTGTCCTGGTTCGAGCCGAGGAACAGCAGAACCCCGTGCACCCGGTATGCCTCATCGACCACGGCCCCTGCCACCAACTTGTCCACGAGATGCGAGTCATTGCGCACGGACTTGGGCGCGATCTTCGTCAAGGTAGCCGCCACCTTGCCAAGGCTCGGCCTGGCTAGCTTCAACCCCCACAGGGCGCCGGCGCCTCTGATCTCCTCGATGTCGTCCGGATACTTCTCTTGCAGGGCCCTGAGCCCAGCGCTGAGGTAGTCCTCGATCCATCGGGAGCGTGCCGGGTAGTCGTCCTCCACCACGATCCGGATGGCTTCCATCGCGGTGATGTTCTCCTCGCCGAAGCCGTAGTAGGTGGTGGACTGCAGCATTGCATCGGCCAGGTTGTCGTATGCCTTGGCGAAGACGTGAGACCGCGCAGTGAGCCCGGAGATGGAGGCCTTCCCGCCTCCAAAGGACTTCGCGTAGAGAAGGATGTCCGGGATGAGACCCTCCATCCGCATGAAGTAGAAGAGGTCCCCGGTCTTTCCCCAACCGGAGTAGACCTCGTCGAATATCAGCACGATGTCGAGGTCGTCGCACAGGGCGCGCAACCCTCGCAGGAAGTCCTCGCTGCAGGGTTTCATCGAGCTCACATTGATCGGTTCGATGATGATGGCGTAGACGTCGCTCCCGGCAGGACCCGTGTGCTTGTCCAGCACCCTGCGCACACTGTCGAGATCGTTGTAGACGAAGCTGTCGCGCCCGGCAATAGTCGGGAAATCGAAACCCACCTCCGATGAGCCAGTGAGCCCACCTGATCCCAGGAGCTTTCCGTGGAATGAGATGTCGGAATGCAGAACGAACGAGCGTTTTCCCTGGTGGTACTTGTAGGCCATCTTCACGGCCGACTCGACCGCCTCAGCGCCGCTGTTGGGGAAGTACGAATGGTTGAGGTCGCCCGGGAGTACGGCGGCGACGTTAGCGCTCAGTGCAGCGAGGTAGGGCGAGTGGAAGGCCTTATGGACCTCCATGCGCAGATCCTCTTGGAACTTCCGGCGGGCGGCAAGGATCCGGGGGTGATTGTGTCCGTGATTGAGAACACCGATACCTCCCGTACCATCGAGGATGCGGCGACCGTCCCGGGTGGTGATGTAGCAGCCCTCTGCGGTGGCGGCGAGTTCACGGCCGAAGGCGAACCGGGAGTACGTGCGGGTCTGCGCAGTACTTATGTACTTCTCGTAGAGAGCGCACACATCATCGATCGACAGCGATTCCACCTCGTCTATGGAGATCAGGTGGGGTTCTGCTCTCATCTTCAAGTCCTCTCCGTGAGGGGTGATGTGTCATCGAGTTGCAGGATGTCCGTCCGCGGTGCCCGGGCCACCTGCACGAAGCCGAGCGCGCGGTATGCCGCATGTCCATCCACGGCGCTGTCGCTCACATCCACAACCAATGGTCGCCCCGGCGCCGATATCTGCCGCACGAGGGTCGCCAATACACCGCGCCCTACTCCCTGGCCACGGGCGGCCGAGTCCGTGAACCAGGTGAGGAGAAATGCGTACGGACCGTCGATCCGCTCGATCAGGCGGTGTGTCCGCCAGGCGTCATACATCAGGGGAACGGTCACGAATGGTGAGGTGGTGAACACGCCACGCAGTAGCCTTGCCCGTGATCGCTGGGCGGCCCGCTGGGACGTGCGGCTGTAGTCGGAGGTGCCTGCCGCGCTGGCCACGATGGCCCCGTCCAGTCTGGCGACCACCACACTCGCCGCGGGGTCCGCCAGGAGACTCTCGTAGAGGCCCCTCACCTGCGTACGGCCTGCCCGTGAATTGAGTGTCCAGGGGAGGTTGCACAGGTGCAGTCCGACGACGGCGTCCAGGTCCTCCGGACGTGCCTGTTCATACCGGGGCGTTGACGGCATCAGGCTTCGTCCTTGTGGTGTTTCTGCGCCCGATCAGCGCCGCTCCAAGAAGACATACGAGTGAGGTGACAAGAAGTCCGAGGGTCAGGCTTGGTGGAACGGGCCCGTAGGTGATTGTCAGCGTTCCGTCGGCACCGGCGGGCAGGTCCAGCGTCAGCAGGATGCCGTCCAGGTCCGTCACCGGAATGTCCCGGCCGTCGAGTTCGGCCCGCCATCCGGGCCAATAGATCTCATCGAAGACGATTCGCCCACCGGATTCGCTACGCACTGAGTAGGAGGTGGAGTTGGCCGCCTGCGATTCCACAGAGATGTCGACTCCCGGAGCCGCGTAGGACACAGTCTCCGCCGGTGCGGCAGTCAGGCGCTCCAGAATCACGTAGCCATCGAGGCGCTCGGCCACCCTCCAGTCTTCGAACTGCGCCGGGTCGTACAGCTCGTCGGAGACGAGTATCTGGGAGTAATTGAGAAGGTCCATCCAGCGTTGCCCGGTGGTCTGCTCGCGCGACGCCAGGAAGGGTACGGCCGCCGGACACACACGACCGAGGAAGTCTTGGCATAGTGCCGCCTGCAGAGTCTTCTGGCCGACGGCGAAGTACCCCAGTCCGGGGTATCGGTTCTGGTACACCGGCACGAAGGCGACTGTGATTCCCTTGGCGTAGTCCGCGGCAATGTCCTCAGAAGGGGTATGCAGAAGCATGGTGCGCTGGTCCGGGGCTACGGGCAGCGCGGGCATCTCAGAGACCTTGGTCGCGTACCCGAAGTCGAGTACTTCAGGATTCGTGCCAGGTGCAGGCAGGGCCCACAGTGTGCATACCGCGCACACCATGGTGCCAACGG
>CALFYG010000006.1 GCA_937952095.1 uncultured Micrococcales bacterium | reverse complement strand
AGACCCCTGGCAGCACTTCGCCCGCACCCACGCCATCGGTCAGGTCGTGCCCGGCCGGGTCACCAAGCTCGTGCCGTTCGGAGCGTTCGTCCGAGTTGCCGAGGGCATCGAGGGCCTGGTCCACATCTCCGAGCTGGCCGAGCGTCACGTGGAGATCCCCGAGCAGATCGTGCAGGTCGGCGACGAGATCTTCGTGAAGGTCATCGACATCGACCTCGAACGTCGCCGCATCTCGCTGTCGCTGAAGCAGGCGAACGAGGACGCCGGCGCGGAGACTACCGACGAGTTCGACCCGTACCTCTACGGAATGCCCGCCTCCTACGACGAGAACGGCGCGTACATCGGGCCGGAGGGCTTCGACCCTGTCAGCGGGGAGTGGAAGGAAGGCTTCGAGGACCAGCGCACCGAGTGGGAGCAGCAGTACCAAGAGGCCTACCAGCGGTGGCAGCAGCACAAGGAGCAGATCACCGAGGCCAAGAAGGCCGACGAAGAGGCCGAGGCCTCCGGCGACTACACGGCCGCTCCGGTCGAGCCGTCGGGGTCGTTGGACGAGGACGCCAACGAGGCCCTGGCCGCGCTGCGGGAGAAGTTGCAGAGCGAGAGCTGACGGGTGTGATGTCCGGGGTTCCCTGAGCCGCGGACATCGACCATTGAGATGTTGTAGGCCGGATGCACTGTGGGTCATTCGAGTCACCTCCGGCGCCAGAGATCCGCGAGTTGTTCTGTCAGATTTGGTTCACTGAGATCCCGGGGACGCAGCAAACGGCATGATTCCTGACCTGCGGCGCGATCAGCCCCGCAGTGACCAAGCCGCCCTGGCGATACCTGCCCCGAGCATGGGTACGGTGACACATGTGACTGCACTGGCGAAGACACGAGTCCCGGAGTCGGTGTCGGCCGCTCGTCTTCGCGGGGCCGTGCTTCTCGGACTCATCGCGGTCCTGGTAGCGGTGAGAACAGCGATCTCCCTCAGCGGCTACCTTGTCGGCGACGACTTCGCCGTCCGATACCGCGCTGCTGTGCAGGATTGGACGCTGGCCTATGCCTTCGAGCCCTATAACGACCACGTAAGTCCGATCGGCTACACCCTGCAATGGATCCTGCAAGCACTGTTTGCGGGATCCCACATCGCACTCGTGCTGTGCACCAGCATGCTCATGATCGCCACCTTGCTGTTCCTGAGCGGATTCATGTGGGTGATCACTGAGCGTTCGGCCAGCGTGGTGTTGGTCTGTGTGATCGTTGGGCTTGGGCTCTTCACGTTCGAGGTTGCCACTTGGTGGACGGTCTCGCTGTACTCGATGACGTATCTTGCCTTTACGTCCCTGGCGCTGTGGGGCCTGGTCAGGCGCCTGCGCTGGGGTTCGGGAGTCTGGCAGCTGGTGGCAGGCCTGCTGGGGGCTCTGCTCTCCGACAGCAAAGGGTTCTTCGTCCTCATCCTCTTGTTCGGTGTCACAGCGGGCCTTGCGGTCACACCCGACGGTCCGTTGGGGGTCGTCGCTGCCTGGCGCCGGCTCAGGGGAGTGTGGCTGACAGGTCTGGCATCAGCGGCAGCTCTGGTGGCCTGGTCCATGGCGTCGACAAGTGGCGTGCAAGGCGACCCGACCGTCACAAGGGCGCTGCGTATGTTCGTGGACCTGTGGGTGGTGAACATCGCGCCAGCTGTGTTCGGTGGGCCCTGGTGGTGGTACGCGGTGCCCACTGAAGCGTGGTCGCCGGTTCGCGTACTCCCCGCGACGCCGTTGGTCCTGGGTATCGCATGCCTGGGTGCGATCACGGCGGGACTGGTTTTCGTCATGCGGCGCCGCCCAGCGATTGCGGCGTTCGTGCCGTACGCGCTGCTCTACTCCTTGGCTGCTACGGCCCTGCCGGTGCTGGCGCGATCGGGGACCGATCTGTCGAGTCCGGCCTACAGGTACACCTTCGATGTCGTGCTGCCGACTGCAATCCTCACGGTTCTGGCTCTGGTGCCCGTCTGGTGGGAAGACTCCCGCACGTCGCGCGCGACCATCCCAGTGACCGCAGGCCTCGTGTTGTCGATGGCCTTCTCCACCGCCAGTCCCGCGATTGCGTGGGGTCAGAATGATGCCGAGGACTATGTCGTAAACGCGGTTTCGGGGTTCCCCTCAATTCCGGCGGATCAGCCGGTCATTCCGCAAGGGGTGCCTGAGGATTTGGTTCCGGGACTGCTGTGGCAGTACGCGAACACCGAGGCGGTCCTTCTCCCCCAACCAGGGGCACCTGACTTCGCACCCACCACTCACGGGGACCTCATGGGCTTCGGTGAGGAGGGTCAGGTGAGTCTGCAAGACGTGATCGGCCCGCGTTCGCCCACCGGTCCCGATCCCGACTGCGGCTGGGCAGTCACGGATGTCCCCCGTGCCATTCCCTTGGACGGTGGTCTCATCGCATGGGACTTCCTGGCTCGCGTGGCCTACTTCAGCGCGACTGACACGACACTGAACCTGGCGGTTGGGGGCCAGATCTACACCGTTCCCCTGCCAGCAGCCTCGCTCGACGCGGTCTATTTCCCTGTAACGGGGCCAGGGGAGGAGGTCCTCATTTCGATCGGTACCCCAGGCACGACCGTTTGCGTCACCGAGGTCCGGGTCGGCAACCGAGTCGACAGCGCAACGGGGTCACCGGTGCCGTGGCCGCCAGGGGAGTTGGCGCCGTGAAAACGTCCCTACGGCAGAGCAACGCGCAGTGGTGATGCAGGTTCCCGACACGACGGCGCGCGCCGATGAACGGCGTCTGGCCTACACGCCGGCCCTCGACGGACTGCGGGCCGTGGCCGTTCTCGCGGTCATGCTCTACCACGGGGGAGTGGCCATTGTCGGTGGCGGTTTCCTGGGCGTGGACGTGTTCTTCGTCTTGTCCGGCTTCCTCATCACCACGTTGCTCCTGCTTGAGTTCGAGGCCAACGACCGCTTGGATCTGCCGGCATTCTGGGGTCGGCGAGCCCGCAGGTTGCTGCCGGCGTTGTTCCTCGTGCTGGTCGCCGTCCTGATCTACTCCGCGTTCCTCGCCGGCGAAGCCGCGACGTCAGTTCGCTTGGATGCCCTCGCCACGCTGTTCTACGTCAGCAACTGGTGGTTCGTCCTCTCGGGCAACTCGTACTTCGAGCAGTTCCAGGACCCCTCGCCGCTGACCCACACGTGGTCGCTGGCCATCGAGGAACAGTGGTACCTGCTGCTCCCATTGGCCCTTGTCGTCCTGCTACCCAGGATCCGCGGACGCAGGTGGTGGGTCGCGATCTTTACGGTCTTGGCGCTGATGTCCGCAGTCCTCATGGCTCTGCTCTACACCCCGGGCTCTGACCCATCGCGTGAGTACTACGGCACGGACACCCGGCTTCTTGCGCTCCTGGTGGGGGCGGGGCTGGCGAGCCTGTTCACCCCCGGCGTCGTCGAGCGAGTACGTGGCCCTGCAGGCTGGCTGGCGCCGGTCGGGGCCGTGGGTCTGGTGCTGCTGCTTGTGCTGACCGATGACAGTTCCCAGTGGTTGTATCGCGGTGGGTTCCTGCTTGTCGCGCTGGTCGCTGCGATCCTGCTGGCTGCGGTGGTCGCCCGGCCGGACGGGCTAGTTGGCCGTGTCCTGTCCCTGGCGCCGATCGTCTGGATCGGGAAGATCTCGTATGGCCTGTACCTGTGGCACTGGCCCGTCTACGTCATCCTCAGTCCGGCCCGGATGGGTATGTCCGGCATCGCGCTGCTCTTGGTGCGTTTCGCCGTGACCTTCGCGATCGCGACCGCGTCGTACTACCTGGTAGAGATGCCTGTCCGGCAAGGGGCGCTGAACCGACTCACTCAGCCCCAGAGACTGGCTGTTGTGCTCGCGGCTCCTGCAATCGTTCTGGGGATCCTTGGCCTCACCGCCGCCACCTCCAGACCACCCGCCGGAGATTCACTGGAGGCGATTCGCGACGCTGCCACGCAAACACCCACGCCCGTGGCGCCGACAGTGTCGGCCAGTCCAATAGGGCAGGACGTCAGGGCCGTCCTCGTCGGGGACTCGGTGGCCCTCTCGCTGGTCGCCGCGTACCAACCTGGTGCCACTACTGGTCTGACCCCGCTGCCCGGTACCGAGTTCGGCTGCGGATTGGTGCCCTTCCAAGCGGCGATCAACGGCGCACCCATGCCCCTGCGCGAGGAGTGCCTGGCATGGGAAGAACAGCGCGCCGGCCGCATCGCCGCCTCGGGGGCGAACCTCGGGGTGATGTTCCCGGGACCGTGGGAGCAGTACGACCGTTGGATGGACGGCGAACAGGTCCCGTTCACCGATCCGCGCTGGAAACAGGCGACCGTAGCCGACTACGAGCGCGTTCTGGACGAGATCGCCGCGGTGACTCCGCAGATCGCCGTCGTGCTGAACACGTGTCGGGGTGCCCCGGATCTCGATCTTCCCGATGCCGTGCTGTTCCAGGCGGGGCGCTACCCCGATGTCGTCAACGATCCCGACCGGATCGCCGCGGTCAACGATGCGGCGCTCGAGGCAGTCCGGCGATCGGGTCTGGACGTCACCGTGATCGACCCCGATCCGGTGCTGTGCAAGGGCGGGTATCGCGCGACGATCGATGGCGTCGCGCTGCACACAGACGGCGTCCACTTCACCGAACAGGGGGCGCGGTGGTACTGGAAGTGGTTGGGGCCGCAACTGCTCAAGGCCGCCCAGCCACCGTCGGCCACGCCTGCATCACCTGCTCCCTGAGCGATTCCAGACTCCCGGAGTTGTCGATCACCAAGTCGGCGATCGCCAGGCGATCCTCACGTGAGGACTGAGCGGAGATCCGTGACCGCGCATCGGCTTCCCTCAGGCCACGGGCGATCAGTCGCTGAACCCGCACCTCATCGGGGGCATCGACGACTACGAC
This sequence comes from uncultured Micrococcales bacterium, assembly GCA_937952095.1. Taxonomy (GTDB): domain Bacteria; phylum Actinomycetota; class Actinomycetes; order S36-B12; family UBA10799; genus JADKAV01. Next base: position 5,437 of record CALFYG010000006.1, on the reverse strand, counting down.
CAACTCGTAGGCGCCTTGCATCCCGAGTTCCGCGAGAAGCGGTACATCGTGGACCATGACGGCGTCCTCGGGAAGTCCACCGATGATCTCGGCCGTTCTTCTGGCGATCAGAGGGTGAAGAATCGCATTCAGCCGCTCGCGTGCGGCCGTGTCGTGGAACACCAGTCCCGCCAAGGCCTGTCTGTCCAGGGTGCCGTCTGCGGCGAGAATGCCCTGGCCGAAAGCCTCGACGAGTGCCCGCAAACCCTCTGTTCCGGGATCGACCACCTCTCTGGCGATCGCATCCGCGTCGATGACGGATGCTCCGAGGTCAGCAAGCAGGTCCGCCACAGTCGACTTGCCAGAGCCGATTCCGCCGGTCAGGCCGATCCGTCGCATGCGCCCAGACTACGGGTGCGTCACCGCACGCCTCACTCGGCAGTGGGTGCCGGGGGACCCATCCCAAGAGCTCGGACACAAACGTCCGGGGCCCAGAGCACCAAGTCGTCTGGCCTGCCGTCACCCACGAATGTCACGGTGTTGTCACCGGTGCGGAACAGAAGCGGGGTTCGGGCGCCGCCGATGTCCACGAACCCCTCCACATCACTTCCTGCGGTGTACGCGAGACGGAACGTGGGCCAGTTCGGCTCCCTGAAAGGCGGCATGGTCATGCGCACACCCTGCGCGATGGGGATGCAGATGTCGGGGAGATCGAACGCCGCCTCGTCCTCGATGCCGGCAGGAGCCCTCAACCCGTCCTCATCCAGCATCTCGGGGGTCTGCCCCGACTCCACCCAACTCCCCGGCACCCCGACGAGGTCGAACGTGTGCGCCGAGGTGTCCCAGGGGGCTTCGTGAAGGAACACACCGAAGGCCTCACGAGGCGAACTGACGTTGAGGCTGGGCTCAGACAGCGATGTCCGTGCTGCCGCAATGTAGTCGCGCGAGGGCGCACGAGGTACGGCGGCGGAGTAGGTGCTGAAGGCGACCAGGACGGACACGGCCAGAACCCCCGTCGCGGCAACCAGTGCGAATCGGCCGGGCCCGCGGCGTTCGGGTCTGTCGATGGGTAGCGCACTGGGCAGGTAGCACACCGCAAGCGTGATCGAGAGAAGAGACAGAGCCCCCAGGCCGTAGTACGGGTTGCGCACCACGCTGGGGCCGAACGTGGCGATGCGCGCTGCTGACAATGCCAGCACAGTAAGCAGCAGGATCGTCAGCAGCGGCCACCACGCACGCCAGCGGGCTCGGCGTCCCAACGCGAGCACAGACCAGGCGACGACGGCGACGACGAGGTAGACGGGGCCGGGCAGCGCCCCGATCGGGCCCATCGCGTCGTTCCACATCCACGGGCCGCCGACGATCATGGTCGGAAGTGTTTGCAGGCCCATGATCATGAGTGCTTCCACCAATAGGTCCAAGCCTGCCCGCTGCTCAGGGAGCGTCTGGGCCTCCAGTGCCAGCGCGAGGTACACGCCTGCGTACAGGACCGTCATCGCCGTCATGCCCAGCCACATCCACCGGGAGCGCGACCACGTGCTCGTGATGCCTTCGGCCACCGTGCCGGTCCCGAACCAACTGACCCCGACGACGAACAGCACGATCGGGATGAAGAGCGCCAGTTCGCAGGCGAGCAGTCCGAGCCCCAGACCGAGCAAGGCGACCACCTGGCCGGAACGCCGACCCGTGAGGCGGAACCTGAGGTAGCCCCACAGGCCAGCCGCAGTCGCCAAGAACAAGGGCGTCATGTACACCGACGGCGACGGCCAGAGCACGGCTGTCATGACACCCGGAGCCCATGCTGCGATGAGAAATGGGACAACGGCCCGTGCGCGCGGACCTACCAGAGCCCGGATGCAGAGCCACGTGAAGGTCAGTGCGGCACTCGCGATCACGGTGCCGAAACCGACCAACCACCACCAGGGCGTCGGGCCTCCCACCGCCCGGGACACCCAAAACACGAGCAGCCCCAGCGGCATCAGGTGGCTCCCGTAGGGCGTGAGCAGATCACCGGCGGCGAAACCCTGCTCGGCCACGGTGGCAAGCAGAACCCAGTCGTCACCGCGCAGGTACACCTGTGTGCCCACCGCCAGTGTCCCCAGAACCCCGACCGCGATCGCGATCGAGGCGATCGCGTCCGCGCTCGTCCATCCGCGGCGTATCCGTCGCAGGGAGCCCGGCGAGGCTTCGGTCAGGGTGGACACGGTCCCCGAGCCTAACGGGTGCTGAACCCGTGCCCGGGAATCTCGTGAAACAGGAGGTGCCGAGCCACACGCAAGGGGTGATGATGGTTCGGTGGCGAACGAAGCGGCGGACGGGACTCCGATCGGCCGCCGCGTCGTGCTGGGAATGCTGGCCCTCGCCGGGATCGGGGTCGCGGTCGGATCGAAAGCCACCTCGGCGATCACCGAAGTGGCCAAGAACGACCCCACGGGTCTCACCGGACTGATCCCCGGCGGTGGCAGGTTCCGCTTCTACTCCGTGGCGGGCCCCGTGGATGAGATCCCGCGTTCCGACTACCGCCTGAGGGTGGACGGTGAGGTTGAGAGACCCGCGGAATTCACTTTCGAGGAGCTCGCCGCGCTTCCACAGACCCGACTCGTCAAGGACGTCCAGTGCGTCACCGGGTGGCGTGTGCCCGACGTCGAATGGGGAGGCGTCCTGCTCTCGGACATCCTTGAGCAGGTGCGACCGAAAGCCAGCGCCACAGCCCTGGAGTTCGGGTCCTCCGACGGGATCTACACCGAGTCGCTGACCTTGGACCAGGCGCAGCGCCCCGACATCCTCGTGGCGACCCACATGCAGGGCGAGCCGATCATCAACGACCACGGGGGACCGGTCCGCCTCTACGTAGCACCCATGTACTTCTACAAGTCCCTCAAGTGGCTCGATCGCATCACACTCACGACGGCGGTTGAGCCGGGCTACTGGGAGGACCTCGGATACGACGTCGACGCATGGGTGGGGAGGTCCAATGGCCGGGACGACGCTCCCACGGTCTGAGTCGTTGCGCCGCTTCACCCCCGGGGAGCGGTGGCTCCACCTGTCGTTCGGGGTCCTGATGGGGGCTCTGATCCTGACCGCGGCCTTTCTCTACGTCGACCCGTTGAGCGCTATGGTCGGCCGTCGCGCGTTGCTCGCGGAGATCCACTTCTGGGCCGGCCTTCTGCTTCCGATCCCGCTGCTGGCGGCGGTGTTCCTGTCGCCGCCGTTCCGTCAGGACGCGCGTCGACTCAACCGCTTCCAGCAGTGGGACTGGGTGTGGATGCGACGCGCCCTGAGGTTCGACACGTCCGGGCCGTCTGGCAAGTTCAACGCGGGTCAGAAGGTGAACAGTGCGTTCGTGCTCGGGGCCACGATCGTGATGTTCGTGACCGGGCTCATGCTCCACTTCTTCGCACCTTTGCCCGACAATGTGCGCACCGGCGCCACTTTCGTCCACGACCTGTTCGCTCTGGCGATCGTGATCATGGGGGTTGGGCACATCTGGATGGCGTGGAACGACCCCGAGGCCCGCTCTGGTCTGAGAACCGGTTTCGTGAGTCCCGGGTGGGCCGCGCAGAAGCACCCTCTGTGGGACGAACTTGCCAGTACCGGGCGCGGTTCTGGCGAAGAAGTGACACGTGAGGTGTCAGAACATCACCAAAAGGATCGCTGAGCGCCCAGCGCGGCTCGCACCGCTGGAGCACATGTCCTACCCGCGTCGTAGCGTGGAGACATGGCCCGTCCCGTCACCGACCTGCAGCGCACCGTGGCGCCCTTCCGCGTGGTCAGCGAGTACCAGCCGGCCGGTGACCAACCGGCCGCTATCGAAGAGATCTCCCGGCGCATCGAAGCCGGAGCGCAGGACGTCGTCCTCCTCGGCGCGACCGGAACCGGCAAGAGCGCCACGACCGCGTGGATCGTCGAGAAACTCCAGCGGCCGACGCTGGTGATGGCTCCGAACAAGACCCTGGCCGCCCAGTTGGCCAACGAGTTCCGGGAGCTGCTGCCCGACAACGCCGTCGAGTACTTCGTCAGTTACTACGACTACTACCAGCCCGAGGCATACATCCCGCAGACGGACACCTTCATCGAGAAGGACTCCTCGATCAACCAAGAGGTCGAGCGGCTGCGGCACAGTGCGACCAACAGTCTGCTCACGCGGCGGGATGTGATCGTCGTGGCCACCGTCAGCGCCATTTACGGCCTGGGCACGCCGCAGGAGTACGTGGACCGCATGGTGCGGTTGCGTGTCGGCGACGAGGTTGACCGCGACACGATGCTGCGCCGGCTCGTGCAGATCCAGTACGCCCGCAATGACCTGTCCTTCACACGCGGCACATTCCGCGTCCGTGGAGACACCGTCGAGGTGTTCCCCATGTATGAGGAACACCCGGTGCGGATCGAGTTCTTCGGTGATGAGGTCGAGCGGCTCATGACGCTGCACCCGATCACCGGCGAGGTTCTCACAGAGGACACCGAGCTCTATGTGTTCCCAGCCAGCCACTACGTGGCCGGCCCCGAGCGCATGAATCGCGCGATCAGCGGGATCGAGCAGGAACTGCAGGAGCGCCTGGCGGAACTCGAGCGGTCCAACCACCAACTCGAGGCCCAACGCCTGCGCATGCGCACGCAGTACGACGTTGAGATGATGCAGCAGGTCGGCTTCTGCAACGGGATCGAGAACTACTCCCGGCACATCGACGGCCGCGCTCCCGGGTCCGCACCCAACTGTCTACTCGACTACTTCCCTGAAGACTTCCTGCTGGTGATCGACGAGTCTCACGTCACGGTGCCGCAGATCGGGGGCATGTACGAGGGGGACATGAGCCGCAAGCGCAACCTCGTCGAGCACGGTTTCAGGCTGCCGAGCGCCATGGACAACCGTCCGTTGCGCTGGGAGGAGTTCGTCGAGCGGATCGGCCAGACCGTCTACCTCTCCGCCACGCCCGGCCCGTACGAATTGAGCAAGGTGTCGGGAGATGTCGTCGAGCAGGTCATCCGGCCCACCGGGCTGGTGGACCCGGAGATCGTGGTCAAGCCGACGCGGGGGCAGATCGACGACCTGATGGCCGAGATCCAGGCCCGCGCCGAACGCGACGAACGTGTGCTGGTCACGACCTTGACCAAGAAGATGGCCGAGGACCTCACCGATTATCTGCTCGAGAACGGGATCAGAGTGCGGTACCTGCATTCGGAGGTCGACACCCTGCGCCGGGTGGAGCTGTTGCGCGAACTGCGGCTCGGCGAGTTCGACGTACTGGTCGGCATCAACCTGTTGCGCGAGGGCCTCGACCTGCCCGAGGTGAGCCTGGTGAGCATCCTCGACGCGGACAAGGAAGGGTTCCTGCGCTCGGAGCGAAGTCTCATCCAGACCATCGGCCGTGCCGCGCGTAACGTGTCGGGCCAGGTCCACATGTACGCCGACACCATCACAGAGTCGATGCGCACGGCCATCGATGAGACCAACCGGCGC
>CALFYG010000005.1 GCA_937952095.1 uncultured Micrococcales bacterium | reverse complement strand
GGCATCCATGGTCGTCAGGATGCCGGTCTGCGTTACCTGATTGGCTGCCGTCGCGTCCCCGCCAGCGCCCGACTGGGCGCCAGAAGAGTCAAGGACGACGACGGGGATGGCCCGTTCCTTGGTCTCTGCGTCGTAGACCTTGGGCATCTACTTGCTCCCTCGCGTGGGGCGCTTCGGCATCGAGCGCGGGCTGCGGCGGGAACTGGTCATGCCGGGGGTCGGACCCTCACCGGGCTGGGGCGCGGGACCGTTGACCGGGGAACCGGGCTTCTTGTAGCCGGGATCGGGCATCGGGCCGGGGTTCTTGACGTTCTTCCGACCGGGCTGACCGTTGTACTTCGGATTGCCACCCGGACCCGACACGCCGGCGGTGGTCAGACCCTTCGAGGTCCGACGCTTCCCGATGGCACGGGCCTCAGCACGCGACACGCCGCGGTTCTTCATGATCGCGGCGATGGCCTCCTTCTCACCGGGCTGCATCCCCGGCGTCTGGAAGCTGTTCTTCAGGGCCTTGTAGCGACCAGCAGGGCTGGGCTCCGTGGGCAGCGGCATCTTCGGCTTGCCACCGGGGATCGGGGCACCCTTGCCGCGCTTCTTGGCGTTCTTCGGGCTGTTCGGATTGGGTTCCCCTGGAAGGATGTTCTTCGCCATATCGGTGGCTCCTACGAGATGACTGGACCGCCACCGATGGGCGGCTTCTTGATGATCGGATCGGGCTTCGGCTTGGGCTTCGGGGGAGGCTTGGGCTTCCCACCACCGTTGGGCCTGGGCGTCGAGGGAGGGTTCTTCGTGTTGCCGCCGCTACCGCCTGACCCGCCACCGCCCTTGGGCTTGTTCGGGGGCGGGGGCTTGGTCGGGTCCTTCGGCTTGGGGTTCTTCGTCGTGCCACCGGAGTGACCGCTGCCGCCACCGCCCTTGGGCTTGTCGGGCTTGGGCTTCTGGGGCTTCGGCTTGGGCTTCTGCCCGCCACCCTTGGGAGGCTTCGGGTTCCCACCGCCGCCACCACCGGGAGGCGGATTGCCGCCACCCCCGCCGGGTGGAGGATTGGTCCCACCGCCACCGGGGGGCGGGGTCGTCCCGCCGCTGGTCGCCTTCCACTTGGCGATGACCGCGTTCGCCGCTGCGCTCTCCCGCTGGGAGTCCGTCATCGCGGCAAGTTTGTTCAGGTCTTGCGGCAAGCCATACTTGGCGTAGGCTTCGAGGTTGCGACGCAGGAAGGCGGCGTCCACGGTCGAGCTGACCTGCTGGTAGCCCGACTGGATACCGGAACCGCGGGTATCGGTGTTGGTGAACCGCGAGGAGGCGGCATCACGTCGTCGCGTGGGCATCAGCGCATCCCGAGTCGCATCATGGCGACCAGCACGAGGACATCATCGTCATCCCCATAGAGGCGACCGCCACCATCCTGGACCCCACCGGACGAGTCGGTCGGGGGAAAATAGGACCCGGTGTAGTACCCGCTGACGAAATAGTTATGGGCGAACATCAGGCACCGTCCAACGTGACATCGGTCCGGTCACCCCTTGTCGAGACGGTGGCCGTGATACGGTCGGTGGTTCCGTCCACGCCCTTGATGACGATGGTCGTGGTCCCGGCACCGGAGAGTTCACCGGCCAGGGCGGCGGACATGATCCGCAGCAGTTCAGCGGCGGTGTACGACCCCTCGATGACCTCGGTCCACGGGTTCGACCCGGACCCGGCATCGTTCAGCTTCTCGCCCATGCTGCCGGACTCGTTGTAGGACGCGGCGGTCGCGTTCCAGACGGCGGCGGCAAGGTTCTCTGGAGAGAGGTCGGTGAGCGTCGTGATGGACGCCTCCAGGAACGACTTCCCCTTCAGGTCGGCGGTCATGGAGCCGGTACCGGCGATGGAGCCGACCATGAACGCCAGGGCTCCGAGGCCAGCCGACACGCTGCCGACGCCAGCGAGCGCGGCGACCATCTGGGTGGTCCCGACCAGCGCGGCGGTGACGCTTCCGACGCCAGCGATGGAACCGACAAGGCCCACCACCGACGACAACCCGGCGGTGACCGATGCCGATCCTGCGGCGGACCCGGAGATGTTGATGCCCTGCGCCATCGACCCGGACAGGGAGGCGACCCCGAGGATGATCCCCGACGATGCCATGCCACCCGACTTCGGGGCCATCCACCACGCGGAACCACCGGTACCCTCGACACCGTACCCGTTGGGCCAGCTCGCGCGATCCCATCCGGTCGTGAGCGGCGCGTCCCACTGCTGGGAGCGACCCATCGCCGTGGCCTTGAACCACGCCATCGGGTTCGTGAACGCGGTCCCCGTCAGGGTGACCGTGTTCCGGTTCAGGATGGAGTAGTTCCCAAGGAGCATGTCAGCCCCAGACGAAGTTCAGATACCCCGAGAACGCGGACGATGCGGGGGTGGCGACACCGGAGCCCCACAGCCAGTAGAGCGCCGCACCGTCATAGATGCGGGGCATCGACGGGAGGCCGAACAGGAAGTTCTGCTCCGAGGCGAGGCCGAGGGTGGACAGGGGGATCTGCGCCAGTTCGCGGATGAGCGCCACGCTGTACTCGCCCGACACGTAGGAGGTCGAGTTCTGGATGCTGTTCACTTCCGCGATACCCGCATCACCGGCCTGGAGCGGCACCATGTAGTTGTACTTGCCGGTGCCCGTCGCGCCCGTGTAGAGGATGTGACTGTTCGACGCGGCGGTCTTGCCGACCGGGAGCACGGTCGGGGTCGCGCGGCTGGTCGCCTGTGCGCTGTTGGTGTACCCGAGGCTGAGGTTCGGGGTGCCGGCACCGAGGGCCGTGGCGTTGCTGTTGAAGAAGATGGCGTTGACGCCCGCGCCGTTGGTGTAGCGCGGCAGAAGCCACGTCACGGTATGCGTGCCAGTACCCGCATCGGTGATGTTGATCTGGGTCCCAGCGATCGCATTGGCATAGGACGATGCCAGTTCGAACGTCGTATCGGACATCCTGATGACGTAGTAATCGGTCGCGGTCGCAAGGCCAGCGGGAAGCGTCGTGGTGGTCGTCAATCGGACGCGGGTCCCGGTCAGGATGTTCGACGGGAAGTTGGCCGTGCTGGTCCAGGTGCAGAGATCCGTGCCAGCATCGGCGGTGAAGGTATCCGACTGACCGAGGGTGTTCGTGGTGGACTGCGCTGTGGTCGTGGTGACCGCCGTCACGCGGTAGAAGCCGAGGACATCCACGAGGGCCAAGGTGCCGGGGACGACAGTGGCCGCTGCGCTGACAGCAGAACCAGACAACAGGTACTTGTAGTAGGTCGGTTGGACCGCCCCACCATGCTGGATGGACGCCGCGTTGGTCGTGGTATCCTTCACCGCCTGGAACGTCAGGGCCGTGCCTGCGTTGAAGATGGCATCGGCACCGGGGTTGCCCGCACCACGGAACAGGGTGTGCCACTCATTGGCGACCGCCGCAGCCGTGGGGTTGAAGTTCTTGCCCCAGTTGGCACGGAACGTCCGCCCCGCAGCGAGGGCCGAGACGATCTGGTCGTTACTGGTGAAGCCGGGCACTGATGCCTCCTAGTTCCAGATGGTGCGGATCGCGCCCCGGACCGCGAGGCCGGAGAGCGAACCGTTCGGGAGGACGATGGCGCTCAGGTAGGCGTCGTCCTCGACCTCGGTGAGTTCGTTGGCGAGGATCATCAGGTCCTTCTCGTACACCGCGTCGATGCCACGGACCATGAGGGTGGCAAGCGGCTTGACCAGCACGATGGCGAAGAAACCGGTGTCCGCACCATTCATCGTCACGGACTCGACCGAGCGCACCCCGCTGTCCCCGAGTTGGAGACCGATGAACGGGTCGGCACCACCCTGTGTGGTGGTGGCGCTGGTGGTGATGCTTCCGGGTGCCGCAGCCGTGTTCTGCGTCACGACCTGGCTGGTCCGACCCGACACACCATCCTGGTTGGTGTAGGACACCGTGAATGTCTGCCCGCCCGTCCGGCTGGAGATGGTCACGGCCATCATCTGGACCCCGGCACCATCGGTGTAGCGCGGCAGGGTCAAGGTGTTGTCCATCGTCTGTGGATCGGTGGTGCCGTCCTCGATGGACGGGTAGTACAGCAGGTAGTCCATCAGGTGGAGGGTCATCGGCAGCGGGGTGGCACTGGCACACCCGACCCGGATCTCCCGGAGGTACTTGGTGTAGCCCGAACCCGACACGCTGGCACCGTGGTAGATCCCGCCATCGGTGGACTGCTTGATCTGCTGGGCCGTGAGCGGGGCCGCATCGAACCACTGCTTGGCGCGCGGGTTCCCGCTGGCTCCGGTCAGGTCGTACCAGATGCCCGCCGTGGTCGTCTGGTTGACGTTCTTGACGAACTCGGAGAACCGGGTACGACCCTCCAGGTGGGCGTCCACCACGTCCCGGTTGTTGCGGATGGTCATGCGCTCAGACTGGAACCCGCATCGACCGCCGCATCCAGGTCCGCCACGATGGGGGCGTCACACCCGCAGGTGCGGACGATCAGGGATCGATCGCCCTCGACCACCACGGCAGCCGGCGAGGCGCAATCACGACACTCGTATCCGGTCTCCATCTCAGTCCTCGGTCACACTGAGCGCGCCGATGGCGAACTGGGGCTGGATGCCCGAGGAGACGGAGCGTGATGCGGTGAGCGCACCCTTGTAGAGCAGCTTCGACGTTCCGGACGATGCGGTCGTGATGCTGACATGGCTGATGGTCTCGGAACCAGACGTACACTCCGGGAACTGGACGAGCGCCGTGTTGGACACGCTGTTGCCGCTCACCGTCCAGCCCGCACCAGACCGGGCGACCGCCTGCCGGGCATAGGACCCGTAGGCTGACTCCGACGTGGTGGCGTTCCCGCCTTCACCGGGGTCGCCGGTATGGAGCGCCACGTACAGGCTCCCCGCCGTGGCGCTGTTCTGGAGACCGCTCGCATCACCGATGTCAGCGATATCGGTGTTGTTGAAGATCAACAGGAGCAGATCGTTCTCGAACGTGTTTCCCTTCGACATCAGGACTCCTTGATCCGCTTGATCCGTCCGCCCGGGTCCCGCTCGACCTCAGCCTCGAAGGAGGGCATGGAGACGATCCGGATGTCCTGGAGGCTCGGTACCTCGTTGTTCACATTCACATTGGGTGCCTGCACGGTGACCTGGGGTGCTGCCTGCTGGGGGACCTGCACGCGCACCACGGGGGTAGGAGCCTCGGGGATCTCGTTGGTGACATTCACCACGGGAGGCTGCTGCTCGGGGACCCGGACCTCCACGTTCACCACGGGGGCGGGGTTCTCGCGTCGAGCCAGCTCGTAGAGCGCCTTCGCCAGTTCCATCACCGGATCGGGTGTTTCGGCCTCGGGCTCCTCGACCTCCACGACCGGGACGGGCTCCACGACCTTCTTGGTACTGGGGAACCCGTACCGCTGGTAGGCACGGAGTTGCGCTTGTGACGCCACAGGGGCTCCGGGGAGGTAGGTCAGGATTGGGGCCGGCGACAGGACTCGAACCTGTGACCCGCGAGCTACGAGGACGCCGCTCTTCCAACTGAGCTACGCCGGCATGAGTCGCGCCCGGAGCCCTGGGGCTCTCTATCGCTCCTTCACGCTCATGGCCTCGGGAGAAAGGTCACGAACGAACGGGGTGGGGAGACCGGACGGCTGGCCCTACGGACTTACGGATGCCGTAGGGGCGTCACACGCTCCCGTATCTAGTCGCCGTCGATATCGACCGGATGATCCGCCATCAGCAGCAGGGTCACCTGTCGCACGTCCGACCTCCAGAAGGACCAGAACGAAGGCCATTCACCGAACCTTCGTCGGTAGGACCGCATCATCTGCGTCCACGCCCGGTAGAGGAAGTACGGGGACTCCGCGACGGTTTCGTCCGCAACCTCGGCGTAGAGCATCACGCAGGGTCGCAGGCGATGGGCGGGACGATGATGTACTGCTCGACGGGGATGATGTCCACACCGTCGTAGACCCCGGCCATCACGACCACGGTACCGGGGACCGGCATCTCGACCGGATCGCTCTGTGCGACCACGGGAGCTGCGATCAGCAGTCCACCGATGACCAGTGCCAGGAACTTCTTCACAGCGGGGCCTTCTGCGACTGGATGGTGATGGTGTTCGTCGTGTCGGACCACACGATGGACGTACCGTTCACCTTCACCGGGCGCTCCCACCAGCGCCAGTCACGAAGTGGGTTCATCGGGCCGGGGAGCTGACCACATGTGCAGGGAGGAAGGTTCCGCCAGATGGGATGGTCGAACGGAAGTCCGATCCCGTAGGTGCACATCCTCAACTCCCTCGCGCGCGACTACCGTACATCTCTCCAGTACCTTCGCTCTTTCTCTCTCGTGTGTGTCGATCTTATCTATCGCTCAGGTACTGTGGTCATCGCTCTCTTCGTTCGCTCCTGTCGGAACTTAGTCTTTCAGGCCCCCTATTATCCCCCACTGATTTCGTAAACCAGTAGAAAACTGTCTGAAAATCGCCTACAGGGGGCCATCACACGGCTGAGAGAGGGGGGTATGAGGGGAAATGGGGTCAGGTGTGGGAGGGCATCTCTAGCGCGTGGAGACGCGCGCAATCGGTGCTACGCCCCTACCGGGGGTGCCGGCTTTCCGACTCGCGCGCCTTAGCCTCTAGTGTGTGTGTCCAGGACCCTAGCTCACGCTCGACAGACAGAGAATGTTACGTAACCATAGATATCGGAAGGTCCGATCCTCCCCCTTCGGGGGAGTGTGTAGCGCCCCTGGTCGCCGTGGGTAGTTACACTGTCTGACCTGTCTGACCTGTCTGACCTGTCCTACCCTTTCGTCGGCGATCCTGTGCTGTCCATCCTGGTAGCTCACTCCGTACTTTCTACGTAGTCTGCACACGTCCTACTCTCTTGCATCCCTGCGCATGGTGCGCTAGCATGGTGCATGTACCGACTGGTACGGACCCACCAGTAAGCGAGGTAACACGATGGCACGGGACATCATCATCGATGCGGTCGAGCGCATGGGACGGACATCGGAACGGATCCTGGAAGACACGGACCTGTGTGCCTGCCCATCCTGTGTCGAGTACGTCGAGCGCATGGAGGGGACGCACACCATCCCGACCGATGGCTACGTGGACATGATGCACCCGATGCTCGTGGTCACGGAATGGGGGTCCTACGCCATCCGTGCGGACCTCCGACAGGCCCTGTACCTGGTGAGCAACGCCTACCAATCCGTCGCCACGGTCGGGGATATCGTCCCCGAGTAGCTAGCCCCATCCGATACCGCAGCCATCTGCGGTACGGGATGCGGCTTGCATCACACACAACCGACAGAGGATGACCATGGACACTCACCGCCTGACCGTAACCTGGACCACGAGCCGCGGCTATGAGACCGCGGGCTGGAACGTCGCCACGCTGCGCGAGGATGGCCGCTACATTGCCCGCACGAAGGGCGGCGGCTATGACATGCGCGGGACCGTGTTCGGCGAATGGCTCGAGCGCACCTATCAGGAAGATTTGCGCGCGCTGCGCGCGACCGTGAAAACGCGCCCGTACGCTGGCGCGGGATGGGTCGCGCCAGACCGCGACGACCCGGCCGCATGGCGCCTGTACGGCCTGACCTGGGGGCCCGACGGCCGCGCGTCGCTGGATGGCGGCTGCGGCATGTCCAGCATGGAGCGCATCGCGGCGTCCATCGGGCTGGACGTCACGACCATAGACGCAAGCCGCAAGGTCGACGTGATTATCGTTACGCGCGCGGCGCCTGCGCTGGCGGTGGCGTCATGAGCGCCCCCATTCCCGACGGCATCCCGGCGCCGCCCGACGAGCTCCTGCAAGGCCTGGCGCCGTCCCTCATGGTCCCGCTGGTCAACGCGCTGATGGCCGTCTGGCGCGCCGGCTGGGGTGCGGGCTACCTTCAGGGGCTGGACGACGCCGACA
>CALFYG010000004.1 GCA_937952095.1 uncultured Micrococcales bacterium | reverse complement strand
TCGAACCCATCCCCCAGGACCTGTCGTTCGAGCAGGCGGCCGCCGTCCCCACGGCAGCCCTCATCGCACTGATGAACCTGCGGGACCAAGGCAGAGTCCGCCCGGGCCAACGGGTGCTGGTGAACGGCGCTGGCGGGGCGGTCGGTGTGTGGGCCGTCCAGCTGGCTCGCGAGTTCGGCGCTGAAGTGACGGCAGTGGACGGTCCGGGGAAGCTCGACCTACTGCGAGATCTGGGGGCGGAGCACACGATCGACTACACCAGCCAGGACTTCACGGACATGGGCAGGCGCTATGACATCGTCTTCGACATCGTCTCGAAAGCGCCCTTCTCGCGGGTGCGCCGAGCCCTGGAACCGGACGGCACCTTCGTCCTGATCGGACATGACCAGTACGGCGGTTCGGGGCATCGGGTTCTCGGCAGTCTGGGCCGCATGCTTCCGCTCATGGCAGCATCGCCGTTCGTCAAGCAACTCCCAGGAATTCGCACCAGCCACACTCGCAAAGACAACTGGTCGTTGATCGTGCGCCTTCTGGAAGAGGGGCGCATCCGCCCCGTTGTGGATGACAACCACTTCCCACTCGAGCAGACCGTCGACGCCATGGACCACCTCGTCACCGGAGCCGCCAAGGGCCGAGTCGTCCTCACCGTGTAACGGCCTGATGCTCCGGGCCGTTCACTCCGTCGGCATCATCCGATGCAGCGATCTTTGGGCCAAGACCTTGGGTTGGCCGCCTTGTCGGAGGATGCTGGACCGCATGGTTCCCAGGGCTGCTGCGTCCGTGGTCACGCTGACTGTGACAGCGGCGTGGCTGGCGCTGCTTTCCGGCCCCGCTCCCGCCACAGTTCGTGAGGACGCCGCCCCCGGTGCGGCGGTATCCGCGTCTCCGACGGCGAAGCGGGCCACGGCGATCCTCGGCTGGCAGGAGACCACGCGGAGGGTGACCGCTGGAGAACGCCTGTCCGATCGAATCCGCATCTTCACCGGTGGACAGTCCTCGCAGCGCACGGTGCGCTTGCTGCAGGCACGCTCGGGGTCCGACGTGTGGCGGACGATCTGGCGGGGCAAGACGTCGGCCCGTGGCCGAATCACAGTGCGCTGGACCGCTCCCGACAGCGGCGTCTGGCGATACCGCGCGAAGGTGGCCGCCACATCCAAGGCCCGAGCCCGAACCGCATCGACCCGGCGGATCGTGGTGTGGACGCCTGACACGTCCATCGCGCCCGGGCCCACTGAACCCACCCCGTCCTCGGAATCCACCGTTCATGTCACCGGCGACATCGGCCAGTGCGGTGGCGCCGCGGACGAGACGGCGGCGCTCATCGACTCGGCCCCTGGGCCACTGGTGGCCACCGGCGACCTCGCGTACCCGAACGGCACCGCAGCCGACTTCGCCAACTGCTACGACCCCTCCTATGGCCGCTTCACACCGATCACGTTCCCCGTTCCCGGGAATCACGAGTACAACTCCGGAGCCACGGCCTACTTCGACTTCTTCGGCGACCGCGTGGGCACTCCAGCTCAGCCCTGGTACGCGGTGAACCTCGCCGGCTGGCGCTTCTACATGCTCAATTCGAACTGCGCGCAGGTGGGTGGATGCGGCACAGGATCTGCGCAGTACATCTGGCTGGCCGATCAGCTACGGGGTGACCAGCCCCGGTGCACGGCGGCCGTGTGGCACCACCCCCGCTGGTCGAGCGGGGTCCACGGCCCTGACACGAACACCGCACCTCTGTACACGTTGCTGGCCGACCAAGGGACCGATCTCTTGCTGACCGGGCACGAACACAACTACGAACGCTTCGCCCGCCTCGATGCTACGGGCAGGACCGACCCTTCAGGCATCCGAGAGTTCGTCGTCGGCACCGGCGGGGCCGCACTGCGGGAGATCCCCGGTCTCGCCACGGGATCCGAGGTGCGGCTCAACGACAGCCACGGCGTCTTACGACTCACGCTGCGTGCCGGTGATTTCGACTGGCGCTTCGTCCCCACGGAAGCCAACGGTGGCACTGATGCCGGGTCGGAGCAGTGCACCTGAGGACCTGTGGACGATCAGGGGATTCCGCGACATACTTTCGGCATGCTACTGTCACGACGCATGAGGCATGATCAACATCCGCGGCTCGCGCTGACCGCGGCGGTCACAGCGGCGCTCGTCGCCATGGGCCTGTTCGCAGCCCCTGCGGCAACGGCCGGCACGACCACCGAAGAGATCACGGTGCCAGCGACGATCCAATATCTCCACGGCCAGGACCCAGTTGACCCCGGTCACTGCAGCGCTTTGGTCTTCGTGCAATGGGCAGACGTGCCGGGGACAGTGTCAGCGCGGGCGTATTACACATTCAAGGGCCAGGAGCGGTCGGAATCCGCAGCCCCGCCGTTCAGTGACACGACGGATTGGGTTGTCACCTACACAGTGAGCCCCGGTAATCACTGGATCCTGGTGGGCAAGTCGTGGGTGGACGGCCCAACTGTGGCGACGTGCGAAGACAAGGCCGAGCTGTACAAGACGCTGATCACAAACCCCGTGCGGGTGGTGCTGACGGTGGAGCGTGACAACTCGAAGTGTGAGGCCGCACAGACACTGGTTACCAAACTGCAGGGCAAAGTGAAGAGCCTTAAGTCACGCATGAAAGCAGCATCGGGCAAGCGGAAGGACGCGTTACGCGATGCGCTGCGTACGCGAAAGAAGCAGTTGGCCAAGGCAAAACTCGCAGAGCAACGAGCCTGCTGAACCCGGTCATCGCGCGCGCTGCACCCGCGTCTCGTCCCACACCGGCTCGTCGGATTCGTAGACCACGCCGTCCGCTCCGAAGACCAGGAACCGGTCGAAACCCCGGGCGAACCAACGGTCGTGGGTGACGGCCAACACGGTGCCCTCGAACGCCGCCAAACCCTCCTCGAGCGCCTCGGCGGACTCCACGTCGAGGTTGTCGGTGGGCTCATCGAGCAGCAGCATCGTGGCTCCGGACAGTTCCAGCAGCAGGATCTGGAACCGCGCCTGCTGACCACCGGACAGCGCGTCGAAACTCTGCTCGGCCGCGTGCGCCAACTCGTACCTGTCGAGGACCCGCGCCGCCTGCTCTCTGCCCATGCCCGACCGCCCTCTACCGTCCGGGGTGCGGTCACCGCGGTGCAAGATGTCCAGCAGCGTGCGTCCGACCAGCTCCGGATGCTCATGGGTCTGCACGAACCAGCCGGGTCGGACACGCGCGCCCAGCCGCGCGGTGCCGTTATGCATCACGGCGGCAATGTCGGCATCCCCCACCGGCGAGTGCTCGAGATCGGGCTCTGAACCTCCTGCGGCCAGCAACCGGAGGAAATGCGACTTGCCCGACCCGTTCGAACCCAGGACCGCCACTCGCTCGCCGTACCAGACCTCAAGGTGGAAGGGACGCATCAGCTCTGCGTCCGGCAACCGGAGCTCGAGGTTCTCGCAGACCAGCGCTCGCTTGCCCGTACGGCCTCCGGTCAGCCGCATGACCACCCGCTGCTCCCGGGGCTGCTCGGTGGGCGGTCCCACCTCCTCGAACTTGCGGAGCCGGGTCTGAGCCGCCTGGTAACGGCTGGCCATCCCATCGTTGTACGTCGCCTTCTGCCGCAGCGTGGTCACCAGCGTCTTCAACTTCTGGTGCTCTTCGTCCCAGCGCCGGCGCAGTTCGTCGAGTCGCGCGAACCGGTCGCGCCGCGCATCGTGATACGTCGCGTAGCCGCCTGGATGTGTCCATACCTGGTTGCCGGCGGCGCCGAGTTCCACCGTGACGACACGGGTGGCGGTATTGGCCAGCAACTCGCGATCGTGCGAGATGAACAGGATCGTCTTGTCCGACTCACTGATCCGCTGCTCGAGCCAGACCTTTCCCGGCACGTCGAGATAGTTGTCGGGTTCGTCGAGCAACAGAACCTCGTCCGGCCCCGCAAGCAAGTACTCCAGGACCAGTCGCTTCTGTTCCCCACCGGACAGTGTGCTCAACGAACGGTACTTCGCCCGGTCGTAGGCAATTCCCAACGCGGAGGTGGTGCACACATCCCAGATCACTTCGGCGTCATAACCGCCGGCGTCGGCATACTCCGCCAGAGCCTCTGCGTACTTCATCTGGGTGGCGGCGTCGTCGACCTCCATCAGAGCCAACTCGCATCGGTCGATCGCATGTGCAGCATCGCGGACCCGCAGCGGCGCCACTGAGAGGAGCAGGTCGGCCACCGTGGGGTCTGCAATGGCGGCATCCGCGTCCACGACGCCCTGACCCACGAACTGCCGCATCACCCCCAGCCCGCCCGACCGCGTGATCGCGCCTTCGTGGGCGGCGATGTCGCCGATGATGATGCGCAGCAACGTCGTCTTCCCCGAGCCGTTGGCCCCTACTAGCGCGACCTTCTGCCCATCGCCCACCCGGAAGGAGACGTCATCGAGCAGAACACGCCCATCGGGCAGTTCGTAGCGAACCCCGGAGATGTCGATGTGGCCCACAGACTCACGGTACGGCGCAGGGGCGGTCGTTGAGCGAGGGGTTTCAGTGCGAGTCAGCGCATCTCGACCGGGATGACAACTTCGTTACGCCGGAGGAACCAGGGTGTCCACGGCGGGTCGAACCGCGCGTAACGGGGCCTGCCCACCACCACCAGACCCTCGTGAGCCAAGAGATCACGCAGTTCTTCGGTGCGCGCATCGTACGCACTTCGGGTCCAGCGCCCGGAGAACCTCAACGCGGCCGCGGTCTGGGCCGGCACCCGACGCATTCGCACCGAGGAGTCCGCCGGTTCCGGGACATCCTCTTCTGCGAGATCGGCCGGCATCACGAAGCCGACGATGAACACGCCGCTTCGAGGGTCCTGCTCCTGGACCACCGGCGCCGTCATCGCAACCTTGCGAGACGACCGGTTGTGCCCACCGATGTATCGCGCCAGTTTCGGGAAGGCCAGGTTACCGGCCACGCCGAACGGGCCTGGGACGTCCGTTTCGACAACCATGTGCTCGGGGTAACGGCGCAGTTCGAAGTCCGGGTACCGCTCGAGGACTTCGTACGGTTGCTGTTCGGTCACACTGTCACCCCTTCTCCACGGTACGCGGCCTGGAAGAACCGGTCGGCGGATACGCGCCCGTCGGTGGATCCCGCGTCGATCGAACGGGCCATAGCGACAGAGCGCTATCCCGGTCTAGGTTCGCACCATGATCATCACCGCACGGTTGGCGGGAGTGGCAGCGGTCGTCGCCATGGCAGCCACCTCCCTCAGCCCCGTGCAGGCCAAACCCGACCCGACGCCGGAAGTCACTGTGTTCAGTGGTGAGACCCAAGTGGCGGTGTTCACCACGGCCCGGTGCAGGAAATCGAAGGGAGACTTCAAGGCACTCACCCCGGTCGTGAACGGGTACCGGCTGTTCGTCAGTATCGATGCGTTCGAGGGGTTCGGGAACTACGACCTCGAGCAGGGCCCGAACGCCGACCCGTACGCTTCGATCACCAAGAACGGGGACACCGCTTTCAGCACGTTGTACGTGCCTCCCTTCCCCGCCCCCGGCTTCGGTCAGGTCCGGTTCCGGGGCAAGGGAAAGACCATGGGCATCGGCTACCAGTTCATGTTCAACCGCGACGGCACCGAGGGCCTCGTGTTCGCCGGCGCACTGCGGTGCCAGTACAAGAAGAAGGGGATGACCCCCCGGGCAGCCGTTGCGGCGCGGCCCGCCACACGCTGACTACTCTGCGTACGCCTCCCGCACCGTGCTCGTGGACGGACGTGGTGGTCCGCGCAGGCACCAGCCCGCCGATCCGGGATTGGCCCCCGGCTGAACGTACGGTGAGTGCATGGACCGATGGTTCAGGGTGGGGGCATCCGCAGTCGTTGTCACGTGCGTCGGGGCAGGTCTGCTCGCCGGGCCGAGCGTTGCCGCCCCCGACCCCGACTACGCTCCGGTCATCGCCCGCCTGACGACAGACATCACCACCTCCATGGAGCAGAACGGCGTCGTGGGGCTCACGATCGCTTTGGTGGACGGTGACCGGGTGGTGTGGACGCGCGGCTTCGGCTACGCCGATCGGAAAGCACGCGAACCCGTCACGAAACGGACCCTGTTCCACATCGGTTCCGCGTCCAAGACCGCATCCGCGATCGCCGTCATGCAACTCGTCCAGCGCGGACTCGTGGACCTCGACGAGCCGCTGGCCACGTACGTGCCTGAGTTCCGTCTGCTGCCCCGGTACAAGCGCAATGTGATCACCGTCCGCACGGTTCTCGACCACCACTCCGGGATCCCTGGCGACGTCTTCAACGGCATGCTCACTGTGGGCAAGCCGGACCCTGACTTCCGCACATGGCTCGTCAAGGCGCTGTCACGCATGTATCCGGAGCGCCGCGTCAACACCGTGTACGCCTACAACAACAGCGGGTACGTCCTGCTGCAGAACCTCGTGGAGAACGTCATCGGCTTGCCGTTCGACACCTACTCCCGCCGGTACATCTTCCGCCCCTCGGGGATGACGGGTTCCACGTTCAACACCACATCCGCACCGGCTTCTCGGCTGACTCGCAACTACACGGCGACCTTCGGACCCGACGGTTCGATCAGTTCGGTGACCACACAGCCGCGCGAATACATCAATGGCTGGACGGCCGGCTCGATCACCTCCTCAGCGGTCGACATGGCCAAGTACATGCAGATGCTGCTCGCGGGAGGCGAGGGACCGAGGGGCCGGGTCATCAAGGCGTCCTGGCTGCACAGGATGTGGAAGCCCCAGGAGGTCACCCCGCTGGATATCAGCTTCATGCACTTCGGCCTCGGGTTCGCCGTGGGTGACCCTGGCCTCGACTGGGCAGGCAAGGTCGTGTGGCACGACGGCGCGACCGTCTGGAACCACAGCATGATGAAGCTTCTACCGGGGTCGGACTTGGGCGTCTTCGTATCGGTCAACACCGTGGGGGGCGCGGGTATCCAGTCCGACATCGCCACCGAGGCACTGACCTTGGCGTACGCGGCCAAGACCGGTCGACAACCCCCGGCACCGGAGCAGGCCCCGAAGTCCCCCCTCACCACCCTGACAGCGGACCAGCTGGCCGCTCGTACCGGCTACTTCGGGGGAACAGCCTCGCTGTACAAGGTGACATCGGACGGAGCCGCCCTCACGCTGACGAGTAATGCGGGCACCCCCGCGGCCACATCACAAACACTGCTGCCTCACGCTGACGGCTGGTTCCGGCCGCAGGGCAAAGAACTGCCGCTGGTCCGCTTCCGGACGGTCGAGGGCCGCAGGCTGATGGTGACGCGCATCCCCCTCAGCGGCGCCTTGGTGACACTGATCGCCGGTGAGAAGTTGCCGGAAACGACACTGCGCGCCCCGTGGCGCGCCCGGCTGGGGACGTATCGTGCGGTCGACGCCAACCCTCACGTCGATCCCAGCCTGGTCGCCCGGCAGATCCGGCTGCGTGACCTCGATGGCCTGCTGGTCATGGACGCCTCATCAGAGAGCGGGACCCAGGCACTGACTGTGCGCCAGGATGGCGTGGCCTTCACTGCAGGGCTTGGTTTCGGGCTCGGCAGGGGCAAGGGCGAGTGCCTGATCCCCGCGAAGACAGCCACGGGTGTGCCCACGTTCACGTACCTCGGGGTGAAGTACAAGCGCATTGCGTAGGGGCCGGTACGCGAAGGCGCAAGGCGACAGAGATCGTCGATCCACCAGAAGCCCAGCACACAAAGAAGCCCCCGCCACATTCGTCACACGAACCGGGAGAAAGGCTCAGGTGGAGTGGCCGTGCCGCCGAAACGTCCAGTGGGAGGTTCACATGTTCATGCGCACACTGGTAACTCTTGGCTCTGCTGCAGCTCTGACGCTGCTCCCGGTGGCGGGCGCCCACGCGGACAGCAAGACAGCACTCGACAAGGGCGGGGCCCACTGCCTGCGGTTCGGATACGGCGGTCTGGGAGCCACGCAAAGCGTCCTGTCACTGGATATCGACCCTGCAGACCACCCGACCAAACAAAGGATGTGGTGGGTCAGTGGCGTGGAACGCGCCACGAATCCTGATGTCTTGGTGGACAACTACGTCAACCAACTGAGTGGGACGGCCACCCTGGCCAAGCCGAACAACAACGTCCCGGGAAAGAAGATCATCCACATGTCGCTGTCGGGCACCAGTTACGGTTCCGACTTCGACGTGAACGTCACCGGCATGTGGCAGATCAACTACAACCTGCAACTCAACCGCAAGACCCTCAAGGGCAAGATCGTGGGACTTGCCACGTTCACGCCGATCGCAGCGGACGGGACGGCCGGAACGCCCACCACCTACGCGACGAAGAGCGCGGTGAAGCCCTTCAGTTGCAAGAAACTATGAGACAAAGAGAAGAACCCGGCAAGTCTG
>CALFYG010000003.1 GCA_937952095.1 uncultured Micrococcales bacterium | reverse complement strand
GCGTTCATCGTGCCGATCTCCAGCTACTACGCGCTGGTGACCGACAGCAACGTGATCACCGTCGACAAGCTCGGCCCGCAGGCCACGATCCTGAACGGGCAGCTCGGGTCGCTGTACGGCATCCCGATCATCGTGTCGGAGCACGTGCGTACCAACCTCAACGCCTCCGGTGTGCACGATGCGATCACCACCACGAAGACCTACGCCCTGTGCGTGAACCGCATGGAGTGGGTGTTCGGTCAGCGGACCCCGCTGGCGCTCGAGGTCGACGACTCACTTTACCGAGAGACGTACCAAAGGGTCATCGTTGGTTTCATGCGGCAAGACTTTCAGAATGTCAATGCACGTGGGACCAGCGAGGACGATACAAGTATTGTATACAACGTTACTCCGTAAGTTTGGAGTAAACTAAAGGTGCCCGGCGTGACTAGACGCCGGGCACCAGGACCAGCACAACCCGAAGGAGGGGTTTCGTGGTCAGACAGCAGGTTATCAAGTTCTGCGATCGGTGCAATGCGATGTTCGTGCAAACGAGAGATACGGGGAGGCCGCAGAGGTTCTGCTGCAAGCCGTGCAAGCTCGCGCACGCGTCGGCGCACCGCTGGGACGGCAGGCCGGTCGCTATGGGGGCGTGCCCCATCTGTGGGACCCAGGCCCGCAGGGTGAACGGTGTGGCGCTCTGCTCCGACGCCTGTCGGCATGAACACCACAAGGCCAAGAAGCGGGAATGGGTCCAGCGCACCGGGTTCGCTGCCGTCAACTACCAGCGCCACAAGCATACCTGGCGGGTTCATAACGCCCGGCGCCAGGCGCGTCTCGAGGTGCTTACCTCGCCCCACACAACCGAAGCCAAGATCGAAGCTCGCATGGAGTACTTCGGCCGGCTGTGTTGGGTCTGCGGCGCTCCCGGCGTGGAGCGGGACCATGTAAAGCCTCTCTCGAAGGGTGGGGCCCATATGCCATGCAACATCCGGCCGATATGCAGGCACTGCAATCGTTCCAAGAAGGATGCATGGCCGTACACGAAGAATGTGAGGGCCCATGCCACCGTCTGAGATTCCTGTGCCTCAGGCTGGCTTGCGTCAGCCGGGGGTGCGGCTCCGCAACAAGTCGAACGACATCATCCGTGCTGCGGTGGTGGTGCCTGCAGGCGACGAGCTCGAAGCCAGCGACTATGTCGCCGGTCAGCTTGTCGGTCAGTCGTCGGCGTTTGAGATCGTCGCCGGTTCTGGGCGGGCTGGTGACGACCCGGAGTCGGAGACCGCCCCGCCTGCGGTTTCCGACTCCGGTGTTGAGGAAGCCGGCGGCGGGTCTGCCCGTCGTCGTGCCGGCCGTCGTCGTGCCGGCCGGCGAGGCGCCGAGCAGTGACCACGGCGACCGACCTGCTCTCAATCGAAGATGCGCTCGACGCCGTGCGTCTCAGCCAGTCGAACACGGTCCATGTCGACCGGCTCGAAGGGTATGTGACCGCGATTTCAAACGCGGTTGATGAGCTGGTCGGTCCCGTTGTCGCCCGCACCGTCACCGGGGAGCGGCAGCCGGGCGGGTGTTCGGCGGTGTGGTTGCGCCGCACCCCGGTGCTGTCGGTGTCGACGGTGAAGGTGTGGTCGGGCGGGGTGTCGACCACGTTGACAGCGGAGACGTTGTCGGCGGCGGGTGACTATCTGGCGGAGCAGGACCCGGACGACCCGACCAGGTTGTCGGGGGTTCTGCTCCGCAGGTCGTCGTGGTCGTCGATGCTGTGGGAGTGCGGCACTGTCGAGGTGACTTACTCGGCGGGCCGGTATGCGAACACAGCGGCGGTGGTTGGCACTCGGTTCCACACGGCGGCGGTGCTGGCACTCAAGAACATGTGGCAGGGCGAGATCGATTCGACGGCGGTGTTGAACGAGTACGACCAGCCGGTGTCTGCGTTCCCTGCGTCTGCGCTTCCTCGTGGGGTGCGTGATCTGTTGGCCGACCAGATCCAGTATCGGGGTTTGGCCTGATGGCGTCGACGTCGTTGTTTGTGTCGAGGGATGCGCTGTCGGAGCTGGTGCGTCCTGCGCTGTCGGGGGTGGGTGTCGAGTTGTTGGACGCCCGCCCGGTGCAGGAACCGGAGCAGCTGTCGGAGCTGCGGGTGGCGTGGTGGGGTAACGACGTCGAGGTCCAGGCCCAGCCGTACAGCATGCCTGTCGGGGTGCAGGAGAACTACCAGCATGTGTTGACGTTGCTGTCGCTGCCTGTCGACGGCGACGTCGATGTCCTTACGGCGCAGGCGGATGTGCTGGAGCTGATGGACCTGGTGTTCGACCTGGTGCAGGAGAACCGTTCGCTGTTGACGACGGCTACTGGTGACGGGTGGGACGTGCGGATCTCGTGGGACGGGTTCTCGCAGGTGTCGTCGAAGCTGGAGCGGCCGCCTGGGTTCGGGGCGATGGTCGAGGTTCGTATCGGGGTGGAGGCGACGAGATGCAGTTGAGGTACGTGGGCGGTTTGTCCGAGGTATCGCTTCCCGGTGTGCCCGGTGTGGCGGTGCCGGGCGGGCTGCTCGAGGTTGAGGACGAGGACAGGGCCGCGTCGGCGGTTGAGTCTGGGGAATGGGAGCTGGCCGAAGATCGGCCGGCGCCGAAGCGGCGGGCGCGGGTAGAGCCAGCTCCGCAGAAGGGTTGATGAGATGGCTGTCACTGGGGTCGGGTCCGGCCTTTCAATCGGCAAGGAAGTCCGGACGATCAGCACTGCAAGCTGGTCGACCGGTGTCGCCACGTACACCACCTCCGCCGCTCACGGGCTTGCGGTTGGGGCTCGGGTGCGGATCACCGGGATCTCGCCTTCCGGGTACAACGTGATCGGCGTGACCACCACCGGCACCACTGGTTCGACGGTGAAGGTGGCGATCTCGTCTGACCCTGGGTCGTACTCGTCGGGCGGGTCGCTCTACTCGATCGGCATGACTACCACCCCGACCAGGGTGTTGAAGATGCTGTCGGAGTCGATCGATCAGGACACCGCCAAGCTCGAGACCCCGACCCTGTCCGGGGCGTTGCTGCTCCAGTCGGCGGCAGCGGTGCGGCAGGGCCGTACCAGGGTGTCTGGTGACACGCAGCTGCTGTTGTGGACGAAGGGCGAGGCGCTGCTGTTCGAGGCCATGCTCGGGTCGATCGCCACGACCGGTTCCGGGCCGTACACGCACACGGCGTCGCCGTCGAAGTACCTGCCGTCGTACACGATGCAGGTGACCGCCGGTGGCACGTCGGCGGTGTTCCGCAAGCAGGCCGTCGGGATGATGGTCGACTCGTGGGAGATCGCCCTGGCGATCAACGAGAACGCCACCCTCGGGATCACGTGGGTTGGGAACGGGATCAGCTACACGGGTTCCGGTTCGCTGGATGGCACCGACCCGACAGGGCAGACCGCCTACAGCTATGTGGACGGTGCGGTGACGGTCGGCGGGTCGTCGATCGGGTGCGTCAAGAACATCACGATCTCGGGGAACAACAACCTGAACTCGGACGACACGTGCATCGGCCGGACCACGATCTCCGACCCGGAGCGTGGCCAGTTCATGGAGATCACCGGGAACGTCGAGTTCGAGCTCGAAGCGTCCGACGTCGGCTACCTGACGGACTTCACGAACGGCACCCAGAAGACGCTGGTGCTCACCCTGACCAACGGGTCGTCGTCGATCACGATTTCGATGACGATGCAGTGGCAGACGGGGATCACCCCGAAGGTTGCCGGGACCGACAAGATCACGGTGACCGGCCCGTACAAGGCGTACGTGACCTCCGGGAACACGGACGCTCAGACGTTCTCGATCGTGGCTGTCAACGCCGACTCGACGCCCTGACCCGTGGCACGCCGGATCACAGGCGGGATCACGGTGTCCGGCCTGGAGGAGACAATCCAAGCGGCCCAGTCGGCGGAGAAGGATCTGCGGACGGTGATGCAGCGGGAGATCCGCCGCGGGCTCCGTCCGTTGGTGAACGACATCAAGGGCCGGTTCCGTGATCTCGGCGGGACCGGCCCCAGGGTGGCAACCTCGGTGCGTTCGCAGGTGAACAGCAAGGGTGCGGCGGTGCGGATGGGTAACGCCAAGCACCCGTATTCGTTGGGCCGTGAGTTCGGCGCGAAGCGTGGGCAGACCCGTCCGTTCTTCCGTACTGTGCAGTCCGGCGCGCTGGTGTCTCGCAGGGTTGGTGGCGGCGACCGGCGGGTTGGGGTGTCTCGCATCCCGTACTCGAAAGATTCGATCTTCGGTCCGTGGACCGGGAACCAGTTCTCGCTTGGCGAGGCCGGTGGCCGGCTGACGGTGGAGGAGTCGTCAGGGAAGGCGTTCTACCCGGCGATCGGGGTGGGCGCGCAGAACGTGTTCGAGCGTTTGAAGACGGTGGCCGACAAGTACGCCGACTCGTTCCCCAGTCCGGCGGAGTCGAGTGCGGCGCGGATTGACCGGATGCGGGCGTTCCTCGAGGCGGGAGGTATCGGAGTCTGATGGCGAAAGCACCTGACCCCAAGCAGGTGGCGGCGATGATCGCCGCCGAGGAAGCAGCGAAGCAGGCTGCCGAGGTGCGCGCCGCCCGTGAACGGCTGGTGGTGTGGGTGTTGGTCGATGGCGAGCGCAGGGTGTTGCGCTGGCTGGACACCACCGCCCGCCAAGTGCGCCAGCTGCGTGTGGTGTGCGGCCTCGGGGTCGATGACCTGTGGCGGGTGATCGTCGATCCTCTGGCGTGCCCTTTGGACACGTTGCTGGCCGGCTGGTGGCTGGCCGGGTTGCAGGCCGGTGTGGAGGGCGAGGATTACGACGACCTGTTGGACCGGTCGTTCGCTGATTCGCCGTGGTTGTACTTCCCGGACGAAGAGGAGATCGCTACGGACGGGGTGGGTGATGACGACCCCCCAGCTTGAGGCGGCAGCTCCGGTCGTGGCTGCCGCTGATCTACACGAAGACGTCGCTGCGTTGGGAGGACATCGAGTCGATGCCTCACGGCGAGCTCGACGCCCTGCTCGAGCATCTGAGGGGTTGACGTGGCCCGTGCGGTAGGCATCGATTTCAAGTTCACCGGCGACCCAACCAAGGCGGTCGCAGCGTTCCGGCAGATCGCCCAGGCCGCCCAGGCGTCGGGCGGGCAGATCGGCGCCGCCGGCAAGCAGATCGAGGCTGCGCTCAAGAAGGCGGAGCAGCAGGCTCAGCAGTCCGGCAAGTCGTTGCGGGGCGCGCTGGCCGGCGGGTCCACCTCGAAAGCCGGTTCGTTCCTCAGCGGCCTGGCGGACTCGTTGGGGATCGGCGAATTCGTCGACCAGTTCGGCGGCGTCGAGGAAGTGCTCGGCGGGATCTCCACCCGCACTGCTGTGGCGGCCACGGGCATGGCCGCCCTCGGTGCGGTGACGGTGAAGGTCGGGAAGGATTCGTTCGACCAGTTCAAGCGTGTGGTCGAGCAGGTCGACGCCATCTCTGACGTGTCGGGGCTGTCGGCGCAGGAGTCGGCGAAGCTGGCCGGGGTGTTCTCCGGGGTTGGGATCGAGGCCAACGCCGGGGCGAACGCCATGGCGAAACTCGCCAAGGCTGTCGGCACCAACGAGGGCGCGCTACTCAAGTACGGCATTGTCGTCGCCAAGAACGCCGACGGCACCACCGACCTCAACGGCACCCTGCTCAACGTGGCGTCCGCCTACCAGGCCACCCAGGACCCCGCCGAGAAGGCCGCGATCGCGTCGGCTGCGTTCGGGAAGTCGTGGACCGAGATGGTCGACGTCCTCGACAAGTCCAGGTCCACCATCGCCGAACTCCAGGGGCTGTCGCTGGGGGTGACCGAGGCGGACATCCGCCGGCTCGAGGACTACAAGAAGGCCCGTGCCGGGCTGTCGCAGGCCACTGGCGACGTGAAACTCGGGATCGGCCGGCAGGTCATCCAGGGCGTCACCTACGAGATGACCCAGCTAGCCGGGGCAACCAGGGTTGTGACGTCGACGCTGACCGGGAACTTCGGGGATGCATGGGACACGCTCAGTGGCAAGACGATCAAAGCGAAGTCTGCGTTTGCGAGCACCGCCGCTGATCTCCGTGGCCGGCTGCTGGCTTCGGCGCTGCAAGCGGCGTTCGGGTTCGATGCCATGGGACGGAGTGTCGAGCTCGCCTCGGTGCGCGCCGCTCGGGCGGCCCAGGTGTTCGCCGGCCTGTTCGACACGCAGACCACCGCGATCAACGCCCAGGTGCGGTTCAAGGACGCTGTGGCCGGTCTCGCCCAGCTCCAGACCCAGGCGGCGGGGCAGGCATCGAAGTACGCCGACGCCCAGGACAACGTGGCGGCGGCGCTAGGCGACCAGTCCCGTGCGGCGTCTGACGGGGCGCGCCGGATCGCCGACGCCGAACGTGAAGCGGCCGAGTCGATTGTCGACGCCCAGCAGCGGGTGGCTGACGCCCGTGAGGCTGCGTCTCGTTCAGCGCAGGACGCCGCTGACAGGGTGATCGACGCCGAACGTGCTCTTGTCGACGCTGCCTCTGGGGGTGCGGGCGATAACCCGTTGGAGCAGCGGCGCCGTATCGAGGATGCTCAGCTCCAGCTGGAGCGGGCGAAACGTGATCAGGTTCAGGCCGCCGAGGATGGCAACAAGGACATCGCTCGTTCGGAGGCCGATCTTGCCAAGGCCCAGGAGGACGGGCAGCGTCGCATCGAGGACGCACGTCGGGAGGCGGCGGAGGCGCAGGCCGATGCGCTGTCGAGGGTGACGGAGGCGCAGGGCCGGGCCACGGAGGCGATCGACGTGGGATCGGTGTCGGTCGGGAACCTGACCGGCAAGGTCGACGACCTGGTTTCGTCGACGTACGACGCTGCTTTCCAGACCGCCCAGATGGGCGGGTCGCAGGCTGACGTGAAGGCGAAGGTAGACGAGGCCAAGGATGCGCTCGAGAAGTTCGGCCCTGCGCTTGGCCTGACCGGCGATCAGGTCGACTACTACAAGAAGAAGCTCGACCTGATCCCGGCGACGGTGCGGACGCAGCTGATCCTTGAGGTCGGCGGCTCGGGGTTCACGAGCGGTGCGGTAGCCAGGGCCACGGCGGGTGTGATCGCTGCTGCGGCGTCGCGGTTGTCGATCCCGCAGTTCGCTGGCGGTGGCACGTTCCGCGCCCCTGGCGGCGGGGCTGGGCTGGCGGTGCTGCACGACGGCGAGAAGGTGTTGACCCCGGAGCAGCAGCGCCAGGACGGCGGCAACACGTACATCATCCAGGCCGGCGCCGTGATCTCCGACCGTGACCTCATGGACATCATCGCTCGTGCCGAGCGGAACGGATACGGCCAACGATGAGCGACCACGACGAAGACAACGAAGCCGAGTTCGACCTGGTCATGCCGTTCGTGGTGTGCGAGTCCAGCGGTGGCGCCTACCACGACGATTCGTTCTGCGCCGGGTTCCACCTGGGCCAGATCGATGCGCAGATGAACGTCGGCTTAGTCGGCCCCGGCACGGCGCTGACCGTGCGGACACCTTCGGTCCCGCAGCTCGACCTGATCGCCATGCGGTACGGACATGCCATCC
The DNA here is from genome assembly GCA_937952095.1 of uncultured Micrococcales bacterium. Taxonomy (GTDB): domain Bacteria; phylum Actinomycetota; class Actinomycetes; order S36-B12; family UBA10799; genus JADKAV01. The sequence continues at coordinate 837 of CALFYG010000003.1, read as the reverse complement.
ATGTGGCCGCCAGCGACGACGAGTGGGCAACCGTCTTGATCGTGAGCCCACGATGACGACCCATACCCGTGCCTATCCGCTCGTTTACATCGAGCTCGAATCGAACCCGCTCGACGCCCCCGACCCCGGCGACTGGATCGACATAACCAGCTACGTCCGGAAACTCAGCTTCAAGCACGGGCGCAGCAAAGCGGTCGATGACTGCCCGCCGGGTGGCGGGTCGATGGTGCTCGACAACCGGGAAAGCTTGTTCGACCCGACCAACACGTCCGGGCCGTACTACGGGAAGTTGAACCTGCGTCGCAAGGTGCGGGTCGACATGCACGTCGAGACGTACGACGGCGACACCGGCATCCCTCTCGCCGAGTACGACATCCCGATCGCCTACGGGTGGATCACGTCGTGGAACGCCGAGTGGCGGTTCCGGTACCTGGTCGACACCACCGTCACCTGGACCGACGCCCTCGGGTTGCTGTCCAACCACGACTTGCCCGACTCGGTGTGGGACTACCGGATCAAGACCCATGTGGACGCCGGGAAGGTGGTCGCGTGGCACAGGTGGGGCGATGAGTCGTCGACCGCCTTGGATGCGTCGGGGAACGGGAACCACGGCCGCTACGTGATCGCGGAGAACGGTGCCGATCCGACCTCGAGTGCGTTGGCGCCGACGGCGGTGGTGCGCGCCGGGCACGGCGACCAGATCATCCCGCAGGTCGAACGCCCCGGCCTCGCGGTGGGCCGCATGGTGTCGGAGGCGGGGCAGCCTGCGGTGGCGCCTACGTTGGGTTGGCGGTTCCCGTGCGTGGTGATGTCCGACAACACCGCCCTGTGGGGCAC
>CALFYG010000002.1 GCA_937952095.1 uncultured Micrococcales bacterium | reverse complement strand
CGGGCAAGGGTGAACGTTCATCGACGGCTTTGTCCATCTGTGCCAATTCGGGTTTCAAGGCCAGATAGAGTGATGTTTCAAACTCACCTGCATGCGATATACCACCAAAATCCGATTCACGCACCACCTTGCCCACTTCGCTGTAGAGGTTGGTGCTGTCACTGGAGGGGAACGAGGTCAGCACGAGGATGCCACCGAGCAACAACGGGATCGCGAAGAAGATGTCGGTCAGCCGGGACAGGATCGAGTCGACCCAGCCGCCGAAGAATCCCGCGATAACCCCGATGAAGCCACCGACCAGCATGGTGAACAGCGTCGCGAAGACACCCACGAGGATGGAGGCCTTCGCGCCGTAGATGGTGCGGGTGTAGACGTCGCAGCCGTTGTTGTCATAGCCGAACCACGCCTCCGACGACGGAGCCAGACGGGCCTTGGTGAGGTCGCACGTCATCGGGTCCTTGCCGAAGGTGAACAGTTGCGGGAAGAACGTCATGATCAGGAACAGGATGATCAGGACCAGCGAGATGATGAAGATCTTGCTGCTCTTCAGTTCGCGCCACGCGTCGCTCCACAGCGAGCGACTCTTCTCCTTGCCTGGCTCGGGAGGCAGTTCCGAGCCGAGGTAGGTCTCCTTCTCGACGGTCTCCGGCGCTGCGGCCGCCATCGAGGCGTTCGGGTCACTCATAACGGATCCTCGGGTCGATCGCGCCGTACAGGATGTCGACGAGGAGGTTCACCAGCAGGAAGACCAGGACGAGGACGGTGACCACCCCGACCACGGTGGCGCCTTCGCGGGTGCGGATCGACAGGTAGAGCAGTCCCCCGATTCCGCGGATGTTGAAGATGCCCTCGGTGACGATCGCACCGCCGAGCAGTGCGCCGAAGTCCGCACCGATGAAGGTGACCACCGGGATCAGGGAGTTGCGCACGGCGTGCCGGCCGATGACCCGCTGCCGGGACAGACCTTTCGACGTCGCGGTGCGTACGTAGTCGGCCCGCAGGTTCTCGGTCAGGTTCGCGCGCATCAGACGAGCGACATAGGCCAGCGACAGTGACGCGAGCACGAAAGCGGGTAACAACAACTCATAGACCGTCGCATTGGGTCCCACCGTGGGCGGGAACCAGCCCAGTTTGATGCCGAAGGTGAACTGGGCCAGGAAGCCGATCACGAACACCGGGATCGAGATGACGATCAGGGTGCTGATCAGCACCAGGTTGTCCCAGAAGCCGCCGCGGTTCAGAGCGGCGAGGATACCTGCGCTGATGCCGATCACGATCTCGAAGATGATCGCGATGAGTGCGAGGCGGAAGGTCACGGGGAACGCCTGCATGATCTCGTCCCATACCGGCCGGCCGGAGAAACTCTCTCCGAAATTGCCCTGAAGGAGATTCACCAGGTACTTGAAGTACTGCACCGGCAGCGGGTCGTTGAGGTTGAACTTCGCCGTCATCTCCGCCACGTAGGCCGGCGGACAAGGGCGCTGTCCACACTTCCCCGAGAACGGATCCCCCGGCAGCGCCCAGACCATCGCGTAGATGATGAAGGTGGTTCCGATCAGGACCGGGATCATCTGCAGGAGGCGTCGGATCGTGTAACGGCCCACACGCACCCCCTCCTATCTGGATCAATGACGATCAAACACTACTCACGCGATGGAGTGAATGCCCAGCCAACCCCCCGATTTCGCGCACGTGGCGCGCAAGAACGGACAAAGCGCCCGTGGGGACACGACTGCGCCCCCACCACCGGGTCCGGCGATGGGGGCGCAGTCGTTGTACTACTGACTAGCTCTTCTCGATCGTCAGCAGGTTGACCCGCGAGAACGGCGTGAACTGCACGTTCGACACCGTGTCGGAGTAACCGGCCACGACCGCGCCGTACCACATCGGGATGACGGGCATGTCCTCAGCGAGGACGGCCTCGCCCTGCTGGAACAGGTCGATGCCCTCCTGGCCCGCCTTGGCCGACGCCTCGTCCATGAGGTCGTCGAACTTCTTGTTCGACCAGTCACCGTCGTTGGCGGACGCACCGGTCTTGTAGAGCGGAACCAGGAAGTTCTCGATGGACGGGTAGTCCATCTGCCAACCGGTACGGAACATGCCGGTCATCTCCTTGTTCACGACCTCCGTGCGGAAGGTGGCGAAGTCCGCGGTCGGCTTGCCGACGCACTCCACACCCAGCGCGTTGCTGATGCTGACGCACGTCGCGTCGACCCAGCCCTTGTGACCACCGTCGGCGTTGTACGCCAGGGTGAGCTTGCCGTCGAAGCCACCGGCCGCATCGAACATCTCCTTGGCCTTGGCGGCGTCGAAGTTGCAGTACTCACCGCAAACGCCGGCCTTGTAGCCGTTGACGACCGGGGACACCCAACCAGTGGCGACCTCACGCGTGCCGTTGAACACGTTGTTGATGATCGTCTGGCGGTCGATGGCCATCGAGATGGCCTTGCGAAGCTCGACGTTTTCGAACTTCTTGTCGTAGATCGGGAAGCTGATCGTCTGGATGATGCCCGCAGGCTGCTCCACGACCCGGTCACCGAGAACGCTCTTGTACTGACCGCCGGCCAGACCGGAGTCCGGGATGGTGTCGAGCACGTCGAGGTTGCCGGCCTGCAGGTCGGCCCATGCCGCGTCGAGGTCCTGGTAGATCTTGAAGTCGACGCCGGCGATGCTCGGCTTCTGCGCGCCCGGGTAGTCCGGCCACGCCTTCAGCTTGATCGAGACCTTCGGGTCCCAGCTCTCGAACTGGAACGGGCCGTTACCCACAGGGTTCTTGCCGAACGCCTCGGGGTCCTCGAAGAAGACCTCGGGCATCGGCGCGAAGCCGGAGTAACCGACCATGACCGGGAACTGCGAGTTGGGCCGGCTCAGCTTCACCGTGAACTCGGTGTCGCTGACGACCTTGAGGCCGGTCATTTCCTTGGCCTTGGGCTTGCCGACGGGGTTGCCCTCCTCGTCGAACTCACCCTGGACCTCAGCGAAGCCCTCGATGGGCTCGAAGAAGTAGGAGTTCAGCGCGGCGTTCGGACCGTAGGCGGCCCAGTTCCACGCGTCCACGAAGCTCGAGGCGGTCACCGGGGTGCCGTCCTGGAACGTCCAGTCGTCGCGGATCGTGATCGTCCAGTTCTGCTGGTCGGTGGATTCGATGGCGGTCGCCACCGCGTTCTCCGGGGCTGCAGTCTCCTGGTTGTAGGTGACAAGGCCGGTGAACATGCTGTCGATGACGTTGCCGCCGCCGGTCTCTTGGGTCTGCGCCGGGATCAGCGGGCTCTGCGGCTCGGAACCGTTGACGGTCACGTAGCTGTCGCTGCCCCCACTCCCGCCGGAGCCACTGTCCGACGACCCGCCACAGGCGGCGAGGGTCAGCGCGATCACGCTGGCCCCGATCACCACCGGGGCGGTCTTCCTGAGTCCACGCATGGACTATCCCTTCTATGAGTGCCTGTTGTTGGACAGGCACATTCTGTTCGGATTCCGTGAAGAATCCGGGTTCCCCCGCCGCACCAGACTTGCGGCTTTCGCAGATCTGTGGGAGAGGGGACAACGGATTTTCCCCCCCATTGTGCCAATGCATACATCACTCGCGGGGTCAAGGGTCACCTAATCGTTATGTGTGGTCGACGCAGGGTGAGGTTAATCCCGTCCCACCGACGGGTGAATATGGAACGAAGCCGCTACGACGAACGTCGGATTCGTCGTGGCACAGTGGTGCGCAAGGAGGTGCGAATTGCGTAGGCGGACAACCGCGGGCGTGGCAGTCCTGCTCGCCGTGGCGGCGGGATCGACCGTCGCCTACGGCCTCGAGGGGCGCCCGGCCTCAGGCATGCTTGTCATCGCCCACCGGGGCGCACCTGTATATGCCGCTGAGAGCACGCTGGGCGGATACGACCGGGCCGTGGGTCTGGGCGCTGACCTCCTTGAAGGCGACATGGTGGTGTCCAAGGACGGTCGCCTGGTCATGTGTCATGACATCGAACTCAGTCGTGTCACGGACATCGCGTCCCGCCCGGAATTCGCCGGACGCGCTTCCGTCCGCACATTCAACGGCATCGACTACACCGGCTACTGGGTCGACGACTTCACGTGGGCGGAGTTGCAGACGCTGCGTAAGTGGGACGGGCAGAACCTCACCACCGCCGACGACTTGATCTCCTTCGCGCAGGGTCGCGGAGCCGGCCTCTATCTCGAGATCAAGGAGTCCGGGTACTTCCAGGCCCATGGGCTCGACCCGGTGTCGCGAGTCGTCAACCTCATGCGCGCACGCGGCGAGGACCGCCGCGATTCACGGGTCTGGCTGCAGTCCAGCAACCCTGGTGACCTGCAGGCCATGCGTGGCCAGATCGGCAACCGCTTCGTCTTCCTCACCCGTAGTGTCGGAGCGGACGACGTGGGCCTCTTCCCGAGTTTCCGGCAGTTCGCCGACGTGCTGGGGGTTCCCACCACGCGGGCCCGCCGAAGCCTGGTCCAGCAGGCACACGCAGCCGATCTCGGCGTTCATGTGTGGACACTGCGCGGAAGCCGCGACGCGTACCGCAAGGCCGCGGCCATCGGAGCCGACGGCGTGATCACCGACTTCCCCGATCTGGGCGTGAACGTGCGTTCACGGCAACGCACCGGAGACCGGCCGGCGAACTTGACCAGCCGGGTGGAGAACGGCAGCGCCATCGCCACCTGGAGCGCGGTCGCGGGCTCCTGGTACGCGGTCACATTCGACTTCGGCGACCCGCTCGAGGCCCCGACCCTGTGGGTCCAGGGCGGCTCGGCGTCCATCCCGATGGCCGACGCGAAGAGCGTGGACATCACTGTGGCCCGTTTCGACGGTGTCAGGCTCGGCGGCGATTCGTTCACCCGCGCCACGGTGGTGCCCGTGAACTACGACGAACCGCGCACGAAGACCCGCGTACGCAATGTCACAGCGGTGGTCTCCAGCGACGCCAGGACCAGGATCACCGGCGTGATGGAGCGGCAGAGGGGCGCCAAGTGGGTCCCACTGCGAAACGGTGCCGGATGGTTGCGTGGACGAGGTGAGGACGTCGGGGATCTTCGACGCAAGTTCCGCGCGGGCAAGGACGGCGGGTTCTCACTGACCGTCAAGGTCCGCAAGGACATCCTGGACGGCTACGTCCCGGAGCGCTCCTGGATGGTCGGGGTGACCGCCACCAAGAAACTGAAGCCCTCGAGTTCGGAGTGGGTCGACAGCAAAGAAGGCCCCCCGCCGGCCCCGAGCCGCAAGGGCCGCTCACAGAGCCTGCCCGGCCAGGACGTCAAGGTCCGGGTGGGCTGACCTCTCAGGAGTCGGCGACCTGGATGTCGAAGTTGACCGTCGAGCCGTCCACTGACGTGACTGTGGCGGTGACGGGCAGGGTTTGACCGTCAGCCGTCAATTCGCAGGTCACTGTCGCTCCCACCTCAGCGGTCAGGTCGCTCGGACAGGTCACCGAGTCGGGTGCTGTGCCCACCTCGGCGGCCAACTGGTCACTGATCTGTTGCGCGACGTCGTCGGAGGAGACTGACGCCGTCCCGCCGCAGGCCGACAGTGCGATGAGGGAACCGGCGACGAGTGCCAGGGTCTTCTTCATGGGAACTCCTCCATAAGAGCGTGTAGGGCAGAACCTACACCCGTCAGGAGTCGGATTCCGCTGCCAGAACGTAGATCCAGGCCTCGACGATCCCGCGATCGGTGGTGACCCGGGTGGGTACTCGTTGATACGCCGAGCCTTCGAACTCGTCGAGTCGTGGCCAGTGGCCCTCGAGATCAAGGC
>CALFYG010000001.1 GCA_937952095.1 uncultured Micrococcales bacterium | reverse complement strand
CCCGGAAGGTGGCCTTCAACGCGTTCCTCGAGGAGGAGGGCGAGGACCTGCAGGCTTATGCCCGGTGGTGCGCGCTGGCCGAGCAGTTCGGTCCGCGGTGGGACGAGTGGCCGGAGCACGCCGCTGAGGTCGAGCCCGACCCGCACAGGGTCGAGTTCTATGCATGGCTGCAGTGGATCTTCGACGAGCAACTCGACCATGTGCAGCGGGAACTGCTGCGTGCAGGCATGAAGATCGGGATCATCCAGGACCTCGCCATCGGAGTGCATCCATTCGGCGCCGACACCTGGGCGATGGGTGATCTGCTCACACAGGGTTTCCGAGTGGGGGCGCCGCCGGACATGTTCAGTCCCGCCGGCCAGGACTGGAGCCAGCCTCCCTGGAACCCCGTCACCTTGGCGCAGGCCGAGTACCTGCCCTTCCGCGACATATTGCGCTTCGTGATGCGTCATGCGGGTGGACTGCGCATCGACCACATCATCGGACTGTTCCGGCTCTGGTGGATCCCCCCGGGTGCACCGCCCGTGGATGGCACGTACGTGCGATACGACCACCAGGCACTCATCGACATCCTGTGTCTGGAAGCGGCGCGTGCAGGTGTGACGCTGATCGGTGAGGATCTCGGCACCGTGGAGCCATGGGCGCGCGATGTGCTCTCCGATCGCGGGATCCTCGGGACGACCGTGCTGTTGTTCGAGCGTGACGGTGAGACCATCCACGATCCCAACGGCTGGCGCACCGAGTGTCTTGCGTCGGTCACGGTCCATGACCTCCCGCCGACCGCCCAGTACCTCGATGGTTCACACCTGCGCCTGTGGGACGATCTGTCGCTGCTCGACCGTCCCTATGACGAGGCCCGCACGTCGCACGAGCGCGAGGTGGAGGTCTGGGTCAACGTGCTTCGCAACGAGGGGTTGCTGTCGCCGGTGGACGCACCGACCCCGACCCAGATCACCGTCGCGATGCACAGGTTGATGTCGCGCGCGCCCAGCAGGCTGCTCTGCCTATCACTCGTGGATGGGGTGGGCGACCTGAACACCCAGAACCAGCCGGGGACGGATCAGGAGTACCCGAACTGGCGGGTGCCCTTGACCGATGAGCAGGGCCAGCCGGTCCTGATCGAGGAACTTGCGGATTCGACACTGCTGCGCACGCTGGTACGGTCCCTGAGCCGCTGACCGGGGTGGGCCTTGCGGCTGGGCCGTCAACGTAACGCCGCCGGCCCCTCGTTGTTGCGTTGTTGGGACAACACGCTGGCGTGTCGCCCCAACTTCGCAACAGTTGTGGGCGGAGCGCGGCGTGCGTCTCGTCAGGCGCCGTCGCGCTGCTGACAGCGCAGTGCCCGCAGGACTCCGTCGCGACCCTCGCCGAGCAAACGGCGGGCGCCGTGCGGAATGTCGACCGTGCCGTCGAGCACGGCGTCCGTGCGTTCCACCGTCGCGGTCTCCACGAGTGAGTGGGGGTAGAGACCTAGCGTGATCTCCTGAGCGATCTCGTGGGTGCGGTCGCGCCAGATCTCCGGCAGCGACTCGAAGTACTGCTCCACATGCGGACGCAGCAGGTCCCGGTGGTCCGGGACGGTGATGCCGCCGATGATCGCACCGAGCATGTGGTTGGGCAATGACGCGTCATGCAGGCAGGAACTCCATGCGGCGGCCTTCGCCTCGGCGGTCGGAATCGCTGCCCGGCATGCGGCTGCGTTGAGGCGACCAGCGGCGGTGTCGTCGAGCCGCTGTTCGGCGTCGATCTGGTCGCCACCGGCCTCGCCGAGCACGACCAGTCGGCGCAACAGTGACCACCGCAGGTCGGTGTCGACCGCAAGACCATCGATGGTCGTGGTTCCCGCCAGTAGTCCCTTCAGCAGTGCCACGTGCTCGTCGCGGCGTGCAAAGGAGATGAGGCCGCGGACATACGCCAACTGGTGGTCACTGCCGGGCTGCGCCTGGTGCACGAGCTCGCTGAGGAGGGCGGCCATCCGGTCTGCATAGCGCTCACGATTCTCTGGGGCCGCATACAAGGCCACGGCACTATCGGCCTGGCGCAGCACCTGCTGGACCATACCCACTTCGGTCTCGTGCGCGATGCCACCGGCCAGCGCATCGAGGAACGACCCTGTGCTCATTTCGCCGTCGCGGGTCATGTCCCAGGTGGCGCCCCAGAGCAGCGCCCTGGCCAGCGGATCTGAGACGTCGCCGAAGTGCTCGGTCACAGTTGCCAGGCTTCGCTCATCGAGGCGGATCTTCGCGAAGGTGAGGTCGTCGTCGTTGAGCAGCAGCAGGTCCGGGCGAGCACGGTCGGCCAGTGCCGGTACCTCCGTGCGCGCACCGGTGACGTCCACCTCGACCTGGTGGGTCCGTTGGACGCCGTCGTCGCCACTCTCGTAGAGGCCGATGGCGATCCGGTGGTCACGCAACGTGGGAGCCACTCCTTCTGGCAGCGAGGGTGGGTTCTGCACCACGGTCACGCGGTCCATCTGGCCCTCCGGACCCGAGGTGATCTCCGCCTGCAGCATGTTCACCCCGGAGGTCTGCAACCACTGCTGGGTCCAGTGGCTCAGGTCCCGACCGCTCGCGTCGGCCAACGCGGTGAGCAGGTCGTTCAGTGAGGTGTTCGACCACGCGTACTGGGTGAAGTAACTGCGCAGGCCCTTGAGGAAATCCTCCTCGCCCACGAAGGCGACCAACTGCCGCAGAGCGGACGCCCCCTTGGCGTAGGTGATCCCGTCGAAGTTCACATACACGGCCTCGAGGTCGACCATGTCCGCGGCGATG